>CAYNOL010000006.1:0-30147 GCA_964398825.1 uncultured Ardenticatenaceae bacterium
GGGATCTGCAGCCGCTGCGTGACGGCCGCGGCTACCGGGGCGGGCACGGCTTCGAGGACAATGGCGTAGCAGCCTGCGTCCTGCAACGCCAGAGCGTCGTCGATCAGGCGGTGGGCGGCGTCGGCCGTGCGCCCCTGCGCCCGGAAGCCGCCCAGCTTGCCGACCGATTGGGGTGTCAGGCCGATGTGGCCCATCACGGCGATCCCCGCGTCGGTGATGGCGCGCACGGTGTCGGCTACTTCGCGGCCGCCTTCCAGCTTGACGCTCTCAACGTTGCCTTCCTTCAGCAGGCGGCCGGCGTTGCGGATTGCCTCGGCCCGGTCCGTCTGGTAGGACATGAACGGCAGATCACCCACGATATGGGCGTATTTCGCCCCACGAGCGACGGCGCGGCAGTGATGCAGCATCTCCTCCATCGTAACGGGCACGGTGCTCTCCAGCCCCATCATGACCATCCCCAGTGAATCTCCCACGAGGATGACATCGATCTCGGCCGCGTCCACCAGCATCGCGCCGGTGTAATCATAGGCCGTTAACATGGTGATCGGTTCGCGGCGCTCCTTCTTGGCTTGCAGATCGATCACGGAAACTTTCTTGCGTGTCATATCAAATCCTTCGAACAATGTTATATGAGCGCTCTAGGTGCGGGCAGCATCATCCCGCTGCGCCTTCAGCGCTCGATTTAGCTCCAGCACAACCAGCGCCGCCTGCTCGGGTGTTAGGAAGATCGTCGTCTCGTCTGCCTTGAAGATCTTCTCGTCTTCGGGGCAATCTTCCTCGAAGCGCAGACCGATGTCGTCCTCGAACTCCCGATCTGCCGCTTCGAAGTAAATCGACAATTTCAGGCTACCGTCAAGAAGAGTAATGGTTGCCATCGTTAGCTCTCCTTTGTTTTTGTTCCTTACCGCATATGGGTGGCGGCCTGCATGTAGCCGCGCCGCACGCTACGGGTGTCTTCCACGGTGATGAACGCGTTGGGGTCGACGGCCTCGGCAATGGCGAACACCTTTTCCGCTTCTTTGCGCTTCACGACGGCCACGATCATGCCCACCGTGCCGCCGCGGCCGTGGCCCCAGCCTACCGTCGCCCCGAATCCCGCTTCGTGGATCGCCTCGACGATGCTCTGCGCCTTATAGCGAGAGATGATGCGCACATTGGCAAAACCGGAGGCGGTGCGCTCGTCGAGCACCATGCCGACCACCGTACCTACCGAGAAGCCCAAACAGTAGCCGAGCACGTTCCAGACGTTGTCCAGATTGTTCACCACCGCGCCAATGGCGATGACGTAGGTCAGCACCTCGATGAAGCCTGAGATGAAGGCGGCCATTTTCTTGCCGCGCATCATGACCAACACCCGTAGCGTGCTGACGGTGATGCCGAAGACGCGTAGTAGAAAAATCAGGATCGCGCCGAAGAGGACATCTCCGGTGAGTGAGGGGATTTCGAAGGAAAACATTGCACCTTCCGCTTCGGTAGTCGAAGTGATGCCCTATGTGGATTGGACAGGCTTAATTGTAGCACTGCCCGACAAAAAAGCCTCCCCGCGCGAGGACAGGGAGGCTCTTGGTTCGCGATGCCGGAAACGTCTGCGGATCAGATGTTTAGAACGGGCAGCGTGCCGACGGAGACATTGAGGTTCAGGAAGGAGGCGTTGACCCATCCCTGGCGGCCGTCGTTCAGGATGATCTTCACCCATGTGCCCGCAGCATTGCGCCCCAGCAGGCGGACGGTCGCGCCGTTGTTGATCGTCGTGAAGGCCAGGAACTCGACGCCCGGTCCAGTGCGCACGTTGAGCGCGCCGGTGATGACTGTGCCCATTGCGCCCGAAGGCGGCGGCGGTTGCGGCGTAGTGCCCGTCACCGGCGTCAGGCTGCTGACGGGGACGCTGGTGCGCACGTAGAGCGCGCTTACCCAGCCGGTGGTGCCATTGGGCAAGGCCACCTGCACCCACGTCGCGTCGCCGTTACGGAAGCCGGTCAGGTTGACGACGTTGTTGGTGCTCAACTTCGTGATGATGGCGAAGTTGGTTCCCGGCCCGCGCCGAACGTTCAGCCGGTACGAGGTCACGGTGGCGGTGCCGGCGACCGGCCCGCCCGTGCCCGGTTGTCCGGACAGTTGGGTATAGGAGAAGCGCATCTCGGCCAGGTTTGTGTTTTCGTAATACTCGATGCGAACCGGCACCGTGCCCGACAGGTCGGCCTCGGCCGTGAACGTTCTCACGGGGCGATCGAACCAGGCGTCGATGAGCAACTGGTTGTTGACCCATACGCGCACACCGTCGTCGCTCGACGCCGAGAAGCGATAGCGCCCCGGAAGCAGGTTCAGGTTCGTCGTCCAGCGGGCGGAGAAGCGATCGACGGGAACCTGGGGCGCGGGTGAGCCGTGGCCCCAATTGTAGTTGACGGCCGCTTCGTCGCGCACCAGCACCGGCGAGCCGGACAACGTGGCGTTGTTGAAGTACTCGGCGCGATAGGCCCCGGTGGGTGGGGTTGGCGGCGAGGCGATCTTCGTCCATGTCAGGGTGATCTGCGCCCGTTCCGTGTTCTCGAAGTACTCGACCTTCACCGGCACTTCCCCGGCCGAGAGGTTGATCTCGGCGTTGAACGTCGTCGGAGCCTGGATACGCCACTGGTCGATAATCAGATTATTGTTGACCCACACCCGCACGCCGTCGTCGGCCGTGACCGTGAAGCGGTAGCGGCCGCTCTCAAACGGAGCATTGCGCGTCCAGCGGACGGAGAAGAAGTCGGCCGGGAAGCCGGGCGCGGGCGAGCCGAAGCCCCAGTTGAAGTTGACGGCCGACGTCGTGCCCGTCAGCGCGGGGGTACCGCTCAGGTTCGGGTTGGCGAAGTACTCGTTGTACCACACCTGGTTGCTGGGCGGGGGCGGGGTGGGTTGGCCGCCTATCTGGACGTAGTTCATCTTGGCCACGGCCATGCCGCCCGCCTCGTAATAGTGGACGGTGATGGTGTGGGTGCCGGCACTCAGGAAGACGTCGGCGGTGATCGTATGGGCCTGGCTGTCGAACCAGGAGTCGATGATCATGACGTTGTCGACCCAGACGCGCATGCCGTCGTCGGTCGTGGCCGAGAAGCGGTACGTCCCGGCCGGCAGATTCGCCGACTGCGTCCATTGCGCGGAGAATTGGTCAGCAAATACTTCCGGCGCGGGCGAGCCGCCGCCCCAATCGAAGTTGATGCCGGCGTCTTGCCGCGTCAGGACGGGGTTGCCGGAGAGATTGAGATTATTCCAGTACTTGCCCTCCCACGAGCCGCCTTGCGCGCTCAGGTTCATCGAGCTGCTGCTGAGGGCGAGGATGACAAAGAGAGACAGAAATAGCGAGACGAGGAGTAGACGTACTCTTCCGAAAGCTTGCCACCTGTTCATTGAAGACGCTCCTGTTTAAACCGCAGTCGCTCCGATGGAGTGTGGACGACGTCTGCGATTTAGGACAAGCCAGCACAAATAACCCGTGCCGGCAACACATGACATAATGATAAATGCCAGATAACTATATGTCAAGTGTAGCGCGTTATGATTAGGTAAAAATTTCAGGGGAGTGGGGGCGGACGGGCAGGCGAACATCGCCCGAGCGGCGGGTGATGCGCAGTTCGTCCATGTGCTCCAGCAGGGCAATGGCGTACTTACGGCTGGCGCCAAGCAGATCGCGCGCTTCGGGGGCAGAGAGGGAGCCTTTCTCATGCAGATAGTCGCTCAATTTGCGAATGAGTTGGTCGTACAGCTCGGCCGCATACACCACTTCATCGTTAACCGGTTTGATGCGGCCGAGGTCGATCAGCGCAAAATATGTCTCCTCGCCCACCATGGCTTTGGCTTCTTTGACGCTCGGGGAGAGGATGCCTTGCTCGGCGAATGTGTCCATGAGCCGGGCGATCGCCTGCTCCTGCTCTTCGGTGAAACGCACCTGATGCTCGGGGAGCTTGAGAGTGGCGTCGTCTGATTCGACGATGACTCCTTCCCGCGCCAGAGCCTCGCGTAACGGGTTGAATACCGGCGGAGCGATCTGCAGCTTGCCGCGCAACGCCTCGCGCGGCATTCCTCGGCGCATCGGGAACTCCTGATGATACCGGCTCAACTCCAGCGGCGCGCGCTCCCTCAGGCCGTTCCACATCGCGGCGGCGATCACCACCTTGCCCAAGTCAACGATCTCTCCATCCACGATAAGCTCCGCCAAATAGGCCGCCCCTTCGTCGCCGTTCAGCCCGGCCTTTTCCAGCAGCGCCGCCGGGGACAGGGGGCCGAGCCGGATGAGCGTCGCCGGCAGCAGCTCCAGCGGGGAACCCTGGGCCAGCGTCCGGAAGCGTTCGGCCACGTCGTCGCGAAAGCGACGGTGGCGCCGTCCGGGGAGGGGATCGAGCACACGACCGCCGCCCAAGGTGCTGCCCGGCGACGGCCGTCGGATGATCAGCCGTTCGCCGCGCACAGCGGCCACTGGTGCGTCTAGCGCGAATTGCACAAACCCTTCCTGCCCGGGGGCGATCTCCTCGGCGGCGATGACGCGCGCCCGGGCCGTCACCTCGGCCGAGCCGGCGAACAGTTTCACCTGGGCGTTGTGGGTTAGCGACGCGTCGGCGTCCGGCAAATGGCGGTAGAGGACGTCGAGCAGCCGGGTAGGGCGCAGTTGCCCCTTGCGCCCCACGACTTGCCCCCGGCCCAGCTCGTCCTTGTCGATGCCCGTCAGATTGATCGCCACGCGACTGCCGGGCAGGGCGACATCGCGCTTTGTTTTATGGGTTTGCAGGCCGCGGATGCGTCCCACTTGACCACCCGGTTGCACCTCGATCTCGTCGCCGACGCGCAGGCTGCCGTCCATCAACGTGCCGGTGACGATCGTCCCGAAGCCGGGCAGCGAGAAGATGCGGTCGATGGGCAGACGCGGCCGCCCCCAATCTACCGGTTGGGCGATCTGCCGCAGCGCCTCGCTCAGCGTCCCCCGCAGCTCGCCGATGCCCGCCCCCGTCCGCGCGGAGACGGGGATGATTGGCGCACCGGCCAGTGCCGTGGCCTGCAGGACGTCGTTGACCTCAAGCAGCACAAGTTCCAGCCAGTCGGGATCGTCTACAAGGTCGCTTTTGGTGAGGGCGATGACGGCGTGGCTGACTTCGAGCAGGTCGAGAATAGCGAGGTGTTCGCGCGTTTGGGGCATCACCCCCTCGTCGGCGGCGATGACGAACAGGGCCAGATCGATGCCCCCCACGCCGGCCAGCATATTCTCGATGAAGTCCCGGTGGCCCGGCACGTCGATGATGCCCGCCTCTTGCCCGTCCAATTCAAGCCAGGCAAAGCCGAGGTCGATGGTCATCTCCCGCGCTTTCTCTTCGGCCAGCCGGTCGGGGTCGATACCGGTCAGGGCCTGGACGAGTGTCGATTTTCCATGATCGACGTGACCGGCGGTGCCGATAACGTGCATGTGGGCGGCTACTCTTCGCGGACAGGAACGAGCGCGGGCTGACGGCGGCGGTTGGGATTTTGATCCAGCGCCTTCTCCACCTCTTCGAGCCATGACAGCGGCCACTTTTTGATCGCCTCTGATTGCGCCGTCTGGACGCGAATCAGCGTGTTGAGCTCGTTTTCGAGCCGCTCCAGCTCCGTTTCCAATGTGTGAATCTGCTCGCGCAATTCGCGCTCACGCCGGTCGTTGATCGACAAGCGTTGTAGCGCATCAGATTCGAAGTTCTTCCACTTGCGCGCATCTTCTTGGGTGAATTGTTCCCAGCGGGACTCCATGCGCTTCGACTCGACTCGGATGAGCTCGTTGGCTTCGCGCTGTTGCTTTTCCAGATGGATTTGCAGCGCGCGCATGTTTTCGACGGCCGTCTTCGAGTCATTGAACTGGTTGTTGAACTTCACCCAATCCTGGTTGAAGCGTTGGAACGCGGCCTCATGCTCGTCCATAGCCCGCTGCCAACTGGCCAGGCGCTGGTTGCGCTCGTGCTCGCCGATTTGCACTTGCTCCGTCCAATCGCTGATGCTCTTGCGGAGCAGCACCTGCGCTTCGCCCGTCGTCTGGGCCGTCGTCTGCACCTTGGCCAGGTTTTGCTGCAAGATCTCGATGCGATTGGCGATCGGCTCCCAGCGCTTGCTGATCTCCAGCAGGGTGGCCTGGATCTCGCCGATGTTGCGGCTGTCCTGCTTCTCTTTCTCTTCCAGGAACGTGAGCGAGCGCTCGACGTTCTCGACCATGGTTGTCAGTTGGGTGATGGTATTCTGTTGCACGCCGATCAGGTTGGCCAGGCGCGCCTCTTCGGCCTGCCGCAGCGGAAGTTCCTGCTCAATGCGGCCGATAGCCGGCAGCTCCTTGCGGATGTCGGCGATGGCGCGGTTGGTGGCTTCGTGCTCCACGCGACGCAGCCGGTCAAGCTCGCGCTCAGCCTCGATGCGCCGCTTGTCATACTGCTCGATCATCTTGACGATGTCGTCTTTAAATTGGGACAGCTGCGTATCTACCATTGGGATACGCGAGAGTTGAGTGTTGACCACCGACAGCTGCTTTTCCAACTCCTGAATGCGCCGCTCGCGGCTGGCCAGCTCCCGCTCCTGCAGTTCGTTGCGCTGCTCTAATTCGGCAAGTTTGCGCGCGGTTTTGCGGCGCTCTTCATCGAGCCACTCCAATCGCTTGCGAAACTCGCCGAGCTCTTGCTCAAGGGTGTTGCCGGCTGGTTTGGTAGCAGTCATCTTTGTCATGGGTAATCTCCACGCCTCTTGGGGATGAATTCACAATATGGCGTTGCGGGTCATTATACTAATCGCCCTTGCGCTGGGCCAACTTGCCCGCGTTCCCTCATCCGCCATACAATTTAAGTATGCGTACCGGCGACTCAGGCAGCCATATCGGCATCGATTGCCGGCTACCGACCTACCAGATGGGGGGGATCAGCCAGTACACGATCCACCTCATTCGCGCGTTGGGCCGGCAGCCCGACGAAGACAGCCGCTTCACCATTTTCCACAGCCGACGGGAGAAGAGATCGTTCCAGCCATTGGATACCGGGAATTTTTCGCGTAGCGATTTGTGGACACCCTGCCACCATCGCTTCGAACGATATACATTGGCATTCGAACTGGCAGGGCAGGGGCTCGACGTCTTCCACAGCCCCGACTTCATTCCGCCCGCGCTGCCGTCGGTCAGGCGGGTCATCACCGTCCATGACCTGACCTTTCTATATTACCCCCAATTCCTGACCGAAGAGAGTCGCCGCTACTACGCGGGACAGATCGAGTGGGCGGTGGGGGCGGCCGACCACATCATGGCCGACAGCGAAGCGACCCGCGACGATCTCATCAACATGCTCAATGTGCCGCCAAATAAAGTGTCGACGGTCTATTTAGCCGCCGGCCCCGTTTACACGGCCGTCTATTCGGCCGACGAGATGGCGGCGACGGCGGCGGAGCTGGGACTGGCGGCGGGGTTCATCCTGTCCGTCGGCACATTAGAACCGCGCAAGAACATCCCCACACTGCTGCGCGCCTACCACCAATTGCGCGCCATGGGCGAGACGGCCGCGTCGCTGGTGCTGGTGGGCGGGAAGGGTTGGATCTATGACGAGATATTCGCCACGATCGACGAGCTGGGACTGCGCGACCATGTTATCCACTTGAGCGGGCTGAGCGACGTCAAGCTGGCCCACCTCTACCGGCTGGCGGGGGTGCTGGCGTTCCCGTCCCACTACGAAGGGTTTGGGCTGCCGGCGCTTGAGGCGATGCACGCCGGTTGCCCGGTTGTGGCCGGCAATCGCGGTTCGCTGCCCGAAGTGGTTGGCGCCGCGGGGTTGCTGCTCGATCCCGACGACGTCGACGCCTGGGCTGAGGCTCTGGGCTCCGTACTGGGTGATAGGACACTGGCCGACAATCTGGCCGCGGCGGGCTTGGCGCAGGCGAGCAACTTTTCGTGGGACAAGACGGCCGCGGCGGCGATGGCTGTCTATCAAGGCGAAGGGTGAGGTAATGGCGCGCATCCTGATGCTGACCCCCCAACTGCCGTACCCGCCACAGCAGGGCACCAGCCTGCGCAATCTTCACATGCTCAAGGCGCTGGCCCACAGCCACGAGGTTACCTTGCTAAGCTTCGCCGAATGGGACCAGCAACCGGAACTCGAACCATTGCAGGCGTTGGCCCACGTGCGGCCGCCTGTGCCCTCGCCCGTGCGTACCCGGTCAGACCGGATTCAGCAACTGCTGCGCACGAAGAAACCGGACCTGACGCTGCGGCTGTGGAGCAAGGCGTTCCAGACCGCTCTAGTAGACGTGTTGAACGGCGGCAGTTTCGATGCCGTGCAGATCGAAGGATTGGAATTAGTGGAGTATATGCGCGTGGCGCGCGCCACTTTTCCGTCGGTCAGGGTGGTGCTCGATTGCCACAACGCCGAGACAGAGCTGCAGCGGCGCGCCCTCAGGACGGACCTCGCCCAGCCGGGACGGTGGCCGGCGGCGCTCTACTCGCTTATTCAGGTTGGCCGTCTGGCGGCCTATGAGCGTTGGGCGCTAAGCGAGGCGGACGCGGCAATTGCGGTCAGCGACGTGGATCGTCGGCACCTGCAGACGTTGGCCCCCAACCGAACGATCACCGTCATCCCCAATACGATCGACGTAGGCGAATATAACTTGCCCGAGCCGTCACTCGACGGGTTGCGCTACGATCTCGTCTTCACCGGCAAAATGGATTATCGGCCCAACGTCGACGGCGTGCTGTGGTTCGCCGAGACCGTGTGGCCGCGAATCATCGCCCAACGGCCGCAAACAACCTGGGCGATCGTCGGCCAAAAGCCCGATCACCGGCTGGACGGGTTGCGCCACGTGCCGGGCATCACCGTGACCGGGCGCGTGCCGTCAATTCAGCCCTACCTCTCCGGTGCCGAACTCTACGTCGCTCCCTTGCGCGTTGGCAGTGGCAGCCGACTCAAGCTCATCGAGGCGATGGCCGCCGGCAAGGCGATCCTCTCCACAACTATCGGGGCGGAGGGCATCGGCGCGACCGACGGCGAGCACCTGGTGCTGGCCGACACGCCGGACGAGTGGGCCAGCGCCGTCTTGCGGCTGCTGGATGATCCCGCCGAACGCGAGCGACTGGGCACGGCCGCGCGCCACTTCGCCGCCCGCTTCGATTGGCGGCAGACCGTTCCACTACTGGCCCAAGTGTATCCGCCTACGAAATCGGAATAAGCGGCGACTTCGGCGCGGCGCTCAGATACTCCCCGCCATCCTCGGTCACCAGAATGAGATCCTCGATACGCACTCCACCATAGCCGGAGAGGTAGATACCCGGTTCCACGGTCATGACGACACCGGGCTGCAGGACATCCTTGTCCGATGCCCAGCTGAAGCGCGGCGACTCGTGGATCTCCAACCCCAGGCTGTGGCCGGTGCCGTGGCCGAAGTTGTCACCGTATCCTGCGGCCTTGATGATGTCGCGGGCCAGAGCGTCAATTTCCTTGCCCGTCGCGCCGGGGCGAATGCCTTCTATGGCGGCGACCTGGGCCTTGAGGGTGGTGTTGTAGATCGTCCAGAAGGTGTCGTCGGGTGACTCGCCCAGATGGAAGGAGCGGGTCAGATCGCTGGTGTAACCGTCGACGGCCGCGCCGAGATCGACAACGATGAGATCACCTTCGACCAGCGGCCGGTCACTGGGGCGGTGGTGGGGCAGGGCGCTGTTCGGCCCGCCGGCGACGATGATGGGGAAGCCCGGGCCGTCAGCGCCGGCGTCGCGCATAAACTTCTCCAGTTCCCAGGCGATCTCCCGCTCCGTCACCCCCGGCTTTGCCAGATGGGGTACTTGAGAGACAGTATCGTCGGTGATGCGTGTCGCCGCGCGAATGGCGGCCAGCTCCTCGGCCGTCTTGATCGCCCGGAAGGGCTCCACTGTGACCGGCAGCGCCCGCCAGCGGAACGCCTTTTCGCGTTGGAAGCGACGAAAGTCGGCCACCGAAACGTGCTTCGACTCGTAGCCGATCCGCTTTGCCCCACCCGTGTCGAGGAAGTTGGTCATATCGTCCTTGTTGCCGCGGGCGCGGAACAGTTCGAAGTCGGGGGCCTGCCGTTCAGCCTGCTCCCAATAGCGGGAATCAGTCGAGAGGATGGCGCGGTCTTTCGTCACCAGCAGCATCCCGGCCGAGCCGGTGAAGCCGCTGAGCCAGCGCCGGTTGGCCGGGCTGGTAATCAGCAGGCCGTCGACACGCCACTTGTCCAGACTCTCACGCACTTGCGACAACTTGTCCATTCGTTCAACTCCTCTAGATGTCAACTCTGATCCGGCCTTCGCCCTCGGCGACGGAGCCGATGACGGCCGAATCGGGGATTAGTTCCTGGAATCGCGCCACGCTTTCGGGGGCCATGGCGATGAGCAGGCCGCCCGATGTTTCCGGGGTGAAGAGCATGTCCTGCTGGCGGTACTCGACGCCTTCACCGAAGCTCACCCACGGGCCGAAGTGGCGGGCGTTGTTGTCCATTCCGCCGGGGAAGGCGCCCGCTTCGGCATACTGTTCCGCCCCCGGCAGCCAGGGCAAGGCCGAGAAGCGGAAGTGGAAATCGACGGCCGACGGCTCGGCCATTTCGCGGCTGTGACCCAGCAGACCGAAGCCGGTGATGTCGGTCATGGCGTGGGCGTCGGCGGCCAGCGCAGCGGTCGCTGCGTCCCGGTTGAGCCGCTTCATGCTGGCCACGGCCGCGGCCACATGTCCCTCTTCGGCCGCTTCCCGCTTCAGCGCCGTCGTTACAATGCCCACGCCAAGAGGCTTGGTCAGCAGCAGCGCGTCGCCGGGCCGGGCGCCCCCCTTTTGCCGCACGGCGTCGGGATGGATGATGCCGGTGACGGCCAGACCGTACTTCGGCTCCTTGTCGTTGACGCTGTGGCCGCCGACAACGACGCCTCCCGCCTCGGCCACCTTCTCCGCGCCGCCGCGCAATATCTCGCTGAGGATGCTCCTGTCGAGCGAGTCGGGGAAGGCCACCAGGTTAATGGCAAACAGTACCTTGCCGCCCATCGCATAGACATCGGACATGGCGTTGGCGGCGGCAATGGCCCCGAAATCATACGGGTCATCCACGACGGGCGGGAAGAAGTCGGTCGTCGAGATGATCGCCTGCTCGTCGTTCAGCCGGTAGACGGCCGCGTCATCGGCCGCCGACAAGCCGACGAGTAGATCGGGGAACTCTTCCGCCTTAAACATGCCGCGTAGTGGCTCCAAAATTTGCTCCAGCGCCGCTGGAGCCAGCTTGGACGCTCAACCGGCGCAAGAGGCCAGGGAGGTCAAGCGTATCTGCCTGCCGGTCGTCATAGGTGATTCCTGCCGGGCGCTCATCGCCCGCTCATTGATAAGTAACGGAAAGTATACTGTCCACCCATGATATGGCAATTCCCGTTGACCGCCCTTATACCCACCCCTATAATCGAAATGATGAAGCGTTCTCCCCTCTCGCGTCTCGAAAACATGTTGCGCAGGGTGGTCGAGGAGCCATTCACCTGGCTCGGTGGCCAGTCGCTCGACCCATTCCAATTGGCGACGCATCTGTCTCGCTATTACGAGACGTCCAACGAAAACAGCCAGACGCCCAACCATTTCAAGGTCTTGGTCAACCCCAACGATTACCGGGAGATCGAGGCGGAGTTACCCGTTCTGCAGCAGCAGGTGGGGGATTACGTGACCCTAATGGCCGGGCGGAAGGGAGTACACCTGAAGCGACCGCCGGCGATCGTCATTGTGGCCCACCCCGACGAGAAGGCGCGTTCGGCCCACGTCGTAGCCACAATCGAGGAAGATGCGGGTGTGCTCAACACTGCTGTTCAATTCGTGGAACAGAAGGACAGCATTCAGACGGCGATCAAAGAGGCCGACGCCTTTCTGATCGTCCAGGGGCGGCAGCATATCCAGCTGGATCGGGCAGTCATTCGCATCGGCCGTCGCATCGATAACGACATCGTGCTCGACGCGCCGTCGATCAGCCGCCATCATGCCCAGATTCGCTGGCGACAGCGGTACTTCGTTCTCTACGACGTGAGCCGCCACGGGCGCACCTTCGTCAACGGCGTCAAGACGGCCGAGCACATTCTGCGACCGGGGGACGTCATCACGTTGAGTGATATTTTCCTGGTCTACGGCGAGGGGCGGGACGAGGGATTGGCTGCGCCGTTGCCCGTCGAGTCCGACGAGGGGGACTCGACGCTACTTAAGCCGGAAGAATGAGTCCAACCATCGTTCTGTTTCTGCTGCGGCTGGCCGGGGCGGTCGTGCTGTTGGCCTTTTTGGGGCTCCTGTTCTGGTTCCTGCTGCGCGATCTGCGGGTAGCGCGACTGCTGGGGGCAGATCAGGCGACGCCGCTGGGCACGCTGCGGGTGATCGCCAGTCACTCGTCCACGCTGCCTGTAGACACGCTGATCGATCTGACGCCGGTCACTTCTATCGGCCGCAACAGCCGCAATACGATCACCCTCGACGATAACTACATATCAGGGGAGCACGCGCTGCTGTCCTGGCGGGACACGCAGTGGTGGCTGGAAGATTTGGGCAGCCGCAACGGGACGCTGATCAACGACGCGCCGTTGACCGATCCCGTCGTCGTCTCGGCCGGGGATGTGATCACGCTGGGGGAGATTCGCCTCAAGCTGGAGACCCCGGAGCGGGGCAAGTCAGGAAGAGGTGAGAGCGGCATACGGGATTCGAACCCGTGATAACAGCTTGGGAAGCTGCTGTGATACCACTTCACCAATGCCGCGATACGTTCACCATTATACGCGGGGGGTGTGCCTCGCGCAAGATTCCTTAGCGCTGTCTTGAGTAGACCGCCGGCGCCACAACGCCGCTGTATGATCCATCGGTGGTGGCTTGCGACTTGCTCCGTCGATAGGGACGCAGCCGCTCGCCAGAGTAAACTACCGCGTAGTGGGTCGATGCCGTCAGGCTTAGCAGTAGCCACCACATGAACGAAGGTCGGGAGCCGAGGGCGACGGCGTCGACGATGCCAAACATCCAGCCGGCCACGTACGCTCCGGCCAGGCCCGCCAGCAGCGTGTAGTATGGGTGGCTTCGGGCGTGGCGGCTAATGACCGAACGGACGGCCGCCCAAAGCAAACCGGCGCTGATCAACCACAACCCCAGATAGGCAACCATTCCCGGCAGCCCAAGATCCAAGGCTACCTGCAGTAGATGATTGTGCGCGTGGGCCAGATCGATGTTCTCGGCGATGCTGAACAAGGGGTAGAGGACGGTCACGATGCGCCGGAAACCATTGACGCTGACGCCCATGAGCGGGTGATCACGGATGACGAGGAGCGCACGGGACCAAATCTCAAACCGCCCGCTGAGGCCCAGCGTGTCGCCGACGATGTCCTGGCCGCCCCGA
The DNA here is from genome assembly GCA_964398825.1 of uncultured Ardenticatenaceae bacterium. Classification (GTDB taxonomy): domain Bacteria; phylum Chloroflexota; class Anaerolineae; order Promineifilales; family Promineifilaceae; genus Promineifilum. Next base: position 13,354 of record CAYNOL010000006.1, read on the forward strand.
CTATTTACGTAAGCGGCCAGAATTAGCAAAATGACACTGACGGCTATGATCAGCACCAGCCGCCAGCGCCCTGTCGAAAATAAAGCCAGGGTCGTCACCGCGCCGGCGGCGAAAGCAAAAATACCTCCCCTGGATCCGGTGGCGATGAGAAGGAAGACACATACCCCAGTAGCGAAGAGCAGCGCCACGTAGAAGGGACGGTATCTGTTCCACAGCTTTTCACTCAGACCGATGGAACAAGCGAGCATAATCGGCGCGATCCAACACAGAACACCGGCCAGCTCATTGGCATTGATGATGCCGTCAACCGTGCCGGGTACGCGAGCGGCCGAGAGCCGGCCGATGCCGTTGAGGAAGTGAAAGGGGGGCTCCCAAACAACCCCCACCAGACCGACGAGGGCCATCAGTACGCCAAGGATGAGATAGACAACCAGGACAGGCCATACGGAGACATTGCGACTGTACTCGACGGTGGCGAAAAACAGAGCCACGCCGAACAGCAGCATGGAAATCTTGGGCAAGCTGAGCTCGAAATCGAAGGTGACGAGCAGGCTGAGCGCCAGCATAACCAATAGCGTGAAGATCGGGATGTTGTAGGGTGTGGAAGGGAAAAAGCGCCCGGTGATGAACTTGCGATTGAGCCACAACAAGGGAATAACCAGCAGCACAAGGCCACGAAACCCCTCGGGAAAGAGGAATACCGGCAGAAGGAAGAGCAAAAACAGCCATTCCCACTGGAACAAAAGTCGGGGCCAGTTCTGCATTCAAACCATAATACTGATCCGCCAGATGAATCGCAAGATAAAACGGGTGAATAATCGAAAGGTTGGGGTTGCCTCAAAGCCGAGAGGGTTTATAATCGAAATTTCTTAACAGGGAACAGGAGTAGTAATGGGGTCAAGTCCGCAGGTTTTGCTGGTGGAGGGTCAGAATGCCGGTCGCGAGACCTTGGCAACGATGCTCCAGAAAGCTAGTTACGAGACCGTCACCGTGCGAACAGGCGCAGAGGCGCAGCGTTGGCTTGAGAAAAATACGCCGGATTTAATCATCTTTGACGCGTCCACCATGCGTTCAAACGGTGTTCGCAACTGTCGTCGGCTACGTCGCCAGGCCGAGCACGTGCCAATTATCCATAGCCGTGCCAATGGTGAAGAAGAGGATCGCTCCGCCTATGCCGACGTTTACCTCGAGCGCCCCTTCTCGCCGCGCAAATTGCTGAATCGCGTCCGCGCTTTGCTTCCCGTCGATTACAGCAAGGAAGAGATCGTCCGCTATGGCCGAATCACCCTCTATCGTAACAAGCGCTCTGTGGACGTGGCGGGGCGAGGGGAATTCTCGTTGACACCCAAGCTGGCGCTCCTGCTGGAGAGCTTCATGCGCCACCCGAACCAATTGCTGACGCGGCCGGAACTGATGCAGATGGTGTGGGACACCGACTTTGTGGGAGACACGCGCACGCTCGACGTCCACATCCGCTGGGTTCGCGAATGCATCGAAGATGACCCCAGCCAGCCGCTGTTACTGAGGACGGTGCGCGGTCAGGGGTACATGCTGCGGATCGATCCTCTGGCGGAGGACGACGAACTGCTGCCGGAATAAAGCCGAAAGCCAACTGGCCTTAAAACAGACACAACGCAAAAAAGAGCACCGCCGCGCTGGACGGTGCTCTTTTTAATTCTCGTGAGCCGGAGAAGGTGTCTCCGGTCTTTGTCTGCTTACTTGCTGGCGGACGCGTCGCCGGAACGAGCGGCCGACAGGGCAGCCATGAGACGGCCCTTGCGACGCGCGGCGTTGCTGGGGTGAATGATGTGCTTGCGCGCGGCCTTATCAAGGGTCTTGTAAGCCTCGCGGGCGGCCAATTCAGCCTCATCAAGCTTGTTCTCGGCGATCAGACGGCGAACCTTCCTGACGTGCGTGCGGGCGGCCGCCCGGTAATGCCGGTTTCGCTCGGTTCTCTTCTCCGTCTGACGGATGCGTTTCTTCGCAGATTCAATATTAGCCAATTCAAATCCTCCGGTAATAGCCTTCAATCCTAATTGAGGGCGTGAGAGCGAATGAATAGTATCACATTCGGCAAGAATGACAAGTGGCTATAACATCGTGCCCAGATAATGAGCCCGCTCGTAATGCGCACTTTAGCGCGTTTGGGGGGAGCGTTAAAGCGCAAACCATGAGCGAAGAAGATTCATTTTATGGAAGAGCTACTGAAGAACGGCCTGGTCACGCTGACTACTGAAGTCTATCATATCGGCTTTCTGCTGCTTAGCGCGCGCTTGGAAATACTCATGGGCAACTCCCAAGTCGCGCGGTGGCTGGACCGGCCTCTGAACGACTATCTGGGAAAAGAAGTCACTGAGGCCATACCGGAGTTGGTCGGCAGCGAGGCGTTGCTCATCGATTTAAGGGAAGGGGAAGAAGGGTTTCGACTGGAGCAGGTGTTCCGGCCGTCGGCCGATGGTCTGGGCAATTACTTCGACATAGGGGTGATGCGACTGGCCGATGGGACCGGAGAATTGCTGTTGACTACTGCTGACGTCACCCGCCAGGCGCTTCAGGAGCAACTGTTGCAACAGCAGCGCAACGAGGTCCAACTCATGTCCGCTCAACTAACCTTAGCCAACGAGCGGCTCAACTACTTGCTCAACCGGCTCGTCCCGAAGAGCGTGGCCGAGATGATGATGAGCAGCCGGGAGCTTCCCAGGCCCGGCGGCGAGACGATTCGCGAGGCGACGATCCTTTTCGCCGACATGCGCGACTTCACCGCCGTGGCCGAAGCATATCATCCATCGGACACGCTCGAATTCCTGAATGCCTACCTTGCCGTCGTTTCGGAGGCTGTCCTGCGCCACGATGGCGCGCTAGTGCAGATGGTGGGGGATATGATCATGGGCGTCTTCAATTTGCCCACAGAGCAGCCCGATCATGCCGAGCGGGCTGTTCGGGCGGCCATCGACATACAAACGAGCCTGGCAAGCTTCGCCGTCCAGTCGGACGCGCGCTTTCCGGCCGTCTCGTTCGGCGTGGGCATCAGCACAGGCAATGTCATCTCGGGCTATCTTGGTGCACAGCAGCGCTTCCGTTACGCGGTGGTAGGCGATGCCACCAATGTGGCCTTCCACTTGAGTTCGTTGGCCGCAGGCGGCCGAATTCTGCTCAGCGAACCGACGGCCGACGCAGTGGGCCATCTGTTCAACATTCTTGAGAAGGGAGATATTCAACTCAAGCGCCGTCGTCGGCTGGTAAAGGTGTACGAGATGAGTTCTATGAACCCGTATCGGCAACCAGATCCGCAGTCAACATCGTGAAGGCCAGTTCCACGTTCTCGCCCGTCTTGGCGCTGGTGGTGAAGAGGGGGGCGGCATGCTCGGCGGCCATCGCTCGCAGCTGCTCGTCGGAGATGGCGCGTTCATCAGCCAGGTCGCTCTTGTTCGCCAACAGGATGATTGGAGCGCGAGGGTTTGCCGCTCGTATCTGCAGAGCGTAGGTAGCATACGAGGCCAGAGTCGTCGCCCTTGTCAGGTCGCACACGATGAGCCCGCCCGCCAGCCCGGCAAGATATCCAGTGTGGGAAAAGTCCCGGCCACCCGCCAGATCCCAGATCAGCAGATTGACCGCGTAATCCGAATTGGTGATCTGCTTGCGCGAAACGACAACGCCAACGGTCGTGAGGTACTTCTCGTCAAATCGTCCCTCGACGAAACGGCGGATAAGGCTCGTCTTGCCGACGGCGAAGTCGCCCAGCAGGCAGATTTTCTTCTGGTAGATTCGCGTCTCTGGTGGCATCGTTCTTAAGAGTGTTCTGACACGTATGTCCGCAGGCAGACAGCGTGGCCGGCCGTGGTAAGGCGATATGGCCCCATGGCCGCCGGCAGCAGTGTGAACTGCACCGCGTTGAGCGGGGTGTCGTTGATCGTAGCCGACCCGCTAATTACTCCCCAAATCTCCAGCGTCTCGCCCGTCAATTCCCCGGTGAATTCGGCCCCGGCCTCAATCTCGATTCGCTCCGTCGTGAAGTACCGATTGTCGCACAGCAACTCGCGGCGCACACCGGGTGGTGCGTCAAGTGGACGCGGGCGGCCGACGCTCGGCTCGATACGGGCGAAGTCGGTCACGTCCATGGCCTTGTCGATGTGGAGCGGACGTGGGCGGCCGTTTTCGGTGCGGTTCCAGTCGAACACGCGGTAGGTGGTGTTGGAGTTCTGTTGAATCTCGGCAATGACGATGCCGCCCAAAATGGCGTGGATCGTGCCGCTGGGGACGCAGACGAAGTCACCGGCTGCGACGGGGACGTGGTGGAGTTGTCCCTCAACGTCTCCGGTTTCTATCGCTCGGCGGAAGCTCTCGGCTGTAGTCCCACGACGCAGCCCCAGGATGATCGCTGCTTCCGGTTCGGTATGGAGGACGACCCACATCTCGGTCTTGCCCAGTTCGTTGCCTTCGTGACGAGTGGCGTAGTCGTCGTCGGGATGCACCTGCACCGATAGTTTGTCTTGGGCGTCGAGAAGCTTGATCAGCAGAGGGAATTTGCCCCGCTTATAGGCCCAGGCATTGCGGCGGCCGATAAGGTCCAGGCCCAACTCCGCCTGAATAGCCGTCAGCGGCTGGCCCGCGTAGTGGCCGTTGGCGACGAGCGTTGTCCCATGCTCGTGCCCCGCTATCTCCCAGCTCTCGGCGACCTTGCCCTCTGGTAGAGGCCGGGCATAGAGGTGCGCCAGATTGCGGCCGCCCCATATGTAGCTCTTCAGCACGGGGGCAAACAGAAGCGGGTAAAGCCGCTCGCCTGACTCACTCATCAGCCACCCGCTTCAAGTACACCGCGCCAAGCGGCGGCAAGATCAACTCGATGGAGTGGTTGTGCCCTTGCCACGAAGCTTCGGTGCTGGGGCGCGGTTCGTTGACGACGTTGCTGCCGCCGAACTCGGCCGCGTCGGTGTTGAAAATTTCCTCGTACGTCCCCGCCTCAGGCACGCCCAGCCGGTAGCCGTGGCGGACGATGGGCGTGAAGTTGACGATGACCAGCATCGTCTCGCCGTTGGACGGCGAGCGGCGTGAGAAGGCCAGGATGCTCCGCTCGTAGTCGTGCAGGTCGATCCACTGGAACCCTTCCCACGAGTAATCTTCCTCGTGAAGGGCACTCTCGGCCGCGTACAGTTCGTTCAGCCGGCGCACGCATGCCTGCAATTGCCGGTGCTTGGGGTCGCTGTCCAGCAGGTGCCAATCCAGGCTGCGGGCCTCGCTCCACTCCTGCCATTGGCCGAATTCGCCCCCCATAAACAACAGCTTCTTGCCGGGATGGCTCCACTGGTAAGCGTAGAGCAGGCGCAGATTGGCGAATTTCTGCCAGACGTCGCCGGGCATTTTGTCCAGCATGCTCCGCTTCAGATGCACTACCTCATCGTGGGAGAAGGGGAGCAGAAACTTCTCGCTGAAGGCATAGAGCAGAGAGAAAGTGAGATTGCCGTGGTGGTACGAGCGGTAAATTGGCTCGTTCTTGAAGTACTTCAGGGTGTCGTTCATCCACCCCATGTTCCACTTGTAGTCGAAGCCGAGGCCGCCCTCGCTCGTGGCGCGCGTCACGCCGGGGAAGGATGTCGATTCCTCGGCGATGGTGATCGCGTCGGGGTAAAGACGGTGGAGCTCCTCGTTGAAGCGGCGGATGAAGGCGATGGCGTCCAGGTTCTCGCGGCCGCCGTACCGGTTGGCCACCCATTCACCCGGCTTGCGCGAGAAGTCGAGATAGAGCATCGAGGCGACGGCGTCGACGCGCAGGCCGTCGATGTGATATTTTTCCAGCCAGAAGATGGCGTTGCTGATCAGGAATTGGGTGACTTCATTGCGGCCGTAGTTGAAGACGTAGGTGCCCCAATCGGGCTGGTGGCCCTGGCGTGGGTCTTCGTGCTCATAGAGGTGGGTGCCGTCGAAGAAGCCCAGCCCATGCTCGTCGGTGGGGAAGTGGGCCGGAACCCAGTCGACGATGACGCCGATTCCCGCCTGGTGGCAGGCGTCGACGAAGGCCATGAAGTCGTCGGGCGTGCCATAGCGACTCGTCGGCGCGAAAAAGCCGGTGACCTGGTAGCCCCACGAACCGTCAAATGGGTGTTCGGCGATCGGCATCAGCTCGATGTGGGTGAAGCCCATTTCCTTGACGTAAGGGATGAGATCGCGGATGAGATCGCGGTAGGTCAGCCACTCCCAGCCATTCTTCAGCCGCCACGAGCCAACGTGAAGCTCGTAGATGCTGATCGGTCGCGTCGGGGCGTTGGCCTTGCCGCGGGTGCTCATCCACTCGTCGTCGTTCCACTCGTGCTGGTTGATGTCCCACACCACCGAGGCGTTGTTCGGCCGTACTTCGGCCGCGAAGCCGACGGGGTCAGCCTTGGCCACCATATAGCCATGGTAGCGCGTCCTGATCTCGTACTTGTACACTTCCCCCTGACCGAGGCCGGGGATAAACAGCTCCCAAACGCCATTGCCGGGGTGAAAGCGCATCGGGTGACGGCGGCCATCCCAGTTGTTGAAGTTGCCGATGACGCTAACCCGCTGGGCATTAGGCGCCCAGACGCCGAAGTTGACGCCGGACACGCCGTCGCGTTCTATGATGTGGGCGCCCAGCCGCTCGTAGATGTGCAGGTGCGTGCCCTCAGCCATTAGATGGGTGTCCAGATCGGTCAGAAGGGGTGGAAATGAGTACGGATCTTCGTGTAGATGTTCACTTCCGTTGACATAAGTGACCTTGAACTGATAATGTGGAGCCGCATCCGCCTTGGAGAAGGTGGCTTCGAACAGGCCGCTGTCATGGATCCTGGTCATCAGCGTTGAATTTTCACCCATGATGACTTCAACCTGGGTAGCGTCGGGCTGGAATGTGCGGATTATGAGGGAATCACCATCCCGGTGGGGGCCGAGGATATCGAACGGCGCGCCGTGGTGACCGCCGGCAATGGCGTCCATCGCCCCTGGGTTAATTGTTGCCATACTTCCAACTCCCGCGGTTCTTTGTGAGTGAACGGTTCAAAGACAAATGAGCGGCGACGATGATAGCACGCATTGGGTGAACCGTTGACCTCTTTATTCTATACAGATTCCCGCTCTCTGCACGTCGGGGGTTGACAGAGTGATTTAGTTTAGGTTAGAATAATGTATGTTAATTTAACTATGTGTTTGGATGTGATTGAAGCGCCTGACATTGAAGGCTTTTTGCCGCCCTACCCTCAAACAAGTGAACGAATATGCTGACACGACGAGAGACGAAATTACCAATATCCGACAGGGTAACCCCTGAGGGGATGGCGTGGCAGGACGAAGACGCTTTCCTGCGCGAGGCCGGCGCGCAGAGCTTGAAGACGGAGTCCACCTACCGCAGCGGCCTGCGCCTGTTCGCCGATTGGTTGCAACATTTCCGGAAAACAGGCTACAGCAAAAAGGACGAGTGGCCCCTCTCCCCCACCGGGCTGACGACGGACGTGATTCTGGAGTACCGCGGCTGGCTGCTCTCCAACCGTTCCCGGGCGACGGTGACTACCTACATGGCAGCCGTCGTCGGCTACCTCAATTACCTTGACGGCTACGACCGCCTGCCCGAGAGCGTCCAGCTGGGTAAACTGCAGCGCCAGATGGCCCGGCGGCAGATCGAGCGCAACCAGGCGGAGAACGTCATTGACCTCGACCTGGCGCGACAGGACATCCCCAAAATCATTGATTACTACGACGCGCTGCCCACGCCGGCCGAGAACGACGCGTTCAACCGGCGGCTGACGTTGCTGCGCAACCGGGCCATCGTGAGAATGCTCTATTCGACGGCCGCCCGCATTTCCGAAGTCGTCTCACTCAACCGGGCCAACGTGGGCAACGGCCGCGCCGAGTACGCCACCATTGTCGGCAAGGGCAACAAGGGGCGCACGCTCCACATCCGCGGCTACGCGCGTGAAGCTGTCGTCACCTATCTGGCCGAGCGGCGCGACAGCAACCCCGCCCTCTTCGTCTCCCATAGCCGCAACTCCGCCAGCGCCCGGTTGAGCATTACCTCGGTCCACAAGGTGGTCAAGCGTGCGGTGAAAGCGCTGAATCTGCACGAAGGTCTGTCGGCCCACGATTTCCGCCACTATCGCGCCACACAGCTGTTGCGCGCGGGGATGCCGCTGGAAGTGGTGCAGGAGTTTTTGGGCCATGCCGACGTGACCACCACCCGCAACATCTACGCCCCCGTTCTGGGCGTGCAGGTGGTGACGGAGTGGCTTGATAACCTCGATGTATCGCCGAAGGAGGCGCTGAAGGAGGCGGAGCAGACGGCGGTTGGGGATGAGGAGTTGATGCGAGTGTTGGATCGGCTTTAGGACCCCCTGCCCCAGGAAGTGGGCACTGTTCTGTTTTCAGCAGGTCAGAGGGCTGATTAAAGCGATTGAGGTTGGCCGCGGTAATTTTAGGTGAATCGAGGTGTTGACGAAATTATTTAACACGCTATGCGAAATTTAATGTATGGAATGGTCGATTTCCGACCTATTGATAGCGAATTCGTGGGTTGAGCCAAGCATAGAAGAGATCAGCAAGGAGATTGGCCAGGGCGAAGCCGACGACTGTGACCATGGCTACGGCTTGCAATAGGGGCAGGTCTTGGCGGTCGATGGCGAAGACGAGCAGGCGGCCGAGGCCAGGATAGTTGAACACGTTCTCGATGACGATCAGGCCGCTGATGAGCCAGCCGAAGCTGATGGCGATGACGGTGATGGTGGGCAGCAGGGCGTTGCGCAGTACGTGCTTGAAAAGGACGTTGCGGCGCGGCAACCCCTTCAGGACGGCCGTGCGCACATACGGCCGTTGCAGCTCCTCGATGACCCCTGCTCGTGTCAGGCGAATGATATAGGCCAGCAGCACAAAGGCGGCGGTAACGGACGGCAGGATGAGCATCGGCAGCATTTCGGCGAAATTCGCGCCGGGCCGGATAGATGAGTTGGCGGGCAACACCCCCAGCCCGCGCGAGAAGATCTGGATCAGCACCAGGCCGGTGATGAACTCCGGCAAGCCGACGAGGGCCAGGGAAGTAATGGAGATAGCGGCGTCGGTCAGGCTGTTTTCCTGCAGGCCGGCCAGCACCCCCAGTAAAATGGCCGGCGGCACGGCGAAGATCATCGTCAGTAGCGCCAGCCATAGCGAGTTGCCAAGCCGCTCCATAATGAGTGGGAAGATGTCGGAGCGTGTGCTGAGCGAGCGCCCCCAATCGCCGGAGACGAAGTTGCGCAGCCAGCGGCCGTACTGCACCAGCGGCGGATCGTTCAGGCCGTTGGCCTCGCGGAACGCCTCCAGCGCGGCTTCCCCCGCGTCCCGCCCCAGCACGGCGCGGGCTACGTCACCGGGAAGTAGTTGGGTGATGATGAAGACGAGCACCGAGGTGAGCAGGATCGTCACACCCAGAAAAGCCAGCCGTCGGGCGATGTAAGCTGTCACGCTTGTTCTTCCTCTACTTGCCAGAACTCTGATTGCTGGGAGCGCAACTCAGACAGCGGGATGTGGCAGTAGATGCGATCCCCTTGCTCCGTCACCTGCCAGGGCGGCTCCACGTCGCGGCAAATGTCGCCCAGGTAGCGAGGGCAGCGGGGGTGGAAGCGGCAGCCAGTGGGCACATTGGTGTGGCGGGTGGCGTCACCTTCGAGGCGGATCACCCTCCGAGGAGCGGCGGGATCAGCGACGGGGACGGCCGACAGCAGCGCCTCGGTGTAAGGATGATAGGGGGGCGTGAAGAGGTCGGCCGTGGCCGCCACCTCCATGAGCGCCCCCGCATACATCACGGCGATCTTGTCAGCCAGGTAGCCGACGACAGCCAGATCGTGGGAGATAAACAGCATCGCGCTGTCGTTTTGGCCCTGGAGCTCGCTGAGCAGATTGAGGATTGAGGCCTGCACTGAGACGTCGAGGGCGGAGACGGGCTCGTCGGCCAGCAGCAGGTCGGGCGCGGCGGCGAAGGCTCGGGCGATGGCCACCCGCTGTTTCTCGCCCCCGCTGAGACGGCCGGGCAGGACGCGCATGTATTCGGGCGGCAAGCCCACGGCGGCGAGCAGTTGGACTGCGCCCGTCTCGGCGTCGGCTTTTGATTGCCGCAGCAGCGTCATCAGCGGCCGTCGCAATGTCTCTCCGACGGTCAGGAATGGATTGAGCGCCTCCTCCGGATTCTGGAAGACGTATTGCACCAGCTGAAGCGTGTCGATCTGGCGTTGGGAAAGCTTCGGCGGCAAGGGGTCGCCGAGCAGTTCGATCTCGCCACTGCTGGGCGTCACCAAACCGACGGCGGCGCGGGCCAGCGACGTCTTGCCGCTGCCGCTCTCCCCCACCAGGCCAAGCGTCTGCCGCCTATTGATGGTCAGATCGACGCCGTCTACTGCATGCACCCGACGAGCGGCCCGCCCGCGAATCGCTTCCAGCAGCGTCCGATTGCCGGTGAAGATCACTGACAACTCCTTTAGTTCGAGAACCTTCGTACCGTTGGCAGACCCCACTTCAGCCAGCGGGACTATATCGTCGTGCAGCAGAGCGATCTCTCCGGAGGCGATCTCCTCCCAGCGGTGGCAACGTACCTGGAGGCCCGGAGCGATTTGCTCCAGCGGCGGCCGCTCAGCCAAACAGTGCGGCAATGCCAATGCGCAGCGCGGGGCGAAGATGCAGCCGGTGATGTCCCGCTCGGCCGGTGGGGGTATCTTGCCTGGAATGGCGCTCAGGCGGACGTCGGTCTTGTTTCGGCCGATTTTGGGGACGCTGTCGAGCAACCCCTGCGTGTAAGGGTGCAGCGGTCGTTGGAATAGCGCATCCGTTGCCGCGTTCTCCACCAGCTCCCCGGCGTAGAGCACGGCCACATGGTCACAAATCTGGGCCACGATGCCGAGGTTGTGGGTGATGTAGAGAACGGCCGTCTCGCGCTCGCGGATTAGCTCCTGGAGCAGGTCGAGCACGGCCGCTTGCGTGGTCACGTCGAGGCTCGTCGTCGGCTCGTCGAGTACCAGCAGCTTCGGTTCGGCACTAAACGCCATGGCAATGAGCACGCGCTGCTGCATGCCGCCGCTGATCTGGTGGGGATAGCTGCGGGCGACGCGCTCGGGATCGGGGATGCGTACCTGGCGCAGCAGCTCGACAGCGCGTTGCTGAGCCTCAGCCTTTGTCATACCCATGTGAAGACGCAGCCCCTCAGCCAATTGCTCTCCGATGCGGATGGACGGATTCAGCGACGAGAGAGGGTCCTGGGGGACGAGGCTGATCTCCCTGCCCCACAGCCGTCCGACTTCTTCAGTTGATAGGGTCAGCAGATCACGACCGTCGAACTCGACGCGCCCGGTCAGCACCTTGCCCCCACCGGGCAGATAGCGCATGATGGCCATGGCGACAGTGGTTTTGCCGCTGCCGCTCTCCCCCACCAAGCCGTAGGTCTGGCCGGGCCGAATCGTCAGCGAGAAGTCGCGCACGACGGGTAGAAAGTCACGTCCCGAGGGGTAGGCAACGGTCAGGTTCTGGATCGTGAGCATGGCCAATCGTGCCCTAAGGCCGTAAAATCCTCTTCACTCCGTCGGCCATGAGATTGACCCCGACGACGACGACGGCGATCGCCCCCGCGGGGAAGTAGAGCGTCCACGGCAGCTGATCGACATGGGGGCGGGCCTCGAACACCATGAGCCCCCAGTTGGCGCTGGGCGGCCGAACGCCGACGCCGAGATAGCCAAGCGACGCCACGAGGAAAATGGCGTAGGAGAAGCGCAACGCCGCCTCAACGGCCAGCGTGGGCATGACTGACGGCAATATCTCCCGAAACAGGATGCGCCCTGTCGACTCTCCTTGCAGTCGGGCAGCCTCGACGAAGCCCTTGTTTTTGACCGACAGGACAACACTGCGCACAACGCGGGCGACGATCGGCGTGTAGACGACGATGAGCACCAGGAAAATACTGTTACGCGACGGGCCGAGCGTGCCCAGCAGCAGCAGAGCCAGCAGCAGCGCGGGCATGGCCAGCAGGCTGTCGAAGGCGCGCATCAGTAGCTCATCGAACAGACCGCCCAGATAGCCGCTAAGCAGGCCGAAGAAGACGCCACTGATGACCGCCAGCAGCGTGCCCAGGCCGGATAGCAGCAGGATGTCGCCGGCGCCAAGCAGCACGCGGCTGAACACGTCCCGGCCAAGGTGGTCGGTGCCGAACCAGTGAGTGGCCGAGGGCGCCTGCCGCGCGTCGCTGTAAATTTGCTCGTTCAGGCCATAAGGGGCGACGAGCGGGGCGACGAGGGCGACGAGGACGAACAGGATAACGATGGCACTCCCGAGCGCAACGGCTGGCCCGGAGAACAGCGCTCGCGCGGCGGCGCCCAGTCGAGCCGCGCGGCGAGGCACAGTCACTGTTGTTTCGTCGGGGATAGCTGCCATGACGGGAGAGGGGAACGGCCGCGGCAGGCGCGGCCGTTCCCCTTTTGGCCTAGTTGCCCGTGAACCGCACCGGCCGGAAGTCGGTGCGCCCGGCGAAGGCATTGAGCTCGACCCCCTCGAACTGGTCACTGACCGCGCCGAACTGGGCGAAGTAGTAGGGGATGATGATCGGCCCGCGCTCGATGAGCAGGCGCTGGATTTCGGAATAGGCTTCGATGCGCTCGTTGTCGTTTAGCGTCGTTCCTGCGGTCCGCGCCAGCGCGTCGAACTCCTCATCGGAGAAGTGGGACTCATTCCAGATGGCATCGGTGACGAGCATCACGTCCAGATAAAACTGCGGATAGGGGCGCGAACCCCAGCCGGTGATGCCCAGGTCGACCTCGAGCCAGCCGTCGTCACCGTAGTAGACGCTCTCTGGTTCGACGACGATCTCCACGTTCACCCCGGCCTCAGCCCACTGCTCCTTGAGCACCGCCGCCAAGTCGGGCCGTCCGCCGGTGTCGGGCGTGTGGAGCGTCAGTTGCAGGCCGTCCTCGTAGCCGGCGTCGGCCAACAGCGCGCGGGCGGCGGCCACGTCACGGCCGGGCGGGATGGCCGCGGCGTCATGGTAGGCTTCGTAGAGCGGGCCAATGGGGCTGTCATTGCCCATAGCGCCATATCCCTGCTGAACGACATTGAATATCGCCTCGCGATCCGTCGCCAGCTTCAGCGCCTGGATGACGCGCGGGTCGTCCCCCGGAGCGCGGTCGGAGCGCAGGCGAATGAGGTCGAAGCCGTTAGTAGGCACGGCCATCGTGGTAATGCCCGGCTGGTCGCGCAGGCTGTCGAACAGCGGCGTCGACATGCGCATGGCGAGATCGATCTGGCCGCTGCGCAATGCCTCGACGGCGGCCGTGTCGTCATTGAAGAAGATGACATGGAGCTCGGCGAGCGATGGCTGGCCCGGAACAAAGTAATTCTCATTGGCAGCGAGCTCGATGCGATCCTCGGGACTGTAGTTGGTCACCACAAACGGCCCGGTGCCGTTGAAGACAGTGTCGGCATCAGTGGTGCCCGCCTTCAGGATGAGCGCGTGGTTGTCGCTCAGATCGTAGAGGAAGAACGGGTTAGGAGTGTGGAGCGTGAACGTCACCTGCAGATCCGCCGTCGCTTCGACGGCAGCGACGTTGGCGTAGAGGTCAAATGTCGGTGTGCCCTCAGTGGTGCGCAGACGATCGAACGTCCAGACGACGTCGGCCGCGGTGAGAGGGCTGGCGTCGTGGAATGTAACTCCCTCGGCCAGGGTGAAAGTGTATGTCAGGCCGTCGTCGCTGATGTCCCATTCAGTGGCCAGGCGGGGAATGGGATTGGAGCGGGTGTCGATGTCGATCAGATAGTCGTAGACGTGGTTGGCGACGAGCACCTCGCTGTCGGATGAGATAGCGATTGGGTCGATGTTGACGATCGGCTGCATCGCCACACGCAATGTACCCGCCCGCTCCGATTGGGGGCTCTCGGCGCTATCTTCAGATGCTGATGGATTCTGCTGGGTCGTTGTTGCGGGATCTTGCCCGCCGGTGTTGGTCGGCTCCTCCGCGGCTCCCCCGCCGCAGGCCGCGAGCGCGACAAGCAGCGCGATGATCAGCAGAGCTCCCAGACGCTTGTTGTGCAAGCGGAACGTTGTACCTAACAAAGCCATTCAAACCTCCGATGTTGACTGTGGTTTACAACAGGCTTGTTTAACGGCTTTAATGATGAGCCGTCGTGGATGAACTTGTTGTATCCGGTCAATTCTATCAATTTATGGCGCCGGATTAAAAAGGTTGTTCCCCTGCAGCGAGCGTGCCTGCGCCTACCCCGCCGGGCCGAGGCCGGCCAGCGGCCGTTTACGCTTTTCCATTCGTACCACTGCCTCGTGGATGAAGAACATCATCAACGCCCCCGCCACCAGATAAGGCCCCAAAATCTCCAGACCGTAACGGGCGGCCAGGATGCCGGCCAGTCCGGGCAGAGCCGCCTGACCAATGCTGGCGGAGCTCGTTTGGTAGCTGATCGCCGTCGACGCGTGCTCATACCCCACTCGATTCGGCGTGTCTGACATCAACGTGGGGAAGATGGCCGACAGGGAGAGACCCATGAGGGCAACGGCGGGGTAGCTGAACAGCGGTTCGCGGATGAGGAAGAGGCAGGCGGCCAGCACCGTCCCGACCATACTCAGGCGCAGCAGACGGGTGATGCCGATGCGGTCGGCCGCTGCACCAAAGATGATGCGGCCAAAGGTCAGCATGGCCCAATAGAGACTGGTCAGAATGCCGCCCAGGTAGGTCGAGATGCCCCGCGCCTCGGTGAAGAGGGAGAACGCCCATTGGCCGGTGGTGGCTTCGATGCCGGTGTAGAACAGCAAGGCCAAGACCCCCAGCAGGACAAGAGGGACGCGCAGCGTCGCCAGCGTTCCGGCCGGGCGGGCACTCTCGCCGTCGGCGCCGGGTTGTCCCGCTCCCATGGACCGAAATCCCATTTGGGGCAAAACGGAAAGAAAGAGGAGACCGATGACGGCGTAGATTAGGGCGGCGATGAGGTAGCCCGCGCGCCAACCGAGCGTGGTACCGATGACGGCCGTCATGACCAACGGCCCGATCGTCGCGCCGACGCCGTAAGACGCATGCATCCAGTTCATGATGCGCACCGTCCGGGTGGCGGCGATGAAGATGTTGAGGCTGGCGACAATGACGCCCCCCGTCCAGCCCACAAGCAGCCCGGTCAGGGCCATGAACGGCCAGCTGGGAGAGAGGGCGTAGCCCAACATACCCAGAGCGGCGAACAGGTTCGACAGCAGCAGCGAGCGGCCGATGCTCAGCCGGGCCATGAGTTGGCTGGCCGTGACGCCGCCGATGACGTAGCCCACCGTCAGAGCGACGAAGAGCAGCCCGATCGCGTCGATCGGTTGATTGAAGGTGTCGCGGATCGATGGCCAGGCCACACCCAACATCCCGTTGTTGACGCCCTGGGCCACGAAGCAGGCGAACGCCAGGGAGATTGAAAATCGCCTGCGCGCGATTTGTGCTTTATCCATAAAGAGCCGGACTCCTTCATCCGGTTTTGTCACACCGACGCCAGCGAGGTTTGCCGGTTGTTGACTGGAGCAAGTATACTGCGAAGGAGGAAAGGGGGTTATCGTGATTCGCAAACCATTCAACAAAACGTCATTGAGCGTAACGCCGATTGGGTTGGGGCTGGCCGCGCTCGGCCGACCCGGATACATCAATCTGGGGCATGGGGTTGACCTGGGCCACGATTACGACGTGGCGGCCATGGAGGCCCACGCCCACGCCATCATGGACACAGCCTGGGAGAGGGGAATTCGGTACTACGACACAGCCCGCTCCTACGGCCGGGGCGAGGCGTTTCTGGCGTCGTGGCTGCGCTCGCGCGGCATCGCGCCGGCCGAGGTCACCGTCGGCTCGAAGTGGGGCTATACCTACACGGCCGGCTGGCAAGTCGAAGCGGAGAAGCACGAGGTGAAGGACCACACCCTGCCGGTTTTCCAGCGCCAAATCGGTGAGAGCCGCGAGCTGTTGGGTGAGTATCTGAACCTCTATCAAATCCACTCGGCGACGCTCGACAGCGGCGTGCTGGATGACGCCGACGTGCTGCGCGCGTTGGCCGAACTGCGCGACTCCGGCGTTGTCGTCGGCCTGTCGCTCAGTGGCCCACGCCAAGGGGACACGCTGCGAAAGGCGCTGGAGGTGGCGTTCGACGGCCGTCCGCTGTTCCGCTCGGTGCAGGCCACATGGAATTTGCTTGTGCGCGAGGCGACGGACGCGCTGCGTGAGGCCCATGAGGCGGGTATGGGGGTGATCATCAAGGAGGCGCTCGCCAACGGCCGCCTGACCGAGCGCAACGACGATCCGGCATTCGCCGACAAGCTTGTGCTGCTGCGGAAAGTGGCTGCCGATGCGGGGACAACGGTTGACGCGCTGGCACTGGCGGGGGTGGTGGCGCGGCCGTGGGTCGATGTCGTGCTGAGCGGCGCAGCCCGGTCGGATCATCTGCTGTCCAACACGGGGGCGCTGGATGTCGTCTGGACGGACGAGATTGAAGAGGCGCTGGCCGGGCTGGCGGAGCCGGCCGAGCAGTATTGGGCCACGCGCGGCGAGATGGATTGGAACTAAGACCCGCCGCCGGCGGCTACTCCGCCGGCTCGGCCGGTTCGGGGGTGTTTCCAGGCTCGGCCGCGGCGGGGTTCGGCCGTGCGGCCGCCGGCCGGCGATAAGTGGGGATGCGCGGATTGGGCAGCGGGCCGGATTGCGTCGGCGGGACGACGGACGGGGCGCTCTCGAAATGGGTCGTGTCCGGGCGGTCGACCTTGCTGACCGAACGCGCCTTGGCCAACGTCTGGGGCGACACCTCGGCGTCGGTCAGGTC
>CAYNOL010000006.1:30247-47506 GCA_964398825.1 uncultured Ardenticatenaceae bacterium
ACGAGAATGGCCTGATTCATCGTCGCCCCACGCAAATTGGCGAGGTTGAGATTGGCGTCGCGCAGTTCGGCGTCGGACAGGTCGGCCTCGCTGAGGATCGCCCCGCCGAGAATGGCGCCGTTGAGCTTGGCTCCGACGAGCGTGCCGCCGGCCACGTTGGCGCCGCTCAGATTGGCGCCGATGATCGTCGCGCCCGAGAGATTGGCCTTGCTCAGATTGGCCAGGCTCAGGTCGGCTTCCGTCAGGTTCGCCCCGGTCAAATTCGCGCCGTTGAGCTTGGCGCTCTTCAGGTTAGCGCCGGTCAGGTCGGCGTTGGTCAAATCAGCGCCGGACAGATTGGCTTCACCCAGGTCGGCGTGGCGCAAGTTCGCGTCGGTGAAGCACGCTTTGGTCAGAATGGCGCCACGCAGATTGGCAGTATCGAGTTGGGCTTCCAGCAGCGACGCGCCACGCAGGTAGGACTCGCTGAGGTCGGCGCGGGTCAGATCGGCGCGGTCGAGCTTCGTCTCGCGCAGGTCGGACGCGGGCATCTCCACTTCGACCAATCGGCCGCCAGAGAGATCGACGTTGCGCAGGTTGATGCCCGACATCTGCGCCTGGGACAGGTCGGTGCCACCCAGCTCGGCCGCTTGCAGGTCGACAGCCGGCTCGCCCGCGTTCAGCAGCGCCGACTCGTAGAGGAATCGCACCACCTGCCCCCGCCCTTCCCCGTGCAGATTACGCAGAACGGTCAGCGTGTGGGCACGAGCGGCGCGGGCCACCTCGTCGTCGGAGTTGGCCTGGCGCAGGTTGCGGCTCAGCAGCAGGTCGGTCAGCCGGTCAAAGTAGCTGTCGATCATCAGTCGCTCTTCACGCATCTGGGCCACGTCGAGCTGGATGCGACGCCAGGCGCTGGTCAGCCACAGCGCCGCGCCGACGAGTAACAGTGGGATAAGCAGCAAGTTGAGCCAATTGAGCAGCGCCAGCGAGCGGTTTTGCATGGCGACGAAACGTACGCCGAGAATTACCAGAGCGGTGATCACCAACAGGCCGAAAATCGCGGCGGCCGTCAGCCACGGAGAGGAGCGAATCGTTCGATAGTAGCGGAATAGCGTCGAATTAAATGGCTCGGTCATTCATTACCTGTACGTACTCAATTCATGGGGACCCATTGATCGAGCATCTTGCCGATGCCGTCGCGGATGACATGAGCGTCGGACGCGCCAGGCTCGCGCAGTAGATACTCGTTCAGATAATGGGCGGCTTTTGACAGTTGGTGTTGGTGATAGAAGACGAGACCCAGATCCCGCAGATGCTCAGCTTGCGCAGGCTGCACCTGGCGCAAAAGCTCGATGACACGTGTGGCCGGCTCCCATGCCTCGGCCGAGACGTAGTTGGCACGCAGATTTCCGAGCATACGAGCTAATATCCCCCTCGCCGGGGCGGGCGCGAACCAGGCCGCTTCGATCGGCCCTTCGTAGCCCGACGAGAGACGGATCAGATCCACACAATCGGTCAGGTCGAGGAAACGCCCGCCGTGGAACGGGTCGAGCCACAGGTCTTTCTCGCCGCTGCGGATGCCGACGATGAAGTGGCCGGGCAAGCTGACACCGTAGGCAGGAATACCCAGTCGAGCAGCAACATCGATGTAGATCGCCGAAAGGGTGATGGGAATGCCTAGCCGCCGGTCGATGACCTCGTTCAGATAGGTGTTGCGAGGGTCGTGGTAGTCGGCCGCGTTACCGCGAAAACCGAGTTCATTAAACAGGTAGTCGGATAGCTGTCGGGCTTGCGCAGTGACCGGCGCGTCGAGTTCGACAGCGTCGGCCGCGTCTTCACTGATCTCATGCAGCGTGCCCATGTAGCGAGCGACATCGAGCTGCGGATAGGCGATCGCTCGTGAAAAGTGCAGGGCCGCGCGAGGGACGTTGACCTCGTTTAACTGAAGCTCGTCGATGAATCTCCACTGGGTCATCGCTACCCATTATGTGACATGAACTCTCATTTGCCAATACGAAGCATGGTATAATTTCCCATTGTGTATATCGAGATAGCATTAGGTGACATTGTGCGGTTGCGAAAGAAGCATCCGTGTGGTTCTGATGAATGGGAAGTCGTCCGGCTGGGCGCCGACATCGGTCTGGTGTGCCGGGGCTGCCGGCGGCGCATCCTGCTGCCCCGAGGCGAGTTCAACAAGCAATTCAAGGCCCGTATCTCCCAATCCGTCGATCAAGAGTAAATGACCACCATTCTGCTGGGCGTGTATATCGCTGTCCTGGGCGGGCTGGGGCTGTATGGCTTGCTGGGTTTCATCACCCTGGGCCTCTTCTTGCGCCACCGCAAGACCCGCCACCCGCTGCCCGTCGTCGCGCCGGAGCAGTGGCCATCGGTCACGGTTCAGTTGCCAATCTACAACGAGCGTGACGTGGTGGAGCGGCTGATCAACGCCGTGGCACGGTTGGAGTATCCACGCGGCCGTCTGCAGATTCAGGTGGTGGATGACTCGACCGACGACACGACGGAGATCGCCCGGGCAGTGGTGGAGCGGTTGGCAGCCCAAGGGGTGGCGATCGCCCTCGTGCACCGGACGAATCGCAATGGATTCAAGGCGGGGGCGCTGGGCAGCGCCCTGCCGGCAGCCACGGGGGAGTTCATTGCCATTTTCGACGCCGACTTCGTCCCCGGCCCGCGGTTCTTGCTGGAGACGATCCCGTATCTGCTGGCCGACCCCGCCCTGGGCGCGGTGCAGGCGCGGTGGGGGCATTTGAACGATGGTGCGTCAGACCTGACCGGCGCGCAAGCCATCGCCCTCGACAAGCATTTCGCCGTCGAGCAGCTCGTCCGCCACCGGGCCGACTACTTCCCCAAGTTCAACGGCTCGGCCGGCGTGTGGCGCAGAGCGTGCATCGAGCAGGCGGGCGGCTGGCAAGACGACACAGTATGTGAGGATTTATGCCTCAGCACCCGCGCCGTGCTGGGTGGCTGGAAGCTGTTCTTCTCCAATGAGACCGTCGCTCCGGCCGAGTTGCCGGCGACGATCCTGGCCTACAAAAGTCAGCAGGCGCGCTGGGCTACCGGCTCAATTCAATGCCTGTTCAAGTACGGTGGAGCTATCTGGCGAGCCAAGGGGCAGTCAACGGCCGCGCGCCTCTACGCCTTGCTGACGATGTCGGCCTATGTGACCCACGCGCTGGTGTTGCTGCTCGTTCTGCTGCAGCTGCCGCTGTTGCTGCTGCCCGTCCGGCCGCCGTCGTGGCTCTATTTCGTCACCGTCCTGGGGTTGGGCCAGCCGATCCTCTTCATCCTGGCCCAGAAGGCGCTCTACCCCGACTGGCTGCGGCGGCTGCGCTACTTCCCTTCCCTGCTGCTCGTCGCCGTCGGCATCGCCCCAAGCACTGTTCTGGCCGTCGGCAAGGCGCTCATCACCAACGAATTCACTTTCGCTCGCACGCCAAAGGGAGTTACGCCGTCCTACCGCCTGTCGTCGGGCAAGATTTTGGCCGTCGAAGGAGGGTTTGCGCTTTACGCGTTAGTGGCTTTGCTGCTGAGTGTCTATGCGAAGAATTTCGGCCCAGTCGTATTTCTTACTACCGCCCTGCTCGGTTTTTGCTACGTGATCAGCCGCACGTTTCAAGAATCAGCTCCGTTTCACCACAAACCCACAGAAATATTTACAGAAAAATAAATATTTCTAATCCCGCATAATAATTTTCAATAGCTATATTGACATTCTTAATAGCAAGATGTATTATCTTGCTATGAGCTTGTTCGTATCAGGTCTTTACACGTTATGAATGCTGTTATCGGTCAATGTCCCATCTGCAGCAGCCACCTGCACGTCACGAGGCTAAATTGTCGCAACTGCGACACGACGATCGACGGTCACTTCACGCTCGGGCGGCTTTACCAACTTTCGGCCGAGCAACTGGAGTTCATCGAGGTCTTCTTGCGCTGCGAGGGCAAGATCAACCGCGTCGAGCAGGAGATCGGCCTGTCCTACCCGGCGGTGCGTGCGCGTCTGACGGATGTCATCCGCGCGCTGGGGTATGAGGTGGGCGACGTCCCCACCCCGCGCCACGTCCCCGAAGAGGTGCGCCGCGACATTCTGAGCGACCTGCAAAGCGGCAACCTGACGGCCGAGGAAGCGCTCCAACTGTTGCGCGGCGAGGGTGACTAATGTTGCTAACACGGATTGATCCGTAAAATCCGCGTCCATTCCGTTTTCAATTCTTAGCCGTATAACACCCGGACCACAACGAGATTTTGTGTATTAGCCGTGGCTTAGTGCCTTTCGGCTGGCTTTTTGCACCCATTTCACGGAGGTAGTTAACGATGAACACAAACGAACGAAATGAGATTTTGCGACTGTTGGCCGAGGGGAAGATCAGCGCGTCGGAGGCGATCAGCTTGCTCGACGCCACCGAGCCTGCCGAGTCGGCCGAAAGTTTGAAGGCCGCGGAGAGCGCGAGCGACAGCTACGGCGAGAGCGCCATCGAAGCGTTCAAAGCTCAGGGCGACCAGGAGAGCGACCCGTTCAACCTGAAGATCACCGAGGATGATCTGGTGGTCACCAAGGCGGGCAACGGGCAGAAGCCACAATGGCTGAAGATTCGGGTTCGCAATCTGGAGACGGGGCGCAACAAGGTCAACATCAGCCTGCCGTTCGGTTTGGTCAACTTCGGTCTGGGCATCGCCCGGCGCTTCGGGGTGATGGACGGCGAGGACGAGGCCATGCAGATTTGGGAGCTGCTGAGGAACGGCGAGCGCGGCGTGCTGGTCGACGTCGAGGACGAGGAAGACAACGAGCACGTCCAGATCTACCTGGAGTAGCAATCACCCCAACGAGCGAGGGAATCATCATGAGCAAAGACCAATACAAGACAGGCGACTCCCCCTTCATCCGCATCGAATCGTGCGACGGCGATCTCGTCGTGCGCGGCTGGGCGGAGCCGATGCTCCAGATTAAGGGCAACTACCAGATGGAGGAAACAGAGAAGGGGTATGTCATCACCAAGGGCGACACCCTTCATCTGTACGTGCCGCGCGACGCGACGGTGTCGGGCGGCCGAATCGGCGGCAACCTCGTCGTGCGGCAGTTCACCGGCGCGGCGATGTATGAGTACGTCCACGGCGATGCGAATTTGCGGCAGGCGGGCGATCATACCTTCGAGATCATCCACGGCGATCTCGTCATCCGCAACCTGCTCGGCAGCGTGGCGGCCGACGAGGTCAACGGCGACGTCTCGGTGCGCGGGGCCGGCGGCCTCACGTTCGGCGAGGTCCACGGCGACCTGTCGGCCCGGGTGCTCGACGGAGACGTGGTCGTCGAGATGCTTAACGGCGACGCCGACCTGCGGACCGTCAACGGCAGCGTGACGGTCCGCAAGGGGTATCGCGACGTCAACCTCAACGGCATCAGCGGCGAAGTAGCGATCAGCGACATCACCGGCGACATTCGCCTGCGCGGAGGGCTGTCGGCCGGCCACCACTCCGTCGAGGCGCGAGGCGACATCGTCGTGCGCTGGCCGGCGGGGCTGCCCGTCAATCTATCAGCCAAGGGAGCGCGCATCGACAACCGGATGAAGTTCGACGAAGTGACCGAGAAGGCAGGGCATTTGAGCGGTCAGGTAGGTGACGGGGAAACCCACCTGTCGCTGGTCACGGCCGGGCGGATCATTCTGCGAGGGGAAGAGCCGGAGAGTGAGCAGGTGAAATACGGAGACGACATGGAATTCGACTGGAATGCAGAAATGGCGAGTATCTCCTCCCGCATCGAGGCCGAAGTGAACGCGCACCTGTCGCGCGTCAGCCGCGAGCTGGAAACGAAATTCGGCTCTGGTTTCAGCCAGGGTCTCAACGACAAGATCGCCCGCAAGATGGAGAAGGCCACGGAGCAGATGCGGCGGCACGGAGTGCGCGGTCGCGCCGGTAAGGCGAGCTACGATTTCACCACAGCTCCACCGCCGGTCCGCAAACCCGCATCGACCGAGGAGCAGTTGAAGATCCTGAAGATGGTGGAGAGGGGCAAGATCACGCCCGAAGAAGCGGGAATGTTGCTGGAAGCGCTGGAAGGTTGACAATCGCTATGGCCCTCGTCCCCTACCCGGTTTACAATATTGAAAGGGCTGCCGTCCCGGCCCCCGCGAGTGGCGTGCGGGGCCGGTGCGGATCAAACGGCCCGATTCGATTCCGGCGGGACACGACTGTCTGGCAGAACATGACTATCGCTTTTCCAGCGCCCCACTCGCGAGAGGGGCTTCGTCCAATCGACACATCCCGGGACTTGCCGCAAGTGGTGGAGTTACTGAAGCTCGTCTTCGGTGACTCGCTGACCGGCGAGCCCAGTCTGTTCGGCGAGGGAGGCAGCCAGGTCAACGAGCTGTTCTTCCGCCTGAACCCGGCCGCGGCCCGCCTGTCGAACGGCTTCGTCTGGCAAAGCGACGGCCGCGTCATCGCCAACGCCACTCTGCTGACCACTCGGGCGTGGGATCGCTATCTGGTGGCCAACGTGGCAGTCCACCCGGAGTACCGTCGACAGGGGATCGCCCGCGGGCTGATGCAGGCCATCACCGACAACGTTCGCAAACGCGGCGGCCGCTCCATTCTATTGCAGGTGGTGAAGGGCAACTACAAGGCGATTGACCTGTACGAGTCGCTCGGCTACCGGAGCATCGGCGATATGGTCACCTGGTACGCGACGGCGTCGCGGGTGCGGGAGATCTTCGTCGATGCCGAGGAGAAAGAGCAGTGGCGCATCAGCCCGCTGGCCACGTCACGGTGGCGAGAGGCGTATGAGCTCGACACCACCCACGTGCCGGCCGATCTGAACTGGCCCGAGCCGCTGCCGCGCGACGCCTACCGCCGCACGTTGTGGAATAAGGCAGGCGACTTCCTGAACGGCCGCCTGTTCGAGAGCTGGTCGACGACCGACACCAATGACCGGCTCAGCGGCCTGGCTACGATCTACGGCGAATGGGGACGCAGCCACTACGTTACGCTGCGGGTCAGACCTGATTTCGCCGGGCAGCTGGAGCGGCCGCTGCTGGCCAAGGTCATCCGCCGCCTGCGCTACTTGCCACGGCGCAACGTGCGAATCGACCACCCGGAAGCCGACGACGTGACTTCGGCGCTACTGAAAGAATCGAATTTCACCACCCAACGGACATTGACCCACATGCGGCTCGATGTAGATCGTTAGGGTTGAAGGGTATTGACATGGCTACCACGGAAGAAAGATTGCAAATTTTGAAGATGATCGAGGAAGGCAAGATCAACGCGGCCGAGGGGGCCGAGTTGCTGCGGGCGCTGGACACGAAGAGCGAGAAGGCCCCCGCCCAGGAGCCGCTGAAGGGGGCGAGCGCCCCGCGCTGGTTCCGTGTCCGCGTGACCGACACCCACACCGGCCGCAACAAGGTCAACATCAACATCCCCATGGGTCTGGTCAACGTCGGCATCAAGATGGGCGCCCGTTTTGCCCCCGAGATCGAGGGAGAGCGGCTGGAAGGCATCCTCAGCGCCGTGCGCAGCGGCCAGCTGGGCAAGGTGATGGACATCACCGACGACGAGGACGGGGAGCGGGTCGAGATCTTCGTCGAGTAGCCAGCCAATGGTCTGAACCCCCAGCCGAATCGAAGTTGTCCGGGCGGCCGAAAGTTGCCGCCCTGGGGCATTGACGGACGTACTTCGTTTATGCTATTCTGCTGAGCGGCTTCGGCCAAATCTAATGCGGAGGTGCGTGTATCATGCAAGCCAAAGTGAATATGACCCAGCAATCGCTTGCCGGTAGCGCGCGGCCGTCCGCTCTTCCCCGCTAATCCCCCGTTACGGAATCCAATCGAATTAGCGCGCGGGTGCTTGTTGCGTTGTCGTGGGACACTGTTGTGTCTTCGGACGGCCGTCGCGTCTTCCCGGCTTACTTGAACAGGAGCGGCTCTGCTGCCGATCCATGACTTATGAGTTGGCACTGGTTTTCGATTTGGTTCGGTAACACACGATGGACAAATACGAAGCGTACGAAAAGTACCTGGAGTTTGAAGAAGAATTCGAACGGCCGATGCGGCCGGTTGGCAAGAAGAGCAAGAAGCCGGCAGCCCCGGCGATGGCCGATCTGACTGATTTTATAGACGATGCCTCGGCCTGGGTGCCGTCCTATGCCGCTCAGTTAGACCCCCACCACCACGAGCGGCAGTGGATCATCGATTCCGTCAGCGCGTTCTACCGCGATAACATCATCACCGATGTGACCCGCCGGGTCAAGAGCGGCAAGGAAGCCGACGTCTACGTCTGTGAAGCTCACCCGGCGACGGGGGTTGAGCTTATTGCCGCCAAGCTGTACCGGCCGCGCATGTTGCGCACGTTGAAGAACGACGCTGTCTACAAGGCGGGGCGGCTACTTCGTGGCGAGGACGGCAAGGAGATGAAAGGACGGCGCGAGAAGCTGGCGCTGCAGCAGAAGACGCGCTTCGGCAAGCACCTCGATATGGTGTGGTGGATCGGCAACGAGTTCGGCGTGCAGCAGAAGCTGTTTGACGCCGGGGCCAGCGTCCCCCGCCCCGTCGGCCACAACAGCAACACCATCCTCATGGAGTACGTAGGGGACGGGAACCTGCCCGCCCCGACCCTGAGCGACGTCAGCCTGACCCATGAGGAAGCTCTTAAGCTCTTCACGGCAGTCATGGACAACGTACGTATCATGCTGGACAATCATCTCGTCCACGGCGATCTGTCGGCCTACAACATCCTGTATTGGGAAGAGACGATCACGATCATCGACTTTCCGCAGGTGGTAGACGCCCGTCTTAATCCGCACGCGCTGGCGCTGCTGGAGCGGGACGTCAGGCGGGTGTGCGACTACTTCGGCCGCTTCAAGGTGAAGTCAGACCCACAGCAGATCGTCCAGATGTTGTGGACGCCCTACATGGGCCGGACGCAGTGACACGCACATGGGGGCAAGTTACCGTACAGGCACACTTGCCCCCATGAAGACCAGTGGAGTGATTATTAGATTTGGCAGTCAGCACAAAAGGGAAAAGAAAAGTCAACGTGCAGGGGCGGCAATACCTATGGCACGTCACCGACGTTAACCAACCGGCCGTGCCGGAAGAGGGGTTCGTGCGCATGGACGAGCCGGCACGCGTCCTGCACATCATCTCCGCCAACAAGCGTTTCATCGTCCACTACCGGCTGCCGCAGCCGGGCGAACCGCACGCGATCCTGACCGTTGAGGGGCCGGAATTCCCGCGCGCGCCGGGGGCCAAACAGGTGAAAGTGCCCCGCTGGCGCCACGACGCCAAACCGTACCCGACGGCCGATTTCGTGCGCCGCCTCATCGGCTGGTGCCTGGGGTTGGATTAGCCGCGCCGGGTGCGACTTCGCGGGCGGCCGTGCGTATTGGACAGTAGTATGAGCACCTATCAGCAAACGCTTGCCAATCACGCCAACGGAGCCAAGCGGCTGCTGCGGCCGCTGGTCATCTTCGTCCTCTTTCTGTGGCTGATTGAGATCGTCGACTGGCTGTTCTTCGACGGCTCGCTGGATCGGCTGGGCATCGTGCCGCGCCGGCTCGTCGGGCTGCGGGGCATCTTCTTCGCCCCTTTCCTGCACGGCAATTTCAGCCACCTTGTCGCCAACACGGTACCGTTTCTGGTGCTGGGCTTCCTGGTGCTGACCCGTCACGCCCGCCGATTTCTGGTCATCACGCTGATGATCGTTGTGATCAGCGGCTTGGGCACGTGGCTCATCGCCCCCGCGTCCACCGTCCATATCGGCCTGAGCGGGGTGATTTTCGGCTATCTGGCCTTTCTCGTGGTCAACGCGTGGTATGAGCGCAGTCCGGCGGCCGTGCTGCTGGCGGTGCTTGTCCTGGTGCTCTACGGGGGGCTGGTGACGGGAATCGTACCGACAGGCAACGGCGTGTCGTGGCAGGGCCACCTGTTCGGACTGGTCGGCGGGGCGGCGGCGGCGTTCTACTACAGCCCGCGCCGCTAGTAGGCGGGGCGGCCGTCAAATTCGCCGATCGAGCGGCGGTGCTGGCGCTCGCCGATGACGGCCAGACCGATACTGAGGATGTAGAGGACGGTCAGCGGAGCCATGGTCAGCAGCATCGTCACCGGATCAACCGAGGGGGTGATGACAGCGGCCAGCACGGCGATGATGACCACGGCGGCGCGCCACTGCCGCCGCAGCGTCGCGGCCGTGACAAAGCCCGCACGGGCGATAACGTAGACCACGATCGGCATCTGAAAGCTGAGCCCCACCCACAGCAGCAACCGCGTTATGAAACCAATGTACTCATGCCCCGTCCACTCGGCGCGGAAGATGGCGGACATGAAGTTAGCCAGGAAGTAGATCGCCGCCGGAGCGAGCACGAACCAGGCAAAGGCGATGCCCAGGCCGAACAGCAGCAGGGCGCTGGGGACGAAGATGTAGACGTAGCGTTCTTCCCCGTCGCGCAGGCCGGGCCGTATGAAGCGCCAAAACTCGATCAGGATGATCGGCATGGCCAGAATGACGCCGGAGAGGAGCGAGACGCGGAAAAAGGTCTCGATGTTTTCCGTCGGCCCCAGGGTCTGCAGTGTGGCGTCGCCGGCAACGCTGGATGAGTAGGGTTGCAACAGGAACAGCAGCAGGTCGTCGGCGAAGATGAGGCTGAAGACGGTCGTAATCAGCAGGGCGACGGCGGCACGGGTCAGGCGAATTCGCAGCTCGTTGAAGTGGGACAGGATCGGCATGACCGAACTGTCCTCGATCGTCGGAGGAGCGTCGGTGCGTGGCTCGGGCTGCGTCACTCTTCGGGATCCTCGGGGATGTCCAGCCGCTTGGGCAGGGCGATGTGGCGGCTCGCGGGCGATGCAGGCTTATCTGCGGCTGTGTCGCCATTGGCAGCTGGCCGGGCGGCCGGTGTCGGGGTGACACGTTTGCTCCGCTTGGCTGCGCTTTTTGAAGCCATATCCGGCGGCTGGATGCTGTTCTCCGCCTCGCGTCGGGCCCCGGAAGAAAGCTGGCGGCTGCCGACGGCCGCTCCCGTCGCCAGCGTGTACAGCTCGTCGCGCAACTCAGTCATCTCGCGACGTATCTGGTTCAGCTCTTCGACAGTTCCCTTGACTTGACCGGTGTCGTCAACCCCGTCCAGTTCGGCGTCGATCTGCCGCAGGAAGGAGCGGGAGATCGATTGCAGTTTGGCCGTGAGCACGCCCAACGTGCGGGCGGCGCGCACGATGCGCTCCGGCCCCATCACCATGCCGGCGATCACCAAAATGAGGATGAACTCCGCCAAGCCGACGCCGAAAATGTTGTCCATTGGGCCGCGTTATTGTCTAGACGGTGGGGCCGCCGGTGGATGCGTCGTCGGGCCCGGCAGGCTCCTTGTCCTTCTCCGACTCCTGCCCTTCTTTCAAACCTTCCCGAAACGCAGAAACGCCCTTGCCGAGCTCGCCGCCGACGCGAGCAATGCGCCCCACGCCAAAGACCAACAAGACAATGGCTAATATGATTAATAGCTCGGTTGCTCCAATGGTGCCCATTTAACTTTCTCCTGCCTATACCCAAAACAGCATAGACCCAATAATTATACCAGATTTCCGGTCTTATACCCGGCGGTGGTGGCCTCTTCTCAGCCGGACACGTCGGCCGGGCAGCTGACCGTCATGTCCCGGTAGCTCAGGAACCATTGGGGCAGCGTGCGATATTTGTCGCGCGGCTGCCAGATGCGGCCGATCTCCGCTTGCTGGACGCTTTCCTGCAGCACGTAGGACGACACGTGCTGATAGAGGGTCAGCGCGGGCAGGTCGGCGTCGTACTGGCGCAGGAAGGATTCGTAGAACGGCGCGCGCTCCCCCTGCCCGTACAGTTGCCGCCCCGCTTCGAGGGCTTCGCTGGCCCGGCGGTTGTTCCAGCCGGCGAAGTTCTGGCCGCGCACCATCGCTTCCTGGCTCCAGAAGTCATAGAGGTCGGGATCGTCGGGCGGAGCGATTTCGACGAGGGCGATGTCGAAGTTGCGTTCCGCCAACTGCTCGCGCAGCGCGTCGACGCCGTCGAGCAGCGTCAGTTGGGCCTCGATGCCGACGGCCGCCAACTGAGTCACAATGGCATTGGCCACGGCGCTCTGCTCGGCGTCATTGATGGCCACCAGCCGCAGCACCAGCGGGGCGCCCTCGCGCACACGCGTGCCCGGCCCCGTCCAGCCCGCCGAATCGAGCAGCGCAGTGGCCGTCTCCGGCTGGTAGCCGTAGGCCGTCATCAGATCGGGCCGTGCCGCCCACATTCCGGGCAGATAGGGCCCCTCAAACTCGACGCCCTGGCCGTTGAGCACCTCGTCCACCAGCGCCGGCCGATCGATGGCATAGGCGATCGCCTGGCGCACTTCCTTGGTACGCACGGCGGCCGATCCGGTGTCGCTCAGGTTGAAGAACAGCGCTGTGTAGCGGGGGCTGGTGGACGTGAACAACCGCGCGCCGGACGCGGCCGCCACCTGCGGAGTCAGCGTCGGCGGCAGGCCGTTCATCGCGTGCAGCTCACCATTGTTGAAGGCGGCCAGCATCTCGTCAGCCGTGGCGAAGAAGCGGAACTCCAGATCGCTGATCTGCGTCCCTTGCCGCCAATAGCTCGGATTGGGCGTCAGTCGCAGCCGTCCCGTCCGCGTCCAATCCTGGCCCGATTGCACCATAAATTGACCCGTGCCCACCGGCGTCTGGTTGAACGGGAGCGACGCCAGATCGGCCGGATCGATCTCGCCCAGCACGTGGGCGGGCAGAATGCCGCGCGTCAACGCTTCAAAGATGGGGGCATAGGGTTGGGTTAGCGTGAAGGAGATCGAGCGCTCGTCCAGCGGGGTGATGGCGATGGAGCGCCACAAGTTGCCGAGCGCCGGGTCTCCGGGAAAGCCCTCATCCTGCATCAGCCCGTAGGTGAAGGCCACATCGTCGGTGGTGACGGGCCGGCCGTCGTGCCACGTCAGGCCGTCGCGCAGGGTGACCGTAACGGTCAGCTGGTCTTCACTCAGCGACCAGGATTCAGCCAGCGCAGGGACGAGCATGCCCGACGGGTCATAGGCTACGAGGCCGTCGAAAATGAGATCGGTCAGCTCGCGGTCAAGGGGGTAAGGATCGCTCAGCAAGGGGTTGAGCGAGAACGGGCGGCCGACCATGCCCTCGACGAAGGTGCCCCCGGTGGCCGGCACGCTGACCGTGCATAGAGCCGCGGATTGGACCTGGTAGGAGAGCAACATCAGCACCAGAGCCAATCCGGTCAACGCCAGCAGCGCCTGCCAGCGAATATCGGGTTTCATAGAACGCGGTGAATGTACCCGGTCACTCAGCGATTCTTTTTCGTTGTGCGCGGTTTAGCATACTTCCGGAAGACGCGCTAATGCGCGCACAACGAGTGAAGAAGTTGCCGGCGTAGGGAGCTGAAGGCGGGCAGTCCTTTAGGTGATCTGACCCCAGGCCAGGAAAGCCAACAGGGTATTGATGAAAAACAGGACGGCAATGAAGATCGTCAGGCGATGGAGAATGACCTCGACGCCGCGACGGGTGCGGAACGCGCCGCCGTCGCCGCCACCACCACCCAGGAAGCCACCCAGGTCCTGCCCCTTCGATTGCAGCAAAACGAGCGCGGTCAGGGTGATGCCCAGGATGATTTCAATAATGCTCAGATAAGGCGCCCACGTCTGTAAGTTAATCATAGTTACTTGATATTCCTCATTGTCCGGCACGGCCGGGAATTTACTTTACGAACGGGAAATTATAGCCGCCGACTGCCCGCGCGTCGAATTGGTGGGGAAATCATTAACTTATGTTATGGAAATTGCGGAGTCAAAGGCGTATGATAAACTAGCTCGTTACCGCTATGCGGGGCCGGAAATCATTACACTCGGATCAACTCGTGATCGAATTCAATCAAGTCACTAAAAATTACTTCGCCCTAACCGCGCTGCGCAACGTCAGCCTCACTATACCGCAAGGGGAAGTGGTGGGCTTGCTGGGGCCGAACGGCGCAGGCAAGACGACGCTGATCAAACTCATTGCCGGGCTCATCAACCCGACGAAGGGAGAGGTTCGGGCAACCGACGCCGAGTTGGGTTGGCCGAGCATCGGCTATAAGTCGGAGCGGCTGCTCTTTCCCGGCAACATGAACACCAGCCAATATCTGGAGATGATCGCCGGGCTGTCGAACATCGGCCGCGCGCAAACGGACAATGTAGTGCTGGAGAGTTTGGCGCGGGTCAACTTGCTGTCGGCGGCCGGCAAGCAGATCAAGACCCTCTCCAAGGGGATGCGCCAGCGGTTGGGGTTGGCCCAGGCGCTGGTGGGCGATCCCGACCTGCTGTTGCTCGACGAACCCTCGAGCGGGCTGGACCCCGAAGGGCAGGAAGAGATGCAGAACTACATCGAGGAGCTGCGCATCTCCGGCAAGACGATCGTCATGTCCACCCACCAGTTGCACGAAGTCACCCGCGTCTGCACCTATCTCATCATTTTGAAAGAGGGCAAGGTGTTGTACCAGAATCCCATGGCTGAGGCGCTGACGCTGCGCCCGCATGTGGCTATCCAGGTGGATCGGCCGCTGGATGATACCCGCTCGCTGTTGACCATGGTCCACCCCGACATCATGACCGATGGCGCCGAGGTGGTGCTGCGCGACGAGGCGATCGGCATGCGGCGGCAAGTGTTGTCGATCCTCATCAATCGGGGGTATGACATCGTCAAAGTGGAGCAACGGCGTGTCACGTTGGCTGAAATTTATGCCGAGGCGGTGCAATGATCCAGCGCATACTCATCCTCACCGGCTACTTCGCCAAAAATCTGTTTTTCTCGCTGACGGGGCTCATTCTCATCATCCTCAGCATCATCTTCTGGGCCATCTTCTTCCCACCCGGCCAAGGCACGCCCGACGTGGAGAATTACATTATTCTCATTGGCGCCTGGGGCGCGGGGGCGACATTTCTGGTCACGCTGTCGGTCAGTTCGCGCGCAGCACGAATGGAGAACTACCCGATGTTGGTGCGGTTGCCAAGCCGGATCGAGTATCTGGCGGCCGTGCTGCTCAGCGCCCTGGCGCTGGGCATGCTGCTGCAGCTGCTGGTGGCCGGGCTGGCGATGATCCGCGGGCCGGAGCTGACAGGCGCCGACTTCCTGGCGATCCCGCCGATGTGGCTGTCGGTCAACCTGCTGGCGGCCGTGCTGGCGGCGCATGCGTCCGACTTGGTGACGACGGGTTGGTCGCGGGTGGTGGTCTTCGGGCTGCTGGCAGTCGCACTGATCCTCAACAGCGCTTCGGCCAGCCCGGAGTCGTGGTTCTCTGACCGGCTCAACGATTTGGCCGAGCTGTTCAACCGGATCAACCTGATGTGGTTCGCGGATCTGACGATGAGCGCCGCCGATTGGGCCTATGACTCGCCGCTGTCGGCCGTCGCACGGGCGTCGAGCATCCTCTTTTGGCCGTTCCGGGCGCTGACCGACGCGGTGTTCGCCGGCGGCTTCTCTCCGTCGCAGGCGCTGGCCCCGGCCGTTATCCTGCTCTACGGCTCGATCCTCTTCCTCATCGCGGCGATGCTTTTCGCCGGCAAGGATTTGGATTTCCTCGAATGATAAGATTTAAACACGGAAGGGAACAGATCAGACGGATCGAACGGAAAAGAAATCCGTATCACCCGTAAAATCCGCATCCCATCCGTGTTTAGTTTCTTCAATTCCCGCTATCGAGTTTGTCAGCGAAGTAGCGCTCGTTGAGCTCGGCCGCCAACGCGCGGCGGGCTTCATCTTTCAGACCCTCTCCGAAAAAAATATGGCGGCTGCCGTAGCCGAAGGCCAGCGCCTGCTGCTTATCGTGCACGTAGAGCGGCGTCACGTGCTCCATGTCGTAGACATCGGTGTTGCCCCAGATCGAGATCGGCCGCCGGACGATGAACTCTTCGTTGTTGATGAGCAACACTTCGCGATTGCTGAAGTAGGTGGCCCATTGGCGGCGCAGAAAGCGGCCGAAGCGAAACAGAGTGAACAGGATGACGGCCAGCATAATCACGAAGACAAAGCGATAGGACGCGCCCGAGAGGAAGATCTGAACAGCGTAGACCACCCCCCACACCAGCATCACTACCCACATCACCAGCAGGATCGTGTAGATCGCCAGGTAGGGCCACGAGCGCTTCACCGGCACCACCACCTTCAGCCACTCCGACGTCTGCTCAAAATGGACGTCGCTGATCATCGGTAATTTGTCCACCATACTGGACGATTATATATCGGTGATGCGGTTCGCGCCCCCGTCAGGTCCTGCCCGCCATTAACGCTTTTTTCTCTCTGTAACAGAGTGATTATTAACAGCCGGTTCACGCGTGGGGAATTCATCTTATGGTACAAAGGGGACAAGATGCCACCAAAGGGAATTCATCGCGTTTCATTCGCGCGGCCCAAAGGAGGATTATTGAGTAGCCACCAGAGTTCACAACCCAATCGACTACTAAGATTTACTGGTAACAATCGTAAGGAGAGTTGACAACATGAGAAAAGGAAAAGTGGCAATCCTGCTCGGCGTGCTGCTGGTGCTGGCGCTGACCGCCAGCGCGTTTGCTGAGCTCGTCGTCACATATACCACATCCGACGACATGTGGAATGAGTACACCATCCAGGACACCGAAGAGCGCAACGCCCAGGCAGCCGCGAATAGCCTCATCGATAACGGCGCCTTCACCCAATGGGGCACGGCGCTCGGCCCGGCCGATCCGTGGACGTTCTGGCGCGACACCAAAGCGGGCTGGACGGCCGGCCGTCTGCACGAGGTCGATCTGGCGCTGCCGGCCAACCCGGAAGGCATCAACAACGCCATGGGCTGGTTCATCCAGCACAACGGCGCCAAGGAAGGCGGCTACTACGCCGGCGCATACCAGCAGTTGACGCGCATCCCCGCCGCGGGCCTCTACTACGTCAGCATCAGCACGACGGCGTTCTCCGACGGCAAGACCGGCCCGTATAACAGCGTGGCCTGGTACGCGATCAGCGACTCGGCCAATCCGGCTGAGGTGACCGACTGGCGCGAGCTATTCCCGGATCAGTTCGTCTGCGCCAACGGCGACGGCGTCTGCAACTACGTCGGCCGCGACGAGACGGTCAACATCAACCCGGGGCAGTACTTCCACATCATGGTCGGCCGCAAGTTCCCCGAGTTCCTCGGCTGGACGATGTTCGTCATCGACGACATCAGCATCGTTCGCGCCGACGGCACCCCCAACACCGAGAACGGCTTCTACAACTGGTGCAACGGCCGCCCCGAGGACTTCAAGGT
>CAYNOL010000007.1:0-24349 GCA_964398825.1 uncultured Ardenticatenaceae bacterium
TGGGTGTCAGGGTGATGGTCGGCGTGGGCAAGGGCGGCGATGGGACGATGGCGTCGTCCTCCTCGGGTGTCGGTTCGTCGGTGGGCGGGGCTGTGTCGGTCAATTCGAGCTCGGCGGTGGCTATCGCTTCCGTCAGCTCGTTCGTCTCGTCACCCGCGCCACGGGGCGCGGGTGACAGAAGTTGGGGCAGCAGGAAAAACGCGCCGATCGCCAGAAAAAAGACAAGCCCCGCGCCGATGATCACCGCCATGAGCCGGCGGCTTGGGCTCGCGCTTTCGTCGCTGGGTGCGGCGGCGGCCGCCGGGGCGGGGGCGGCTGGGTGGGGCGATAGGCCGAAGTCAGCCGTGCTGATTTGCCGCCCGCACCCGCCGCAGTAGACGGCATCCGGCGGGTTGGCCACCTCGCAGTAGGGGCAGTAGATGGCGTCGGCGATCCTTTGCACCGGCTCGTTTCGCAGCTTTTGGCCGCAACGGCCGCAGAAACCGGCCACGCCTGGGTTCGCAAAGCCGCAATTTCGGCAGGCGATGTTGTCATGACTCATCGAAACCTTCCATAAACGCCCTCTATGATGGGGGCATGAGCTCCAAAGGGGAAAGCAGGATCACTCCGCGCCTCGCAGATCGATCGGCTCCGAATAGTGGGCCAGGATCGCCTTCATACCGGCCAGATTCCGCTCCCAATCGAGCGACTCGTGGGTGGAGAGCTCGACGGTGAAGGAGGGAATCGATTGCAATGACAGCCAATCGCTGGCGTCGCCGGTGATGGTGTAGTGGTCAAACACGGGAAAGACGGGATACTCGGCCGCCCGGCCGTAGATGGTGGCCAGCTCATAGCTCGGTTGATGCGGCTCGGCGCAGCCCGAGGCGTAGACGGCATTGGCGGCGCTGTGCAGGAATATGACCAGCACCGGCCGAAGCGCTACGAGGTACCGGCTCAGGCTCTCCGTCTCCGGCTCGCTGAACGGGTGAGTCCCGGCCGAGACGGGTTTCTCGCGCCACAAGGCGGTGGGGGCCCAGGCGCAATCCCAGTTGCGATTCAGGTCGACCCCATTGGCGTTGAAGCGCGCGGGGAATGTGTCCGTAATCACCCCGGTCAGTTGCAGCTCGCCGCTGGTGTCGGTCACAAGCGATAGACCGTCGGGATTGGCGTTGGGCACGAAGTGGAGCGAGATCATGGGCGGGATGTCGGCCGTGTGGCGTTGGTAGTGGCTCAGCAACTCCTCGGCCAGCACGACGCTGTTCCATTCGTAGCCGCCGTGGATGCCGCCGACGATGACGATGTCGATTGCTCCGGTACCTAAGCGGTGGCTCTCGATGGGCCGCCCACCGGCCGAGCGGCCGACCAGATTCGTGGCGTGGCCCGTCGTCAGGGCCGTCGTCGGGCCCGTCGTCGGAGCGGGCGTCGTGGCGGCCGTCGGTGGGGGCGTTGCCGGGGCGGCCATGGGGGCGGGTTCGCCCGTTGGCGGCGGCGATGTGGCGCTCGTCTCGGTTTCCTTTTCTATGGACGTGTCGCCGGGCAGCTTGATGGCTATGGTAGCCAGCGCTGGTGGGGCCGTCGTAGGGGCGGCCGTTGGGTTATCAGCCTGAGCCGTTCCAGGGAGAGGCCGCGCCGGGGTGGGGCCGACGGCGGAGGCGCGCGGAAGGGGTATGCCGGCTGGATCGAAGCGGCTGCAACAGGCTAACAGGCAGACGACGAGCACCGGCAGCATCAGGCGCTTCCGGGCC
The DNA here is from genome assembly GCA_964398825.1 of uncultured Ardenticatenaceae bacterium. Taxonomy (GTDB): domain Bacteria; phylum Chloroflexota; class Anaerolineae; order Promineifilales; family Promineifilaceae; genus Promineifilum. Next base: position 1,725 of record CAYNOL010000007.1, read on the forward strand.
AACCGGCTAATCAGCATAATAATTCAACACGGCCATTATGCCGTCCAGATTGTTCTCCCAATCGATCGAAGAGGAGTAATTGGGCAACAAAATGGACACGGCCGGGATATCGTTGGAGTCTAGATAGTTGCTGGCGTCGCCGTTGAGCGTCTGTCGGGTCAGGTCTTCGAAATTCTCAACGCGATACCCGGCGCTCAGGCCGTAGGTGCCTGCGAGCGCGGCCGACACCTTGACCCGCTCGCCGCAGCCGCCGGGCGAGGCCAGGCCGCCGTCGGCCCGCGCCTGCCAGAAGATGACGCCCACGGTGTTTTCCCCCTCGATCAGATCGCGCAGCATGCGGCTCTCGGCCTCGGAGAAGGGGGCCGTGCCGCCGCTGCCGCGCTTCACCTCCCCTTGCCAGCGCGTGTCGGCCGCCCACTGGCAATCCCAGTTGCGGTTGATGTCAACGCCATTAGCATTGAGGCGGCCGCTGTAGTTGCCGGGCGCCACCGGCGCGTCGGGCGAGGCGGACAGGACGATGAAGACGGTGAGATTGTCGGGGATGTTGTCGGGATTGCGCGTGAAGTGCTCGACGGCCGTCTCGGCCAGCGCCACCGTGCTGGGAGCAAAGCCGGCGGCCATCCCGCCGATGAAGATCACCGCCTCGGGCCCGTTGCCGAAGCGCACCGCTTCCATCGGCGTGCCGCGCGTGGTCTGGCCCAGGATGATGCGCTCCGGCCCGGCGCTCGTCGTCGCGGTGGGGGGTGGCGTGGCTGTTGGCGTCGGCGTCACGCGCGTCGGGGTCGGGAACGGCGTCAGCGTGGGCGGCGGCGTGGGCGAGGTCGTCCGTGTCGGCGCGGCTTCGGGCGTGTCGGTGAGGGGGATGGGGGATGGGGTGTCGCCGGTCGGGGACGTGGGCGTGGCTTCGGGCCTGCTCGTCGGCGTCGGCTCGCTCTGGCCGACCAGGCCCGCCAGCGCCGGAGGCAGCGCAACGCCCAGAGCGGGCAACGCAAAAAGAAGGACGGCCGCCAGGAAGATCAACCCCGACAGCACGATGACGGGGATGAGGAAGCCCCGCCGTCGCACCTCTTCCTCCTCAGGCTGTTGGCCGTCCGGCGGCGAGCCGCCACCCGCCAGGTTGTAACCGCATACGCCGCAAAAGACCGCGCCGGGCGGGTTGGCTTGCCTGCAATTCGGGCATCTCGTCCATGGCATGCCGGACACGGACGGGCCGGCATCCGCCTGGGTCTGAAGGGAGTAGCCGCAATTGCCGCAGAAAGTCGCGTCCGGCGGGTTTCGCGTTTCGCATCTGGGACAGTAGATGGGTGGGCCCGCGGGGGGCGGGGGCGGGGGAGCCTGGGGCGTCAGCGATGCGGCGCAATTGCCGCAAAATAGAGCGCGGGCATCGTTGTTGAATCCGCAATTTTGACAGGTGATTCGATTACTCATTCTGGGTGCGCCCCGTGTGGCCTCAGTTCGGCATCGCTGCTAATTCGAACCGGTGGCCCAGGCTGGATAGCCGCCGCGTTCCACCACCCGTTGCAGGGCCGTGCCATCGGCGTTCATGATGTAGATATCGGATGTGCCGTCGATCTGATCCATGGCGAAGACGATGCGCCGGCCGTCGGCCGACCACACCGCGCCCCATTCCCACATTCGTCCGTCCTCATTGTTATAGATGGGTACCACCTCGCCCGATGCCACATTCATCACATAGATCCCCGAGTTGACGCTGCTTCCCCGCTCCGACAGGAACAACATCTGCGTGCCGTCGGGCGACCACTCCGGCGACCATTCATCGATGCGGCTGTTGGTCAGCCGCTGCCGGTTGCCGCCGTCCGGGTCCGATGTGTACAGCTGGTAGTTGCTGGTCCCCGGTTCGGTGCCGTTGAAGGCGAGGCCGGCCACCGACCAGCTCACGTGCCCTTCGTCGAGGGGCGTGTCGGTGATCTGGCGCTGGTTCGACCCGTCGGCGTCCATCACGAATAGCTCGGAGTCCGTCCGGCTGATCCAGGCGGCGAAGACGATGCGGCGGCCGTCGGGCGACCAGGCGGGCAGTTCGTCCAGCACCTCGTTGAAAGTGAGGCGCTGCGGCTCGCTGCCGTCGCGGTTCATGACGAATATCTCGCTGGTTGTGCCGCGCCCCGACTGGTAGGCGATGCGGCGGCCGTCGGGCGAGACGCGCGGAAAGCGATCGTCCACGGAGTTGAACGTCAGCTGACGCAGGTTCGTGCCGTCGACGTTGACGATGTAGATCTCGAAGTCGCCGTCCCGGTTCGACTGGAAGATGATTTCGTCCGGCATCGGGATCGGCGTCGGTGTCGGCGTGGGCAGAACGACGGCCGTCGCCGTGGCCGTCGGCTGGGCGGTGGGGGAGGGGGTCGGGCTGGCCGTGACGCCTGGCTCGATGGTGGGGGTGGGCGTGTCGTTCTTCTCAGTGCTGCCTGCCGCGCCCTCGTCCGCCCCGGTGGGGGCGTTAACCGCGTCATCGTGGGGCTCATCACTGCCGCCGTCGCTGGTTTCGCCATTGCCCGCGTCGGCGATTGCCTCAGCGTCCTCGTCTTTGTTACCCACCGTGGCGACCTTGTCGGATTCGGCCGCGAACAGCTTTGTCACTGCGTCCGGCAGCCCATCGCCCCGCGACAGCAGCAGCCCGGCGGCCATGGAGACGAACAGGAGGCACAACGGCACCAGCAGCCAGAACAAGCGGCCGCGTTTGTCCGGCATTGGGGCGGTCGCGGCGAAGGCGTAGCCGCAGTTGCCGCAGAACACAGCCTCGGGCACATTGCCGGCCCCGCAAGCGGGACAGATCAACTCGCCGGCGACCGCCAGATATGGCTCGGCCGGTTTGGCTTCCGCGGCGGCCATCGACCGGCCGCAGTTGCCGCAGAAGACGGCCCCCGCGGGGTTGGGCGATTCGCAATGGGGACAGTAGACGGGCGGCGCTTCCGGCACGGGCTCAGGCTCGGCCGGTTGCAGCGCGCGGCCGCAGTTGCCGCAGAAGGCGGCGGTGGCTATGTTGCTGAAACCGCAACGGGTGCAGCTGTTCCTCGTCGTCATGAGGGCGGTCGCCTGAGTCGATGGCCTAGAGTGCGGCTGATAACTCGCTCGATCTTCATGAACTCCGTCTACTGCTGGGCCGATGTCCACGTCCCGTTGTCGTTAAACAGCGCGTAGTTGTGCGCGTTGTTCTCAAGGAAGTAAAAGATCGTTCCTCCGGCGAAATCTTGCGCCGCGAAATTGGTGGCGTTGAATTCGGCCGCTTCCGCCTGCCCAATCCTCGAGCGGACGGTGGCGTTGTTGGTCCACAGATACCCGAAGCTGCCCTTCACCCAGTCGGAGACGAAGTAGCCGTCCGGCCCCTCGGCGGGGAAGACGTTGAAAGAGCCGTTGTTGTAGAGCACGTAGACCAGGTCGGGCACCTCGCGCCAGACCATCATGCCGTTCTCGTAATATTGATAGGCGGCGTTGGTGCGCATTTCGTCGGTCGTGGCGCAGCCCAGCCGATCCTGGTAGCGGTCCCACATCGTCGGGCCCCAGCGTGGCCCCGGCGACAAGAGGCAGGCGGCTCGCGTGCTCGTCGGCGGGGGTGGGGGCGGCGGTGGGGCGGTCGGCTGCATGACGGCCGTGGGCGGCGGGATGGGCGTCGGGGGCAGCGGCGTTCGCGTCGGCATCGGCGTCAGAGTCGGGCGCGGCGTGCCGGTGGGGAAGGGCGTGACCGTGGGCGCAAGGGTGAAGGTCGCCGACGGCAGCGCGGCCACCGTAATCTGAGCGCTGTCATCCGGTTCGTTGATTACTGCCGCGTCTGCCGTCGCTGTCAGGTCGTTCTCGGCCCTCTCGGCCTGCTCCGTCGCGTCGTCGCTCTCGCGCATCGCCAGGGCTGCTTCCGCGGTCGCTTCCGCGCCAAGCGCCCGGTCGGCAGTGAGCCGCGGCAACAGGATGAGCGCCGCGATGGCGAGGGCGAAGAGCGCACCGGCCAACAGCATCAGCGCCAGCAGGCGGCCCTGGGAGCGGCCGGCGGCCTTCGGCGGAGTCATCGCCGGGACCGGGCTGGGCGGGACGACCGGCCAGGGGCTCATCTCCACCTCTTCGGCGGCGACGGCGGGCAAGGGCTGTCCGCAATGGCCGCAGTAGGTGGCCCCCACCGGATTGGGGCGCTCGCAGAAGGGGCAGTGCGTGAATTGGGGCGCCGTTTCCGCGGCCGCCGTGGAGGCCGCGATCAGCGATTGCCCACATCTACCGCAAAATGACGCGCCGGCCGCGTTGGTGTAGCCGCATTGGGAGCATACCTGTGTGCCTGCCATCCACCGTTACTCCTCGCGAATGTTATTCGTTATCCGACACCACCCAGTCGGGGAAGTCGTCGTCCGTTGCGGGCGGTGGGGCGTTGGCGGGCTTTTGGCCGGTGGGCGTGCCGCATTCGGCGCAGAACAGCGCGTCGGCCAGAAGCGCGGCGTTGCAATTGGCACAGCGTTCGACCGAAGTACCGCAGGCGGGGCAGAAGCGGGCGTCGAGGCTCAGCGCGCTGCCGCATTGGCGGCAGGGCATTGTCGCCACTGCGGGCGGCGGCGGCGCGGGCTGGATGCCGGGCGCGCCGCAGATCTGGCAGAAAGCGGCGCCCCCGGCCAATGTGCCGTGACCTTTGGGGCAGATGAGGCCCGACAGGCCGTATGAGGAGGCCAGCGGATCGATGTACTCCTCGCTCCGGATACGCTCTACCTCGGCCTCGGCGGCGGCGATTTGGGCGTGGACGGCCGCCAGACGATCGCCCGCGGTGCGCAATTCGGGTTGGGTGATGCCGCCCTGGGTGTAGAGGAGGTAGGCCATCTTGCCCATCTCCAGAAACAGCCGCTCGGCGTCATTCCGCATCGGCTTGATGGCCGACTGCGCGCTCTGCAGGCGGCGCAGCTTGTCGGCCTCGAAGGCGGCCTTGCCCGCGCCGGATTTAAATTTGTCGACTAGCGAACTCATAAGAACCTTTCTCCTTCATTAGGCATCGCGGCCCGGCCGGGAAGCACCCGAACCCTCGGCCGCGCTCAACCCATCTGCCTCTCGAGCAAATGGGCGATTCGACGGGTGTTCTCCTCGATGTCCAATTGCACCGAAATACTTTCTCCAATGAGCCGCCAGAGGAGATAGGTCAGGGCTGCGGAAATTAGGGAACCTATCAAAGCGGCAAAGCCCAAAAGTGGGTCCCCCTGGGCAAACCCGATAACAAACAAGGAGCCGACGCCCCACAAGATATTCAACACGGCGAAGACGATCGCCAGCGCCTTGCAGAGGTTGGCGATGCCGCGCAGCACGCCGTACCGCTTCTCCATCGGGGCGGGCGACTTGCCGTATTGCGCCGCCGAGGGGCCCGGCGCGGCCGCCGGCGGCACGTAAGCCGCAGTGGCGGGCAGAAGGGTGCCGCACTGCTTGCAAAACTTGACGCCCACGGGGTTGACGGTGCCACAATTCTCACAGGTCACGGTGTCCATTGCAATTTCTCCTTATTCATCTGCCTGTATTGACTTACATTTGATCCAGACGCCATCAGCGGCGCGGGGATTCCGTCAGAAAAAACAGCTCGGCGTCGATCTGGCCGTTGCGGCCCAGCGGCCGAATGGCCAGGCCGATGGCCTCGATGCGCCGTGAATACTCATCGGCCGACTCACCCGTGTAGACCAAATCGTCCACCAGAAAGTCGATAAAATCGGCGTCAAAGTAGAGATAACCCAGCCCGCCGTCGGGCAGCGCGTCCATGGCGGCCCGGAAGGCGGAGTCGTCTGACAGCACATCGTCTCCTTCCATCGCCGCCTCAATCTGCTCCACCGATGTACCCAGCACGACATCGTCGCCGTCCACGCCATAGCCAATGACGCGAATTCCGTCCTCGCTGAGGTACCCAATCGTCGCGCTGCCGATATCGTCCGTATCGTAATCGACGAAAAATTCATTCTTTATATCGTCGAATACCCCGTCCAGGTCATCCAGCGCGTCATCGCCGTCGCCGCTCTGGGCCGCGAAGAGGATCCCATACGGCTCGCCGGTCATGAGCTCCAACATCCCGCTCCTTTGGTTTGTGACGGCCACAGCGTACTCTCCCGTCATCTCTTCAGCCATGCGGACGATGGGGCCCAATCCTTCTTCCCGCCGTAGTTCTGCCATAACCTCGCCGAATTCGGGGCTCACATCGGCGGCGTAGTCGAGCGTCCCACCGATGTCGGTGCTGGCGACGTAGAACAAGACGTCATCGGGGATGCGCCGCGCCATCTCGTTGTCGCTGCCCGTGCGCTCCAGCCACTCGCGCTGCCGCCTGTCCAGCCGGTCACGGTCAAAACCAAATTTGTAGCTGAAGCGGGTGCCGTTATCGGCCAGGGTCGACGCGCCGCTGACCCAGCGCAGCGCCTCCAGCTCCTTGATTTCGTCGCCCAGCCCGACCGTGCTGATGTAGAGGGCGCCGATTCGATTGCCGGGTTGGGCGGCCATCGCGTTGCGGTAATCTTCGTTGCCGGCCAGCGTGCCCCGGCCGCTTTCGGCGCGGTCGAGCGCGTCCTCCAGCGCCTCACTGTCGGATGCGAGCAGCAGGCGGTTGTCATGGATGGCGAAGGCCAAGGGAGTGCTAAAGTCCTTCGCGACGATCTTGTGGATGACCACGCCGTTGTGCTCGCTCTCGTCGAATTCATTGCCTTCATCTTCCAGATGATCGATCAACTCCGTCAGGAATTCGGCGGCGCGCCCTTCGTTGCGAACGGCCACGGCCATGACCACATCGCCGTCCGGATCAGCGGCCAGCGCGATCTCGCGCCCCATCCACGGCAGGATGTCTTCGTTGAAATCCACATCCATCGATTCCAGATCAACCGCGTAATCGGAATAAGCCCTGATCGCGAAATCGGTGACGCCGGGCGCGAAGGCCAGCGGCGCGAACGCCGCCGCCGCGCCGGCCAGCCGGTCGGTGTCGCGCATCTGGTTGAGTTGCAGCAGGCTGGGGCGGATGACGACGACGGCCGCCGCGTCTTCGGGCGCGAGTTCGGTGATGTCCGTGCCGCGATGCAGGCCCAGGATGAAGTAGGCGGCGATGAGCACCAGCCCCAGCAGCACGACCACGCCCATCACGACCGCCAGGCAACCCATCAACCGGCGCGAGGGGCCGCGCCGCCGCCCCTCCTCATGAGGCGCGTAGGGGGTGTCGGGGGGGAAGACTTCGGCGCGCTGCACGACCGCTCCGCATGCGTGGCAGAACTTGGCCGTGTCGGACAGTTGCGTACCGCAATTGAGACAATACATTGCCACTCCTCCTGTTTGGCGTCGGGCACGACAGGCTGCCGGCGCTTGATCAATCCCGACTTAGATGGACCTCATAGGCCAATTCATTGCCGGTAGCCGTTACCTGGAAGCTGTATGAGGAGATGAACAGATAGTAGATGCCGTCTTCGGGCAGGGTGGTTGTGATCCGCGAATCGAGTCCATTGCCGCCATCGTCATCCGAATCGATAAAGTTCATATCCTTGTCGAGCAAGACCGCGTGCGGATCCAGATTGGATGTAATGGAATCCCGGCCAAATACATCGATTTCTACCCGCTGGCCGGCGAACCCCTCAAATGCCAGCAAGTCACCTTGTATGGTTTGATTGCTGATGGCGGGGATATCGTGATCGACACGCGTGACGGCGCCCGCGTGGAAATTGCCGCTGATGCGCTGGGCGCCGCCGACCATCGTCAGCGCCACCCGTCCGGCGCCGGCCCAGTCCGATAAACCGAATTGCATCGGGTCGATATCGGTCCAGCGAACGGCCTGCAGCCACATCTTGTCATAGAGGTCTTCCGGCGACTCCTCGCCGTTGAGGAGCACCCGGCGGACGACGACGTCGTCGACGTCGTCGCCGATGATGGCGTTGTAGAGCGCCGATCGCCCGTCGGGTGTGATGACGGCGTACCCGTAGCGGTCGGCCTCATCATCCAGTTCAACGAGTTTGGCGCCCGCTTCCATGGTGAAAGCGAACAGAACAGGGTCGTCGCGTTGGTCCTCTTGGCCGGTCAACAACACGGTGCCCCCGGCGTGATTCAGGAGGCGAAACTCATACCAATCTTCAACAACGAAGTAACCGGGCGACCCGTCGAGAGGGGCCACGAACAGGCTCGCCTCATTGTCGGCATTCCGCAACTCCATCAAGAAGTGGCCGTCGTCGGGCAAAAGGTGCCCGCTCTGGTAGACGTATTCACCGTCGTCGAATAGCGTGACCGGATTGGCGCCGTCGATGCCGGAGACGACCAGTTTTATATCCCCCTGAAACTGCTCCAGGACGAGAATCCAGGATTGGCCGCCGGCCATCCGCATCATGAGATCATCCCCCGACGCTACCTCGACGGAAGCGCCGCTCTCGATGTTGATGACACTTACCTGGCTCTCGCCGTCCTCGTCGGCCGTCAGGACGGCCAACGTCTTGTCATCACTGGTTCCGAATACGGTCATCGCGGGCGCGGCGGCCAGAGGCCCCGCGCCGGCCGAGGTGTGCAGCTCCCACGCCCCATCGTCGTTGTCGCCCACAAAATAAGCCACATCTGACGCGCCTACGAAGCCGATGTGACTTACCTCTCTAAATGTGTCGCTCTGGTACAGCTCCTCACCTTCCGCGTTCAGCAAGGTGACTCGGACGCCGCCGGATATACGTTCGGTGTAGACGACGTGGGAGGCATCAGCCGACGTTGCATCCCGGAGCGCGCTCACATCATCGAGCAGGACTACCTCATTATCCCCGTTGAGATCAAAGGATTTTATCGTTTTTTCGTTGTTGCTGTTCCAATCATGAACGAGAACGCGCGAGCCGTCATTCAACATGAAGCAGCTTTCACCACGAGCCACGCGCTTGGCCTCCTGGCCCGGGTTGGCTATATAGCAGCGCATTGGGTTGCTGGCATACTCAAAGATCATCACGATATCTTGATCAGGCGAATAGCCGGCGGAGAATTGATCCGTGTCGTCGGCGTAGATTTCCGTCGGTGCCTCAGACCCGAGGACGTATTCCACCAGCCGCGTTTCGCTTTCATCGGTGTAGAGGGTTAGTAGGCGGTTTTTTCCGGCTGGAAAGAAACCGTATTCGCTGCCGGGGGAGCTGTCGTAGGTGCTGCCGGCCGGTTGAAGCGCGAAAATGGCGTTCCTCTCGGGGCGGGAGACACCCTCGGCGATGACGACGGCGTCTTCGGCCAAATCATCACCCAGGCGCAAGACGTACAGGTCATCCAGAAAGCGGCTGTTGGTGGCGGCCAGCAACAGCTCATTGCCGCCGCCGCCGCCGCCCGTCAGCCGGGGCAGCAGGAACCACGCCGCGGTCGCCAGCACCATCACCATCACCCCGCCGACCAGCAGCGGCAGCCGCCTGGCCCGGTGGCGCGGCGGGGTCTGGGCCGCGGGCGTAGCCGTTGCCGCGGGAGCAGGGGTTGGGCCGGCCTCTTGCCCGGCCGCGGCCATGGGCCGGCCGCACTGCATGCAGAACTTGTTGCTATCCGGGTTATCCTTGCCACAGTTGGTGCAGAACATGGGTCCTCCTCCTGATTTCCGCACTATTTATCGAGAAACGCTATTAAAGAAGTGAACGTCAGATCTATGCAGTTAGAAAAGGCGCGAACTTGCTCGCCGAGGGCTGGCTACCCCGCTATGACCATTCACCTTCCTGGCAAAGATGAGTGGTTGATAAGTCGCTGCTGAGAATTTTAACAGCTTGCTACCAAAGGGCAATTTTTATTATGACCAATAGCAGCTATTTAGTTTGACATAAGCGCAGGAATCAGTGCGGAAAACGTGGATGGACGCAGATTTCCGCTGTTTTTAATAACCAGCGTTATCCTCGCCCATCCACGTCATCCCCGTTCTGTCGATAAGTTAAATCCGACTTCTCCGGCCAGATCGCGGCTAACTGTTCGCTCCCTCTCTCCCGCGAACCACCCGCTCTCCCGCCCGCGGGCCGCGCGTCTCCGTCACGACGGTGCGTTGCCGCTCTTCGCGGCCGTCGCGCTCGAAATAGATGACCACCCAGTCGTCGGTCTTGCCCGCTTCGTGGGCGCGGGCGGTGTTGGAGTAGAGGGCGGTGAAGCGCCACGGGCCGCGCGTCGTCTCCATCAGCGGCAGCCACGCCTTGCCCTCGGGGTTGAAGCGACGCGGGGCGATGGTGGGCAGGCTGCCGGCGGCGGCGCGGCGGCGGTATTCGGCGTCGACGTCGAGCAGCATGGCCACCGGCGGCTCGTCGGTTTTGGCTGCCGATTCGGCGCGTTGCCGGGCGCGGCGGCGGGCGCTGTCGCTCAGCATGCCGGCCAGCGTGGCCCGCACCGCCTTCACCCGCTCGGGGCCGATGCCCTCGACGCTGTCGAGACGGCCGTCGTGGGCGGCCAGCTCCAGCTCCTCCAGCGTGTCGATGCCCAACGCCTCGTGGATGCGGCCGGCCAGCGTGGGACCGATGCCGGGCACGCGCACCAGCGTGCTGCCCGGCGCGGCGCGCTCCTCCAGCCGGCGCAGCAGGTCGCTGTAGCCGTTCTTTGCATAGTCGATTATAAGTGTCGCCAACCCTTCGCCAATTCCCGGCAGCGACGTCAACCCGCGCCGGTCGCCGGCGGCGGCCCATTCGGCTACGGGCTCGGCTGCGCCGGCGATGGTGTCGGCGGCGTTGTGATAGGCGCGCACGCGGTGGGGGTTTTCCTCTTGCGCTTCCAATAGATCGCCGATGCGATCCAGCAGATCGACTATCTCTTCTCGCGTCGGGCGTCCGGTCATCACTCTACCTCTTGCGGCGCGGAATGGATGACAAACCACGGCTCAATGCAACTCATTCCGCCTCATCCGTAAAATATGTGTCCCATCCGTGTTTACTTCTTCCAGCCTCATCGCTCAGCCAGTTCCGCCAGCCGCTGCCGCGCTTCGTCCAGCGACCGGCCGCGGTCGTGGAAGTTGGCCCACGGGTCGCCCGCCGCCGCCAGCCGCTCCGGGATGTTGCGCAGGTTGAACCGCTGCGAGGTCAACTCGGGGTCGTCCAGTTCATCCCAGGCCAGCGGCGTGGCCACCGGCGCGCCGGCGCGGGCGCGGACGGCGAACGGCGGCACCGATGTCTGGCCGTAGGCGTTGCGCAGATAGTCGAGGAAGAGGCGGCCGCGGCGGGGCTTCTTGCGCGTTTCGGTCGTCAGCCGCTCCGGCTCGCGCGCGGCCAGCAACTCGGCCGCGTCGCGGGCGAAGGCGCGCACGGCGTCGAAGTCGGCGCGGCCGTCGAGCGGCACGCCGATGTGGAGCCCGCGCCCGCCCGTCGTCATCACGTACGACGCCAGCCCCAATTCGTCGAGTAAGGCGCGCACCGACCGGGCGGCGGCGCGAGCGTCCTCGAACGACTCCGGCGGGTCGAGGTCGAATATCAGCTTGTCGGGGTGGTGGAGAGCATCGGCGCGGCTGAGCCATGTGTGGGGCGTGATGCACCCCTGGTCGGCCAGATAGACGAGCGTCTCCAGATTGTCGACGACGACTTGCGGCTGCGTCTCGCCCGACTCCAGCACTTCGACATCGACGCGCCGCACGAAGTCGGGGAAGTAGTCGGGCGCTGCCTTGGCATAGAAGCCCGCCTCGTCAATGCCGTTGGGGAAGCGCTGCATGCTGATCGGCCGCCCGGCCAGGTGGGGGAGCATCGTCTCGCCCACGGCCAGGTAGTATGCCGCCAGCTCGGCCTCGGTGATGCCGTCGTCGGGGAACAGGAGTTTGTCGGCATTGGACAGTTCGATCCGGCGGCGGCCGACTTTGATCGTCTGGGTGGTCATTGATTCTCTCCGGGCTGGTCTTTCATGCGGAGCAGCAGCCAGCGCTCTTCACCGTCGTCGCCGGCCGTGCGGATGAGGGCGTAGTTGCCCGACAGCTTGCGGCCGTCGAGGGCGATTTCGACTTTGCCTTCGTCCAATGCCTTGGCCATGGAGACGCCCTCGGCCTCGCGCAGATTGCGGTAGGTACCGTTGTCCCAGATCTCCACTGTGCCCGCGCCGTAGGAGCCTTCGGGGATTTCGCCCTCAAAGGTGGCGTAGGCCATGGGGTGGTCTTCGGTGGGCACGGCCAGCCGCCGCTCGCCCGTCTCCTCGGGCGGTCCCTTGGGCACGGCCCACGACTTGAGCACGCCGCCCGACTCCAGCCGGAAGTCGTAATGGAGTGTGCTGGCATCGTGGCGCTGGACAACGAAGATGGGTTGCTCCGACGCGGCGGCGGATTTGCCTTGCGGCTCGGCCGTCCGGCTGAAATCCCGCTTGTGGCGGTATTCGTCGAGTGAATCAGTCATAGCGCTCACCTCGCGGCCGGGGAGTACGCTCGGCAGCGTGTGCTCTTATTGTAGATCAGCCGCGAGGGATGGGAGCATGTCGGGGGAGGGGGATGGGGTACAGGTTTGGGTACAGGTTTTGGCCTGGCCCAGCCGCCGGCCCAATGGGACGCGGGCCAAGCCAGTCGATTGGTTCGGTTTTAATATTCAACAGAGTGACGTAGGTAAATCCGCTTTTAGACCCAATGATCCAGTCGCCAACCGGCGCCGGATTCTGTGTTCCCAAGTTGATATTTTGATGTGTCCAACGTTTGGGGGCCAAGCCAATACACCCCTTCCCAACCCCCCCAAAGAAATAATATAATACCGTTCAACTCAAACCCTGATCCAAAACCCCGGGTAACCCACATTGGACCTGCAACACGTCCTCTCCCTCTTCGACCGCGACCAGCGCCGCGACATCGTGCTGCCCGGCATGCGGCGCGAGGTGTCGCCGCCCGATTCGGGCAGCATCGTCCGCCACATCATCCCCGCGCCGGAGATGAGCTTCATCCTCTACAGCGAACTCGACGACAACAATGTCGACCGCGTCATCGAAGAGCAACTCGACTACTTCACCGCCAACAAGCTGTCCATGGAGTGGAAGACTTTCTCCCACGACCAGCCGGCCGACCTGCTGGAGCGGCTCGTCCGGCGGGGGTTCGAGCCCGACGAGGAAGGGGCGGTCATGGCGCTCGACCTGGGCGCCGCGCCGAGCAGCCTGCTGGCGCCGCCCACGGCCGACGTGCGTCGCCTGACCCACCCCGACCAGCTGGCCGACGTCGTGGCCGTGCTGGGGCCGGTGTGGAACGAGAATTTCGACTGGGTGCCGCGGCGTCTGGGCAGCCACATGCAGATCCCCGACTATCTGAGCGTCTTCGTCGCCTATGTGGGGGAGCAACCGGCCTGCGCCGGGTGGACATACTATTACAAAGGGAAGTTCGCGGGGCTATGGGGCGGCTCGACGTTGAGCGAGTATCGAGGCAGAGGGCTCTATACGGCTGTGCTGGCTGCCCGCGCACAGGAAGCATGGCGGCGAGGCGTAGGCTATCTGACGATCGACGCCGGGCCGATGAGCCGGCCGATCGTCGCCCGCCACGGCTTCCAGGTCATCACCTACACCACGTCGGCCAATTGGCCGGCCGGAGAGAGTGGCGAGTAGCGGCTAGGCGGGGACGGCCTGCTCCAGCCAGTCGAGGAAGCCGTCGTAGTTATCCTCGGCCGGGAGCACCCCCATGCCGTCGTCGAGCGCGCCGAAGTAGCCCAGCTCCTCAAACAAGGAGTCGGGCAGCACGGGCGCCAGCTCGCCGAACGGGGAGAAGGGATCGTTGGCCTGGATTTCGCCGTCAACCAGTTGCGCCAGAGCGGCTTTCGATTCGAGGTAGAGCAACAAATTCATAACAACCCTCCCTGAGGTCAGTGGGTTCACATCATTGTGATATCGGCAAAGGCCGTTGGCGTCAGGCGACTCCAACGGTGCGCGCTTTTTCAGGTAATAACGTGTGAGTGCGTGGCGGCCGGTGTGGGTGTGGGGGATGCCGCCGCTAGCTACCCTCAGTATAGCAGATGACCGGCGGCCATGTAACTGGACAAGGTGACTAGATTAGAAGGCTCTCAGTATGGAGGAAAAACCGCCTGTTAACTCTGCTTGTTTTTTCGCATAGCCTGTTTGGATCTGTGTCCGACCGCTTTCCCGGGGTAGAAACAGCACAAACTATTCGGTCATCTACTCCCCACTCCCCGATCTCCCGCGCTCTCATTCCTCCGGCGGAAACAGCGCAAAATCCTTTGGGTCAACCCGTCGCGCCGCGTGCATCAGCACTGCGTTCATCACCTCGATCGCCATGCGCGACTCCAGCGTGATGCCCGCCCGCACGCCGACGCACGGGTCGTGCCGCCCCTTCTGCAGCTCGAAGTCGATCTCTTCCAGGTCTTTCCGCACCGATTGCTGGGGCAGGGTGATGGAGCTCGTCGGCTTGAACGACACGCGGGCCACGAGCGGGTTGCCGGTGGTGATGCCGCCGATGAGGCCGCCGTGGGTGTTGGCCGCGTAGCCGTCGCGGCGGATGGGGTCGTTGTTCTCGCTGCCGCGCCGCCCGGCCACGGCCGCCCCGTCGCCGATCTCACACGCCTGGGCCGCGTGCAGCCCGCCCAGGCTGCCCATGAGCCGCAGTTTCAGGCTGTTGTACAGCGGCTCGCCGGCCAGCGCGGGCACGCCCAGCCCCACGACCTCGACGGCCGCGCCCAGCGAATCCCCGGCCACGCGCGTGTGCTTGATCAGCTCGGCCGCTTCGGCGGCGAACGTCTCATCGAGCGTGGGGATGCCGACGCCGGCCCACGCGCCGGCCAACCGCTGCTCCAGCGCCTGAACTTGCGCCCGTTCGGGGTGGGGGCCCAAGCCGGCCACGGCCGCGGCCAGGGTGCGGGTGGCCCGCAGCGGCCCCACCTGGCTGACGGCCGAAAGAAAGACCGTGCCGAACGTCTCGGCCAGATAGAGCCGGGCGACGCTGCCGCCGATGACGTCGCTGATGGTGGCGCGATAGCTGGAGCGGCCGCCGCCGCGCACGTCGACGCGGCCGCCCGACTGGTGATGCTTGACCAGGTCGGTGTGGCCGGGGCGCACTTCCCCATGCGGCCCGGCGAACTGGGCGTAGTGGCCGGAGCGGCCGCTGGTGGAGAGCACCAGCGCGGCGATCGGCTCGCCGGTGGTGTAGCCCGCCTCGTAGGTGGCGGCGCCCAGCGGCTCGGCGCCGCTCTGCGCCAGCGACGGCCCGGCGGTCAGCGCCTCGTGGTCGTCCTGGTAGAGCCCGGCGAGGAAGGTGACGCGGTCGGCCTCGTGGCGCGGGGTGCCGTGGCGCGTGGCTCCCGGCCGGCGGCGGTCGAGGTAGACCTGCACGGCCGCCCGCGACAGCCACAGCCCCGGCGGGCAGCCGTAGACGATGGTGACGATACCCGGCCCGTGGGATTCGCCCGCCCCGGCGACGGCGAAGAGGGGCCCGCCTAAGAGTTCCATGGGGGAATTATGCTATAATCAGGCCATGGCAACAATTACGCTGGAAGTTCCGGATGATTTGGCGCGGCGGTTAGAGAATGCTGGAGAGAAATTGCCGGATTTACTGGCATATGCTCTCGATCTGACCGGAGTGCCCGGAAAAATCGCCTTTTCTGATTTGAGCCAGCCGCCCTGGAACGCGCGGTTGGCCGTTGCGAGTATTGCCTTATTCACGAGCGTGACACATCTAATCGCCATACGATAGACCACATCATTCCGCTAGCCCACGATGGGGATAACGACGAATATAATTTGGCGCTCGCCTGCATGAATTGTAATCGAGCCAAGGGAAGTAATCTGTCGGGTGTTGACCCGTTGACGCGAAGAATTATGCCCCTTTTCAATCCCCGTCGGCAGCGTTGGAACATCCATTTCGTTCTTGACGGCGCGACGATCGTCGGCCGAACACCGACGGGCCGCGCCACCGCCACACTTCTGCGAATGAACGTCTCGAAGCGGTTAATGGAACGGGCTCAGCTTCAATTGATAGGACACTACCCCTAGCGGTAATCAACGGACAAAGCCTTCGGCAAAACGGCGCACTGCCGCAAGATGCTCATCCACCGTCGTGAAGCCCGCGCCCATCGTGTTGAGGCTGGCGTGGGTCGCGCCGGCGGCGCGCCACCCTTCGAGCGTGCGGCCGAGTGTGTCCGGGTCGTTGCCGGCCCAATGCAGCCGCGGCTCCAGCCCCACGTCGGCGCGGGCGCGGCCGTGGTCGGCCAGATAGGCGTCGAGCTTGTCCAAATGCTCGGCCGCGGCGTCGGCCGTGCGGAAGCCGGGCAGCCAGCCGTCGCCCAGGCGCGCCGTCCGCTGCAGCACGGCGTCGGCGTGGCCGCCGAACCAGACGGGGATGGGCCGCTGGATGGGCAGCGGGTTCAGCCCGGCGTCGGGGATGTCGTGCCCGCGCCCCTTGAACGTCACCAGCTCCTCGGTCCACAGCCGCCGCATCACCTCGACCTGCTCCTCTTGCCGCTTGCCGCGGGTGTGGAAGTCGTAGCCGGCGGCGACGTACTCGATCTCGTTCCAGCCCGTGCCGACGCCCAGCCGGAAACGGCCGCCGCACAGCACGTCGAGCACGGCCGCCTGCTTGGCCGCCAGCGTCGTCTCCCGCTGCGGCAGGATGAGGATACCGGTGATGAAGCCCAGCCGCTCGGTGACGGCCGCCATGTGGCTGAACAGCATCAGCGGCTCGATGAACGGGTCGCGGTGGGTATAGGGGCCGCGCCAGCCGCCGGGGCGGTCGGGGTTGGCGCCCAGAATGTGGTCATAGGCCATGATGTGGCCATAGCCGAGCGCCTCGGCCGCCTGCGCGTAATCGCGAATGGCGACGGGGTCGGCGGGGAATTCCGTTTGGGGATAGACGAGGCCGATTTGCATGGGGCAACTATAGCAGAGATGGGGCGTATGCTGTTACTTTGTTTCCGGCTGTGCCGCAACCTTCAGGTTGCGTCTTCGGCCCGCAAGCTAAAGCGTGCGGTACAGCCTGATTGCCCTTAGCGCCAAGGCTTCATATAATTCAAGATAGGGTGCATCGCGTGGCCGTCTGAGCGACGTCACATTTATGCACCTGATTTCGATCTAACTCGTATTTGTAGTTGAAAAATACCTCGCCGGGCACAGCCCGGTAGGCAAAGATATGTTGCAGGAGTAAACAATGGCTAAGAATAACAAGAAGGTGCGTGTTGCCATCATCGGCGTCGGCAATTGCGCGAACTCCCTCATCCAGGGTGTGCACTATTACAAGAACGCGGCCGATGATGAGGAAATTCCCGGGCTGATGCACGCCACCGTCGGCGGCTACCACGTGCGCGACATCGAGTTTTCGGCCGCGTTCGACGTAGTCACCTCAAAGGTCGGCAAGGACTTGAGCGAGGCGATGTGGGCCTACCCCAACGACACGATCAAGTTCGCCGATGTCCCCTATCTCAACGTGCCCGTGCATCGCGGTATGACCCACGACGGTATCGGCAAGTATCTGAGCCAGAAGGTGGAGAAGGCCGACGGCCCGACCGACGACATCATCAAGATTTTGCGCGACACGAAGACTGATGTCGTCGTCAGCTATCTGCCTGTCGGCTCGGAGATGGCGACGAAATGGTATGTCGAGCAGGCCATCGAGGCCGGTTGCGGTTTTATCAACTGCATCCCGGTCTTCATCGCCAGCTCGCCCTACTGGAGCAAGCGCTTCCGCGACGCCAATCTGCCCATCATCGGCGACGACATCAAGAGCCAGGTTGGCGCCACCATCACCCACCGCGTGCTGACCAACCTGTTCAAGGATCGCGGCATCCATATCGACCGCACCTACCAGCTCAACTTCGGCGGCAACATGGACTTCTATAACATGCTGGAGCGCGACCGCCTGGAGTCGAAGAAGATCTCCAAGACGCAGGCTGTCACCAGCCAGCTGCCCTATGACCTGGGCGAGGACAACGTCCATGTGGGCCCCAGCGACTACGTGCCGTGGCTGACCGACCGCAAATGGTGCCACATCCGCATCGAGGGGCGCGCCTTCGGCGACGTGCCGATCTCGATGGAACTGAAGCTCGAGGTGTGGGACTCCCCGAACTCGGCCGGCGTGGTCATTGACGCGGTGCGCTGCGCCAAGCTGGCCCTCGACCGGGGTATCGGCGGCCCGCTGGAAGTGCCGTCATCGTACTTCATGAAGTCGCCGCCGGTGCAGTTTACCGACGATGAGGCCCACCGCCTGGTGGAGGAGTTCATCGCCGTCGAGAAGGCGGACACGGTCGAGGCCCAGCAGGACGAGGCGTTCGCTGCGGCGGACTAGCGCGAGCAATAGGGCGGGCGGGTCGCAGACCCGCCCCTACCGGTTGACACTATGTTGCAGGGCGGGTCTGTGACCCGCCCTGCAACGATGCCGATATTTCGCATAACGTTTTCGCTTTTATAACCCTCCCTGCCTGATGCTACCCAGCCGCACATTCGAAGACCTCGTCGGCGAGGCGCTGGACGAGTTGCCGCCCTTCTTCCAGGCGCAGATGAACAACGTTGTCATCCTGCTCGAGGTATGGCCGTCGCGGCAGACGTTGCGCGAGATGGGCGTGCCGCCGGGGGAGACGCTGCTGGGTCTCTACCACGGCATTCCGCTGACCGAGCGCACGTCGGCCTATAACCTCGTGCCGCCCGACAGCATCACCCTCTACCAGGGGCCCATCGAACAGGCCGCGGCCGAATGGGACGAGGGGGAGTATATTGACCGGGTGCGCGAGGAAGTGCGGATCACCATCATCCACGAAATCGCCCACCATTTCGGCATCGACGACGATCGCCTGGTCGAATTGGGCGCCTACTAGTACTTTTCTCTCTAATTTTTACCTGAGCGAATTCTCATATTTCGTGTAGATGGTAATAATGGCTGGTTTTGGCTCTTGCTAATCTGTTGTTGTAATGCTACTATAGTAGGCACCGTATAGGCATCAATACCTAGAGAAGTACCAACAAGTGAATAATGTCCCGTTCCAGCGTTGCGGGATGACACGGCCCTGAACCGCGGCTTCAGTACGCCAAGTTGACTAGTTCACGCGTTGCCAGGCGTGCAACTTTCACTTTGCTGCTTGCCGGGTACTCGTCCTGTGGGTCATCGCTGCAACGCACCTAGTCATAGGAGAGCAAGCTCATGAAGACAGCAGTATCGTCTAATGGCAAGCCGCTCGTGGCCGCGATTGGTGCGCCCGCTTTGGCTATTTGTCCGAAATGTGGAGGGTCGGTCATCTTGCGTGCGCGTCGCCTCATGGCGAATTGTGGGGACACGTATTATTGGCGACACAGCGACGACCGCCACACGTGCTACCGGCAGAAGCCATTCATGCAAGTCAGACCCTCGGTGAGGCCCACACGCCCCCCACAACCACGACCCCAACAGCCAACCCCGGCGCCGCGTGAAAAATGGGATAAGAGAGCGTGACAACCCCGTAAGTATCCCGATCTAACATTCCCCCACTCGGCATTTCAATGTTAAAATGGGCGCAGTAGTCAGACCGGCGATAGCCGGCTGACGCTGCGGCCCATTTTGGTTCGCTCAACCCCGGCATTGAATGGAGACTTCATACAAATGAGCACAGGCCAGGCAATTCTCTTCACCCTCATTGGCGGTGCTGTCGCATTGCTCGCTGCGATCATCGTGACAACTCTCATCGTTTCCAGCATCAAGCGCTCGACCCAGCGACAGCTGGAGACGCAGCTGAGGGCGCAAAAGGATCTCAGTGATGAGCAGCTGCGCACCCTCAGAATGACGCTCAACGAGCAACAGCAGCAGCAGCGAACGGCGCTGGAGCAGTTGCTGCAGGAGCGCGTGGCCGAGGTGGCGGCCACGGCCGTCGCCCCGGTGGTGGCCCAGCCGGCCATGCTGCCGGCCATGCCCCACGAGAACGGCCCGGCCCCCGAATCGGTGGTGTTGCGCGAGAAGCTCGTGGAGGAGAAGCACGCCCCCGCGGCCAATCTGCGCAAGGCGATGCTGAAGGGGCTCGATCTGACCGACGCGGTTCTCACCGAGGCCAATCTGAAGCAGTCGAATCTGCAGGAGACGAACCTGGCCGGGGCCGACCTGCGCGGGGCGCTGCTCAGCGGGGCCGATTTGAAGCGGGCCAATCTGAGCGGGGCCAATCTCGTCGGGGCTGACCTGACGGGGGCCGACCTGAGCCACGCCGCGCTGTATGGGGCCGACCTGACCAGCGCCGACCTCAATCTGGCCGACCTGACCGGTACCCTCATCGACAACGACACCCAACTGGATGTCAAGTGGCGCACCGTGTGGGACATCGTCAACCATGGCGCGCCGGGCCGCGACCTCAGCCGCGCCGACCTGCGCGACGCCGACCTCTGGGGGGCAGATATGCGCGCGGCGCGGCTGTGGGAGACCGACCTCTCCGGCGCGCGTCTGACCCGCGCCGACCTGCGCCGGGCCAAGCTGTGGAAGGCCAAGATCGACGAGCAGACGCAGCTCGACGACAAGTGGCGCCATACGTGGGAGATCGTCAACAACGGCGCGGCCGGGCGCGATTTGCGCGACGCCGACCTGTCGGAGTGCGATCTGACCCGCGCCGACCTGAGCCGGGCCAGTCTGACGAAGGCCAATCTCTCCAAGGCCGACCTGAGCAACGCCGACCTGAGCGGCGCCAATCTGAGCGGCGCCAATCTGAGCCGGGCGACGATGCTGGGCACTGACGTGCGCGAGGCTAATCTGAGCGGCGCCAGTCTCAACGGAGCCGACCTGACCCGCGCCGACTTCAGCCGGGCCAAGATGAGTTGGACCGACTTGCGCAACACCGTCGTGTCGGAGATGACCCAGATCGACCCCAAATGGCGGCTGGTGTGGGAGATCGTCAACCAGGGGGCGATGCAGCGCGACCTGAGCCGGGCCGACCTGGCGGGCTCGAATTTGCGCGAGGCCAATCTGAACGGGGCCGATTTGCGCGGCGCGAAGCTGTGGCTGGCCGACCTGGGCGGGGCGGATTTGCGCCGCGCCAGCCTGCGCAGCACCGACTTGCGCGAGTCGAACCTCGTCGGCGCCGACCTGAGCGACACCAATTTGCAGGACACCAATCTGACCGGCGCGCGCTACGACGCGACGACGCGCTGGCCGGCCGGCTTTGATCCTCAAATGGCCGGGGCGTTGCCGCGCGGCAGCGGCCGCGCCGAACAGCCACAGGAGGCCCTCAACTAGCGCCGGTCGAGCCCCTGCTCGCCCGACAAAGGAGAGACCACATGTGCGGCCGTTTTGCGCTGGTCGCCACCGGCGAAGAGGTGGCGGAGCATTACCAGCTGCCCGAAGTCCCGTTCGTCGTCCCCCGCTATAACATCGCGCCGACGCAGCCGGTGGCCGCCGTGCGGCTGAACCCGGCCGGGGAGCGCGAGTTCACTTTCTTCCAGTGGGGGCTGATCCCGTCGTGGGCCAAAGACCCGTCGATGGGTTCGCGGATGATCAACGCCCGGGCGGAGACGGCGGCCGAGAAGCCCGCCTTCCGCGCGGCGTTCAAGCGGCGGCGCTGTTTGTTGCCGGCCACCGGCTTCTATGAGTGGTGTGCCGTCGACGGCCGCAAGCAGCCGATGTATATCCATGGGGCGGAAGGGGGCATCGTCTCGCTGGCGGGGTTGTGGGAGGTGTGGTCTTCGCCCGACGGCGGCCTGCTGGAGACGTGTACCATCCTGACGACGACGCCCAACACGTTGATGGAGCCGATCCACAACCGGATGCCGGTCATCCTGGAGCCGGCCGACTACTCCACGTGGCTGGCCCCCGACACGCCGCCCGGCCGGCTGCAGCACCTGCTGCGGCCGTTCGTCGACGGCCACCTGGCCGCCTACGCCGTCAGCACAGCCGTCAACAAACCCCAAAACGATACCCCCGACATCATAGTCCCCCTCAGTTAAAAAAAGCGATCAATAAAAAACCGCCGATGACCAGGACGAGGTCATCAGCGGTTTTTAATATTTTTACCACGGGTTTTCACGGATGAGGCGGATTCCAACGGATGGAAATCCGAAAAATCCGTCTTCAATCCGTGAAAATCCGTGGTTAATTTCTTCTCTTAATTCCCGATCCGCTCCAACTTCCAGTCGTCGATGAACCAGCCGTTGTTGGCCGGGCCGAAGCGGTTGCGGAAGGACGCGCCCAGGCGGACGGTGCCGGCCTGGCTGACGGTGAACTCATAGGTGCGGGCGTTGCGCTGTCCGGGGGTGACGGTGGCCCAGTCGGTGCCGCCGTTGTTGTGGATGATGCGCACCTCACCCGACAGCGGGTCAGTGACGAACTCGCGGTTGCCGCCGGGGAAGTATTGGGCCACGATGTCGGGGAAGTACTGGATGGTCATCCGGTAGCGGCCGGGCTGCAGGTTCACGTCCTGGAAGAAGTGGAAGATCGTCGGCGCGTATCCCTTGAACGCCTTCACAACTTTGAAGCCGTCGAAAATAAAGACGTCCCATTCCGACTCGGACAGCTGACCGCGGGTGATGACGCGCACCTCGGGCCGGGCGAAGTTGCCGCCGTCGCCGGGCTGCAGCGTGTTGGGCCCTTCGTCGATGGCGATCTGCCACCCCTCGGGGATCTGCAGCTCGTTGTAGACGTGGTAGTACCACTCCCCTTCGAAGCTCGGGTTAGTGAACAGATTGGCCGAGACGGGGGCGGGGACGGCCGTCGGCGCGGGGGCGGCCGGGCTGGTGGGCGCGGCGCCGGTGGTCGGTGGCGTGGTCGCGCCGCCGGTGGTCGGCGGTGTGGTCGTGGCGCCGGTGGTCGGCGGTGTGGTCGTGGCGCCGCCGGTGGCCGTCGCGCCGGGTAT
>CAYNOL010000007.1:24449-35350 GCA_964398825.1 uncultured Ardenticatenaceae bacterium
CGCCGGTGGTCGGCGGTGTGGTCGTGGCGCCGCCGGTGGCCGTCGCGCCGGGTATGAGCAGATCCTGCCCGGCGAAGATCAGCGATGGGTTGGTCAGGTTGTTGGCCGAGACGATCGAGGCGATTGGGATGTTATACATCAGCGAGATGCGGAACAGCGATTCGCCCGGCTGGACGGTGTGGAGCACGCCGCCCTCGACGGGCGTGCCGCTGCCGGTGGTGGGTGGGGTCGTCGTGCCGGGGGCGGTCGGCGCGGGGGTCGCCGGCGCGGGGGCGGTCGTGCCGCCGGCCGGGCCGTCGACGCCGGGGATGGTCAGCGACTGCCCGGCGATGATCAGGTTCGGGTTGACGATGTTGTTGGCCTGGACGATGGCGTCGACGGTGACGCCGTACTGCAGCGCGATGCGGGAGAGGGAGTCGCCCGGCTGGATGACGTGGGTGGTGTCGGCCCGCGCCACGCGCGCGGCCGAGAACAGCGCCAGCGTGAGGGCGAAGAGTATCAGGAGGGGTTTCATTCGGTTGATCATATTCATTTTCCTATGGTTGTGGCCTAACACCTGACAGGTGGGCCCATGACGTTATGAGTTAATTCGAGGCTTTGGCGCCTGCTAGCCAGGTCTTTGATTGTAGGCGCAATGTGACGTTGGATGAGTAAACAGCATTGGGCGCCCACCTGTCAGGTCTGGATATTCAAAACCAGCGGCCATTATCCGGGATATTCGCCAAGAGGCAAAACCACTCAGCTACGGTTTGCCTACGGGTTGGGTTATGGAATAATGTGACCCAAATCTCGAAGGAGCGAGCGTATGGTGCAGGATCCGGCAGACGTCGAATTGAGGGAACAACCGAAGCGGCCGTTCGGCGTCTACGTGCTGGTCTTCGTGCTGGCGCTGGGGGTGTTCACGGCGGCGCTGGAGATCATCCGCGTTCGCTCGCAGCTGACCGGCATCTGGGCCGACACCGACGAGTTTTTGCGCGACCGCAGCGGGCTGGTGTCGCTGGTTAGCGCCGTGTTCACCGGCCGGGACGCCGTCACCATCGTCCATAGCGTGCTCATCGTCGCCTGGCTGTGGCTCATCGTCGGGCTTTGGCTGCTGCAGCGCTGGGCGTGGCTGCTGCTGATGATCGTCACCGGCGTGACGCTGACCTACGCCTTGTTCCGCTACTTCGCCGGTAACCCCGACTATGTGAGCATGCTGACCAACGTCGCCGTGGCCTTCTACCTGAACGACAACAGCGTGCAGCGCGCCTTTGCCCGCCGGACGGCCGAGGAGCCCGCGTGACCGACCTGGAACTGCTGCGAAAATACGAGCCGATCATCTACTACACCTCGGGCGAGATGTTCTTCCCTCGCGCCGTCGATGGCTACGTCAACTGTAGCAGCCTGTGGCTGGTCGACCAGCGGGGCCAGGCGCAGATGTTGGCCGATGAGGGAGAGCTGACGCCGGAGACGCTGGCCGACTACGACCACGTGCCGGCCGGCCATGCCCTCTTCCTGCGCTTTGTCCCCCAGCCGCTCAGCCCGCTGGAGTACCAACAGTGGCTCAACCGGCCGGGGCGAATCAAGTTCAAGGAACCGGGGCGGCTGGCCCGCGTGCCGCTGCTCTCGCGCATCGGCGACGCCTTCTTCGACCTGTCGCTGGCGGTGCGCGGCGTTGTGCCCGGCGGCACGGCGGCCGCGGCCGAGGTGCGCATGCGCGATATCGACCGGCGCGACAACCGCAACGTCTACTACGGCCGCGTCCTCTATGAAGGGGGCTGGATCGTACTCCACTACCTCTACTTCTACCCGATGAACAATTGGCGTTCCGGTTTCTTCGGCGTCAATGACCACGAGGCCGATTGGGAGCAGGCGTTCGTCTTCCTCTATCAAGATGACAGCGGCGAGCCGCGGCCGCAGTGGGTGGCCTATGCGTCCCACGACTTCTATGGCGACGATTTGCGCCGCCGCTGGGACGACCCGACGCTGGTGAAGGAGGGGACACACCCGGTCATCTTCGCCGGGGCGGGCAGCCACGCCAGCTACTTCGAGCGCGGCGACTACCTGATGGGCATCGAGCCGAAGTGGATCACGCCGCTGAAGGACGCCTTCAACGGGCTGCGCCGCTTTTGGGTGGAGACGCTGCGGCAGGGGGAGAACGAGCAGTTCGTGGAGCAGGTGGGCAAGCTGTTCACTGTGCCGTTTGTCGACTATGCGCGCGGGGACGGCATGGCCATCGGCCCCAACAAGCCGCGCACGTGGACGCCCATCCTCATCTCGGAGGAGACGCCGTGGGTGACCGGCTACCGCGGGCTGTGGGGGCTGGACACGCGCGACCGGCTGGGCGGCGAGCGGGCTCCCGCCGGGCCGATGTACGAGCGCTCGGGGGCGATCCGCCGCTCGTGGTATGACCCGCTGGGCTGGGCGGGGCTCGACAAGCTGTTCCCGCCGTCGGTGCTGCCCGAGGAGATCGACGAGCGGCTGGCGGCCGTGCGCGGCAAGCTGACGGAGTTGGGCACGCGCATCGCCAACGAGCGGGAGCGGCTGCGTGTGCTGTCGCTCGACCTGGAAGCGTTGCGCGCGGCCGAGCATTTCAGCGGTGTCTATGAGGAAAAGGAGCGCCAACTGCTGGAGCAGCAGCAGGGGTTCCAGGCGCTGGTGAAGCAGCAGGTGGATCTGACGGAGACGCGCAGCGCCTTGCTGCAGTACAAGCGGCGCATCGACGCCGGCGACCTCGGCCCGCCGACGGCCCACATCAGCCACGCCCACCACCCGACGCCGCCCATTCGGCAACACCGCGTGCTGGAGTTTTGGGCGGCCATCAGCGGGGCGCTGGCGCTGCTGGGCTTCGGCTATCTCATCATCTACCGGCCGAAATATTGGTTTCTGCTGACGATCATCGTGGCGGTGGCGTTTGGCTTTGTCGACGCGCTGGCTCGCGGCCGCGCCGACCGTTATCTGGCCGGTCTGACGGTGGCGCTGGCCATCATCAACAGCATCATCCTGTTCATCGAGTATTGGCAGATCGCGTTGATTTTGCCGATCGTCTTCCTCGTCGTTTTCATGCTGCGGGACAATCTGCGCGAGATGTTCTAGCCGCGAAACCGGGTTTTTTCATGAAAACCCGGTTTCTGAACGATTGACTCTCTACTCCAATAACCGAGTTTCCAGATAGAAACCCGGTTTTTGGTGCATCAGCGCCCCGGAGGCCGCGGCCCATTCGCCAGATTGCTGACTGCCAGGGCGACGAGCGACTCGGTCAGCGCTTCGTCGATGGGCAACCCGGCGGCGAAAGCGGTGTGATTGACGCCGACGACGACATGGCCCTGGCGCACCTTCACCATGTGGATGCGCAACGAGCCGGTCAGGGCCGACTCGGTGGCCATTTCGGCCGCGAGTTGGTCGTCGCCATAGCCGGGAAAGGAGAACGGGGAGAAGGCGGCCGTGGTCTGCGCGTCCCCTTCGCCCAGCGAGTACGTCGGGCATTCGTCGACGGCGCGGCGCATATCGCCCAGCGCGTCCTCGGCGTCGGCGGCCGTGGGGTAGATGACGTACTCGATGTGGACGCTCGGCAACCCTTCGAGGTGGCGGTAGCCGACCTTGGCCGCGCCGACGCTGCGGGCGGGCAGGTCGAGGCAGGCGAAGCGGTACGTCTCGCCCGGCTGCGGTTGACGGATGTCGTAGTCGGGGATGGGGTTCATGGCCCAGTCGGCCGGCAGCGCGGCCTCGCGCGGCAGCAGCAGGACGTAGTCGGCGCCGATGCGGGT
Source organism: uncultured Ardenticatenaceae bacterium (assembly GCA_964398825.1). Lineage (GTDB taxonomy): Bacteria > Chloroflexota > Anaerolineae > Promineifilales > Promineifilaceae > Promineifilum. The sequence continues at coordinate 28,196 of CAYNOL010000007.1, forward strand.
GGGGAAGGGGGTGGCCGGGGGGAGCGTCGGGCGCGGTGTGGTGGGGGTGGTTGGGAGCGGGGCGGCGGTGGCGCTTTCGGTAACAGGCGCGGGTGTCCCGCCACCGCAGCCAATCGCCACGCCGATCAGCAGCAGACTCAATAGCCAAACTATCTTGTTCATATCACCACCTCCCCTGCATTGTAGCGCATGCTTTGGCTTGCCGCTTGGGAAGCACTCAGCCCGGCAAGCCAAGCGACAGGTTGCGGCACATGGTTGGTTTGACTTGCACCTCTGATACGCGTAAACTCGCATCGCATAATCCGGGCGGGGGACGCCTGATATTTATGTGACGGTCGAGCTACTTTGATAACGGGAGATATGGAATGAACGACGCAGCAATTGTCCACGATGCGGTCAGGCGAGTGAAGGCGGGCGAGTTGAAACGCCCCACCAATTGCATCCACCTGGACCAGATTCAGGAAGTGGAACCGCAAGCCTTCGGCTGCGTGGATTGCCTCAAGACGGGCAGCAAGTGGGTTCATCTGCGCGTCTGTCTGACCTGTGGCTACGTCGGTTGCTGCAACAGCTCCCCAAACAAGCACGCCTCGAAGCACTCCCATGAGGAAGGCCACCCCGTCGTCATGTCCATGGAAGGCGGCGAGGAGTGGATGTGGTGCTTTGAGGACGACGACTTCATCGTCCCTCGCCGCCGATGAGCGACACCCCCGGCCGTTCGCCAAACCCCTTTTCCGAGATCAACCCGCCGGCGCGCCCTGCGGCCGCCGCGCAGAGCATGGCCGGCGAGCGCCGGGTCATCACCGTGCTGTTCTGCGACGTCGTCGGCTCCACCTCGCTGGCGTCCCGCTTCGATCCTGAGGAGTGGGCCGAGGTGATGAACGAGGCGTTCCGCTACATGATCGCCCCGATTGAGGAGTATGGGGGCATGGTGGCGCGGCTGATGGGGGACGCGGTGCTGGCCTTCTTCGGCGCGCCCCAGGCCCACGAGGACGACCCCCAACGGGCCGTCCTGGCCGGGCTGGGCATCATCAACGGCATCCAGCCGTTCATCCACCAGTTCGAGCAGGATTACAGCCTGGCGTTCAACGTCCGCGTGGGCATCAACACCGGCCCCGTCGTCGTCGGCGAGATGGGCGGGGGGCAGTCGGGCGAGTACACGGCCATGGGGGACGCGATCAACGTGGCCGCGCGCATGGAGCAGACGGCCGCCCCCGGCACCGTCCAGATCGCCGAGGACACCTACCGCGCCATCGCCCCGCTGTTCGACGTGTGGGATTTGGGCGGCATTGCGGTGAAGGGCAAGGATGAGCCGGTGCAAGCCTACCGGGTGCTGGGGCTGGAGACGCAGCCGGGGCGGTTGCGCGGGCTGGAGGGCATCCGCTCGCCGCTGATCGGCCGCGAGCGGGAGCTCGGCCGCCTGCGCGAGACGCTGGCCGGGCTGCGCGACGGCCAGAGCCGCGTCTGTTTCCTCATCGGCGAGGCCGGGCTGGGCAAGACACGCCTCATCGCCGAGATGCGCCGCGCGTGGCGCGATCTGCGGCGCGACCAATGGGCGGGCGGCGCGGACGAGCCCAACCCCGCGTGGCTCGGCTGGACGGAGTTCGCGGCCGTGTCGTATGGCGCCAGCCGCCCCTACGATTTGCTGAAGCAGCAGCTGCGGACGTATACCGGCATCCGCGAGACGGACCCGCCCGACGTCATCCACGCCCGGCTGGAGACGCTGACCAGCGCTTATCCGCCGGCGCTCCACGAGCGGATGCACCGGGTCTTCGGCTATCTGCTGGGGGACACGGCCGCCGGCGGCGCGTTCGAGACTGGCGAGGCGTTCCAGCGGGAGCTGCGCGGCGTCATCGAGCAGATGGCCCAGGTGCAGACGAGCCGCGGCCCGGCCGTCTACGTCGTCGACGACGTGCATTGGGCCGATGTGGCCTCGCTCGACACGTTGCGCAATTTGCTGCCGCTGGTGGAGAAGCGGCCGGTGCTGTTCCTGTTCGCCATGCGCCCCGACTGGTCCGCGCCGGGCTGGCAGCTCTATATGGAAGCGCAACTGGAGTACCCGGCCTACGCCACGTCGATCTATCTGGAGCCGCTGTCGTCGGGCGACACGCGCGCCCTCATCCACGAGCTGCTGGAAAACGCCAACGCGCCGGAACGCATCTACCAGCTGATCGAGCGCAAGGCCGAAGGCAACCCGTTCTTCGTCGAGGAGACGGTGCGCACGCTCATCGACAGCGGGGCGCTGCGGCGCGACGAGCAAGTGCTGTGCTGGGACGAGTCGGCCGACGTGGAGCGCATCGCCGACCTCATCGGCTTGCCGGGCAACGTGCAGGCGCTGCTGACGGCGCGCATCGACCAGCTCGACCCCGACGTGCGGCGGACGATGCAGCTGGCCGCCGTCATCGGCCGCTCCTTTCCGCTGCGGGTGCTGGAGCGCATCTCCGACCGCCCGGCCGGCGTGCTGGCCGACCACCTGAAGCGGCTGGCGCAGGCCGACCTGGTGCGGCCGTCCCTTTCCGACGCCGAGTCGGAGTACGCCTTTCGCCACGCGCTGACCCGCGACGCCGCCTATGAGACGATCCTGCTGCGCCAGCGGCGGCGCTACCACCGGCGCGTGGCCGAGGCGTTCGAGGCGCTCTATGCCGAGCGGCTGGCCGACGAGGCGCCCCAACTGGCGCTCCACTTCGCCGAGGCGCGCGACTGGGGCAAGGCGATCCATTATTATGCCCTGGCCGGCGCGTCGGCGGCGCAGCTGTATGCCAACGCCGAAGCCATCGAGCAGTACCGCCAGGCGCTGGAGATCGCCGTCGCCAACCCCGGCGCGGCCGGCGAAGAGACGCTGGTGGAGCTGTTCCGCGCGCTCGGCCGCGTCTACGAAGTGGCCGGGCGGTATGAGGAAGCGCTGGCCCACTATCGGCGGCTCGAGGTGCTGGGCCGCGAGACGGGCCGCCCGTCGCTGGCCCTCGAAGGGTTGATGGCCCAACTGGTCATCTACGTGACGCCGACCGACCACATGGACGCCGCGCGCGGCCGGGTGCTGATCGACGAGGTGCTGGCTCTCGGCGCGTCGCTGGGGCGCCACGACGCCCAGGCGCGCGCCTACTGGTGCCTGATGCTGCTGCACATGAACGCCGACCCGAACCCGGAGCAAGCGGTGGCCGACGGCGAGCGCGCGCTGGCCATCGCCCGCGAGCATGGCTTGCCGGAGATCGAGGCGTTCGTGCTCAACGACATCGGCCGCGCCTATGGCATCGTCGGCCGGCGCGAAGAGTCGTTCGCCGCCTTCGCCCAGGCGCGCGCTTTGTGGGAGCAGGCGGGTAACGAGCCGATGATCGCCGATTCGCTGGGCGTCTCCAGCACAGGCTACATGCTCATCGGCGACCTGGCGCAGGCGGCCGACCACGCCGGCCGGGGGCTGGAGCTCAGCCGGCGTATCGGCAACGTGTGGGTCATGGCGCTCAATGGCTTCACGCTCGGCTACGTGCTGCTGGAGCAGGGGCGCATCGGCGAGGCGATCCGGCTGCTGGAAGCGGCCGTCGACTGGGCGGAGCAGGCCCACTTCGTCATCGCCCAGGCGGAAATTCCGCTGGCGCTGAGCTGGGTTTTTTGGCAGCTTGGCGCGCCCGGCCACCGGCATGAGTGGCGCGAGCAGTTGATGCGCCGATCGGCGGCCGCCGAGCTGTTGCCGAAGGTCGAGGCGCTGTGGCGCGCCGTCGACCGGCTGGGCGCGGGCGACGCCGACGGCGCGGCGCGAGAGGCGCGCATCGCCGCCGGCATGCCCGCGGGCGGCAGCGGCCTGGAAGAGCCGCTGGTGGCGCCCATCATCGCCGCCGCGCTGTCGGCCGCCGGCGACTACGTCGCCGCGCTGGACGCGGCCGACGCCGCGCTGGCCCACATGGACGAGACCAGGCTCGACGGCGGGCGGGCCGACGTGCTCATCGCCCGCGGCGACGCGCTGACCGGGCTGGGGCGCGCGGCCGAGGCGACGCTGGTGTGGCGCGACGCGCTGGCTCTCGCTCGCCGGCTGGGGGCTCGTCGCGCCGAGTGGCTGGCTCTGGCGCGGCTCTGTCGCCACGCCGCCGAGCCCGCGCCGCCGGCCGAGTACCGCCGCGCGGCGGCCGAAGTGGTTGGTTTCCTCGCCGCGCAGATCGACGACGGCGACTTGCGCCGCGCCTTTCTGGTTCATCCCGACGCGCGGCCATTTCTTGACGGGGGTGCGTCCTGATGCCGGTTGAAATCATCCCGTTCCACGTCGGCCTGCTGCCGGCGGCGGCCGAGCTGCTGGCCCGCCGCCACGCCCGCGACCGGGCCGCCTGCCCACTGCTGCCGGCCCGCTTCGAGGAGCCGCGCATGGCTCTGGCCGCCGTGCGCGAGGTATGGAGCAAGCCGTTCACGTCCGGCATGGCCGCGCTGCGCGACGGCAAGCTGGCCGGCTATCTGCTGGGCGAGGTGCGCTTCGAGATGGTTCGCGGCCGCCATGTCTGGATCCACCTGCCGGGCCACGCGCTGGCCGGGGACGAACCGGCCGGGCTATACGCCGACCTCTATGCCGCCGCCGGGCCCGACTGGCTGCGCATGGGGGCGTTTGACCATTACGTGATGATGCCCGCCAACGACGCCGAGGGATTGGAGACGTGGTTCGCGCTCAGCTTCGGCAAGGAGCAGGCCCACGCCGTGTTGTCGCTGGCCGGGCCGGTGCTGGAGCCGGTGGAGACGCCCGGCGTCCGCGTCCGCCGGGCCACCGAGGGCGACCGCGACGCCTTCGTCGAGGAGATGTCGCCCATTTTGCGCCGCCATTTGGCCGGGCCACCGGTGTGGGGCGCGGCGCTGCCCGAAGATTTAGCGGCGATCCGCGAGGGGTTCGTCGAGATGCTGACCGACGAGACAGCCCATATCTGGATCGCCGAGGAGTTCGCCGACGGCCGCGCCGGGCGGCTGCTCGGCTACCAGCTCTACTACCCCGCGTCGCCGGCCGACGACAACCTGACCATCTCCATCAACGACCGGACGGTGCTGCTGGAGGTGGCCGCCACGCGGGCCGACGCGCGCGGGCGGGGCATCGGCCGGGCGCTGTCGGCCGCCGGGCTGGCCGACGCCGCCGCGGGCGGCTACCGTGTCTGCGTCACCGACTGGCGCACGACCAACATCGAGTCCAACCGCTTCTGGCCGCGCCTCGGCTTCCAGCCGGCCGCCTTCCGGCTGACGCGCAAAGTCGACCCGCGCATCGGCTGGGCCACCCAATAACCCGCATAAAATGTGCCCCGAGCAGTTACCCGACGAGACACTCATGTCCAAATTCGAATTTCTGCGCAAAGTCCCCCTGTTTGCCGAGATGGATGACAGCGATCTGCAGAGCCTGTGCCTCATCGTGCAGGAGGTGGATCTGCCCGCCGGGGAGGTGCTGTTCGAGGAGGGCAGCGAGGGGGATACGGCCTACATCATCGAGAGCGGCGAAGTGGAGATCATCAAGAAGACGGACGGCCGCGAGGTGCTGCTGGCCAAGCGCGGCCCCGGCGAGGTGTTCGGCGAGCTGGCGCTGCTGCTCGACCAGCCCCGCTCGGCCGGCGTGCGCGCCCGCACCGACACGCGCATGATCGCCATCAGCCAGGGGGATTTGCGAAACCTGCTGCAGCTGAGCCCCACGGCCGCGTCGTCGATGTTCGACATCGTCCTCACCCGGCTGCGTAACACCATGGGCGCGTTGCGGCAGAGCGAGAAGATGGCCCAGCTGGGCACCTTCACTGCCGGAATCGCTCACGAGCTGAACAACCCGGCGGCGGCCGTGCAGCGCAGCGCCGACCACCTCAACACCGCCCTGTTCGACTCGGCCCGCACCTTCATGCGTCTCGTGCGCGAGGGGCTGAGCCCCCAGCAGCAGGAGGTGCTGGAGAAGTACGTCAAGATGGCCCAGGAGCAGGCCCACAACCTGCCGGAGATGGACGCGCTGGCCCGCGCCGACCGGGAGGAGGAGCTGGAGGAGTGGCTGGCCGACCACGGCATCGAGAACGCCTGGGAGTGCGCCACGGCTATGGTCAATCTCAACTTCACCAACGAGCATCTGGAGGAGCTGGCGGCCGAATATGGCCCCGCCCAGCTGGCGACCATCCTCGACTGGCTCTACAATAACTACAATATCTTCAACCTGCTCGATGAGCTGCAGCAGGGGGCGACGCGCATTTCGGCCATCATCAAGTCGCTGAAATCCTACACCTATCTCGACCAGGCCCCCATCGTGCGCACCAACATCCACAAGGGGCTGGACGACACGCTGCTCATCCTGCGCCACAAGCTGAAGAACGGCATCAACGTCCGGCGCGAGTACGACCCCACCATTCCCGAAATCGACGCCTATGGCAGCGAGCTGAACCAGGTGTGGACGAACCTGATCGACAACGCCGCCGACGCGCTGCTCAACTCCGGCACGCCCGACCCGACGATCACCCTGCGCACCCGCAAAGAGGGGCGCTGGATCATCGTCACCATCGAGGACAACGGCCCCGGCATCGCCGAAGAGGACAAGGGGCGCGTCTTCGATGCCTTCTTCACCACCAAGGAGCCGGGCAAGGGGACGGGGTTGGGGCTCGACATCAGCTACAACATCGTCGCCAACAAGCACGGCGGCGACATCCGCTTCACGTCGGAGCCGGGCCGGACCCGGTTCGAGGTGTGGCTGCTGCAGGAGTTGAAGTCGCCCAGGGAGGGATAGGCGAGGCGGCGGCGCACGGCGAACCCGGCTCGACCTGAATCGGCAATGCTCAACCGGATCGACATCTACCCCACGCAACGGCACGGCGACCTGTGGCTGCGGGCCGGGCGGCCGCAGCCGTTCGGCGCCACCATCGTCCCCGGCGGTATCAACTTCGCCGTCTTTTCCCGCTTCGCCACTGCCTGCACGCTCGTCCTCTTCCGCAAGGGGGAGCGGCAGCCGTTCGTCGAGATCCCGTTCCCCGACGCCTTTCGTATCGGCAACGTCTGGGCGATGATCGTCTTCGGCATCGACCGCGAGAATATCGAGTACGGCTACCGCATGGACGGCCCCTATCGCCCCCACGCGGGACATCGTTTCGACCGGCGCAACATCCTGCTCGACCCATACGCGCGGGCCATCGGCGGCCGCGCGGTGTGGGGCCAGCCGACCGACGACGCCGACCCGATGCC
>CAYNOL010000007.1:35450-45542 GCA_964398825.1 uncultured Ardenticatenaceae bacterium
TTTGACGAGACGGAGAACGACTACCACAACCCGTTGACGGGGCGGCCGCTGATGAACTTCTGGGGGTACTCGACGGTGGGCTTCTTCGCCCCCAAGGCGGGCTTCGCCGCCACCGGCCACCTGGGCATGGAGGCCGACGAGCTGAAGGCGCTGGTGAAGCTGCTGCACCGCAACGGCATCGAAGTCATCCTCGACGTGGTGTTCAACCACACGGCCGAGGGCAACGAGAAAGGGCCGACTATCTCCTATCGCGGCATCGACAACAAGACGTACTACATCCTGACGCCCGACGGCCACTACCACAACTTCAGCGGCACGGGCAACACGCTGAACTGCAACAACCCCGTGGTGCGCAATCTGGTGCTCGATGCGCTGCGCTACTGGGTGGCGGAGTACCACATCGACGGCTTCCGCTTCGATTTGGCGTCCATCCTGGGTCGCGACAGCGAGGGCAACCCACTGGCCAACCCGCCGCTGCTGGAGCTGCTGGCCCACGACCCGGTGCTGGGGCGCACCAAGCTGATCGCCGAGGCGTGGGACGCGGGCGGCCTCTACCAGGTGGGCACCTTCCCCGCCTACGGCCGCTGGGCCGAGTGGAACGGCCGCTACCGCGACGCGCTGCGCCGCTTTCTGAAGGGGGACGAGGGCATGGTGGGGGAGATGGCCCAGATGATCAAGGGCTCGCCCCACATGTACCTGGAGCGCGGGCCCACGGCATCGGTCAACTACATCACCTGCCACGACGGCTTCACGCTCAACGATCTCGTCTCCTACGCCCGCAAGCACAACACCGCCAACGGCGAGGACAACCGGGACGGGGCCAACGACAACCACAGCTGGAATTGGGGCCACGAGGGGCCGACCGACGACCCCGGCATCACCGCCCTGCGCCGCCGGATGATGCGCAACGCCATCGCCATGCTGATGGTCTGCCAAGGCGTGCCGATGATCCTCGGCGGCGACGAGATGGCCCACACCAAGCACGGCAACAACAACACCTACGCCCAGGACAACGACCTCAACTGGCTCGATTGGCGGCAGCTGGACGAAAACCGCGACCTGTTCGACTTCTTCCGCCACTGCATCGCCTTCCGCAAGGCCCACCCGACGCTGCGCCGCCGCTATCACCTGCACGAGCGGGACATGATCAACAGCGGCTTCCCCGACATCTCCTGGCACGGCCTGCGCGAGGGCAAACCCGACTGGGGCCCCCACAGCCGCACGCTGGCCTTCATGCTCTGCGGCCAGCACGCCGTGCTGCTGCCCACCCGCCGGCCCGACGACTACATCTATGTCGCCCTGAACATGCATTGGGAGCCCCACACCTTCGAGATCCCCCGGCTGCACGACGGCCGCCGCTGGCACCTCTTTGCCGACACCTACCGCCCCGCGCCCGACGACATCCACGAGCCGGGGCAGGAGCGGCCGTTGCGCGCCCAACGCAATTTGCCCGTGGGGCCCAGATCTGTTGTCATACTGGTGGGACGATGAACCTCGAACCGTTAACATTGCCCGGCGAACCCGCTTATCTGACCCAACTCATGGATTACGTGGTCTGGGCCGCGTCTGCCTTCGGCCTGGAGGAGGCGGCCGTCTACCGCCTGTCGCTGGCCGTGGACGAGATCGCCACCAACGTCGTCATCCACGGCTACGCCGAGCCCGGCCGCACCGGCGAGCTGACCATCTGGGCCGAGACGACGCCCGACGAACTGCGCGTCTACCTGGAGGACACCGGCGATCCGTTCGACCCGCGCGACTTCCCCCGGCCCAACCACTTGCATCTGCCCCTTGAGGAGCGGCAGGACGGTGGGTTGGGCATCTTTCTGGCCTTGTGGGGCGTCGACGGCTTCAGCTATGAGCAGGACGACGGCCGCAACCGCAGCGTTTTCGTCATGTACCGCACGCCGGGCGACGCCGCAGAACCGCCGTCGCAGGAGCTCTAGATGCCCCCGGCCGCCATCCACGTGCTGGTCATCGACGACAGCCGCCCCCGCGCCGAGCGGCTGACAGCCCCATTCCCGTCGTGGGGGTGGCAGGCGACGATCATCCCCGGCGAGCCGCGCGCCGCGCTGGGCGTCTTGGCCGCCGAGGAGTTCGACCTGGTGCTGCTCGACGTGCGCGCGGCCGAGAAGGGCAACTTCCTCTTCCTGCGGCGGCGACAGGCGGACAAAAGCCCCACGGCCGCCCCCATCGTCATCACCGCCTACCCCGGCGCGCCGCTGTCGCTGCTGTCCCGCTGCGTCGAGCTGGGCGCGGCCGACACCATCAACCACCCCCACCAGACCGTCCTGATGCGCGCCCGGCTGCAAAACATCCTGCAGCGCAAGCTGCTGCAGGAGCAGGCCACGACGGCGCTGGAGGCGTTCAACGAGGTGGAGAAGATCGCCGACGACTTGCGGCTGGTCATCCTGCCCATCGGCGCGGCGCTGTCGGCCGAGCCGGAGTACGAACGCCTCATCGCCCGCATCGTCACCGAGGCCCAGCGCATCTGCAACGCCGACGCCGGGGCGCTCTACCTGGCCCAGGACGACGGCCTGCTGCACCCCGTCTACGCCCGCGTCACGTCGCGCGGCCTGACGTGGGTGGGGGATTCGGCCAACGGCGCGCTGCCCATCCCCCTCTCCGACCCCGACACCCACGCCCCCAACTACGCCAGTCTGCCCGTGCGCGTGGCCCTGGGCGGCGACTCCGTCAATCTGACCGAGGCCGACCAGGGGCGCTACGATCTCCATCTGCTGCAGGAGCCGGACGCGGCCGAGCCGTACATTCCGCGCACCGTGCTGGCCGTGCCGCTGCGCAACGAGCAGATCGTCGGCGCGCTGGTGCTGGCCGACAGTCGCCACCCGCTGAACGGCGACATCGTGGAATTCGACGCCTATCACCAGCAGGTGGCTGAGTCGCTGGCGTCGCAGGCGGCCGTGGTGCTGAACAACCGGCTGCTCAACGAGCGGCAGACTCACCTGATGCGCTTCAAGCGGGAGCTGGAGATCGGCCGCGAGATCCAGCTCAGCTTCCTGCCCGCCCAGCTGCCCCAGCCGCCGGGGTGGGAGCTGGAGGCGCGCTTCCAGCCGGCGCTGGAGGTGGCGGGCGACTTCTACGACGCCTTCGAAGCGCCCAACGGCCGCGTGGCCCTGGTCATCGCCGACGTGGTGGGCAAGGGGGTGACGGCGGCGCTGTTCATGGCCATCATCCGCAGCCTCTTCCGGGCCATGTTCCAGCAGACCTACTTCCGTGCCGAGCGGGAGGCGGCCGTGCCCGACGTGGCGCCCCCCTTGCCGCCCGATGTCGACCGCGAGGCGTTGCTCGACGCTGTGCGGCTGACCAACGCCTACCTCATTGCCAACCACGGCGACGCCTACGCCTTCGCCACGCTGTTCGCCGGGGTGCTGGAGCCGGAAACGGGGCGGCTGCTCTACGTCAACGCCGGGCACAACCCGCCGCTGGTCGTCAGCGCCGATGCCCCCGCCGCTCCGCGCGAGTTGGCCCCCACCGGCCCGGCCATCGGCCTGCTGCTCGGCGCTCCCTACCGCCTGAGCGAAACGACGCTGCGGCCCGGCGACCTGCTGTTCGCCTTCACCGACGGCGTCGTCGAAACCCGTGACCCGTCGGCCGAGGAGTTCGGGCAGGAGCGGCTGGAGGCGCTGCTGGCGGCCCACGGCACGACGGCCGCCGCCGCCCTGGCCGCCGTGGAGGCGGCCGTGGCCGACCACGCGTCGGGGGCCGAGGCGTTTGACGATGTGACGATGCTGGCGCTGCGGCGGCTGTAACGCAACCTTCAGGTTGCCTCTTCCCGCCAACTGTAGCTTAACCTGTCAGGCTGAGGCTGTCTCCTGCAGGCCAACAGCCTACACTACCGCCTGCAAGCTAAAGCATGCGGTACAATTAGGGGTATAGAAGGCTCTTGGCACGCCCGCCCATTCCTGCTATTGTCTACCCCATGGAAACTACCCCAAACAAAATCTTCCTTCACGGCGGGGGGGATTCGCCGGAAGCGCGTTCGGTGGCGTTCGGCCGCTTCGTCCAGGCCTTCCAGTCCAACCCCGGCGGCCCGCTGCTCATCGTGGCCGCCGACCCGGACCCTGACGCCGCCCGCGAGACGGCCGACTACTACCGCGCCGTCTTCGCCGAGCTGTCGGTGCCCATCAACTGGCTCGTGCCGCTGCTGGTCAGCGCCGAGGAGCCGCTGACGGGGGCGCAGGTGGCCGGCTATGCGCCGTCGGGCATCTTCGTCTGCGGCGGCCGCGTGCCCTATGTCCACCAGGCGATTTGCTCCGACCTCAGCTGGGTAGAGTACAAGCGCGAGCACGGCATCCCCTATGGCGCCACCGGGGCCGGTTCGGTCATCGCCGCCTCGCGGGCCATCATGGGCGGCTGGCAGACCGACACCGACGCCGAACCCCGCCCCATCGTCACCGAAGCGGCGGGCGAGGGGCTGGATCCGCTGACGGTCAAGCCGGGGGCCGACCTCGTGCCGTTTGCCGTCGAGACCCACACCGGCAAGACGGGTTCGCTGACGCGGCTCATCCACGCCGTCGCCGCCGGGCTGGTCAACGAGGGGTGGGCCCTCAGCGAGGACACGCTGCTGGCCTTCCACCCGACGCGCATCCACCTCTACGGCCGCGGCCACGCCTATCGCGTCGTGCGCGCCGCCGAGGGGCGGGCCACCGTCCGCGTCTTCACCGCGCCGGACGATTACCGCCGCCGTTAACCAAGAGGGGCATGAGCGGACGAGCGCGGCCGGGCGGCCGCCGTTGGCTGTTGCCGGGCTTTGTCGTTGGCTTGCTAATCGCGCTGTTGGCCGCGTGCAACGGCGCGCCGACGCTCCCGGCCGTCGCCGTGGTGGAATCACCCGTCGCGCCGCCGGCTGAACCCCCGCCCCCCACCGCGACGGCCACGCAAGAGGCGCCCCCGCCGACGGCCGAAGCCACCCGGCCGCCCCCGACCCCCACCGCGCCCGAACCGACCGCCGCGCCGACGGCCGTTCCGTCGCCGACGGCCGTTCCGTCGCCGACGGCCGTTCCGTCGCCCACCGTCAATCCCTATGCCGAACTGACCATCGACGCCCTGGCCGCCCGGGCCTACGGCGGCGGCCTCATCGAGATCACCGACACGCTGGAGACCAACGAACGGTTCACCCGCTACGAGATCACCTACCCCAGCGACGGCCTGACGATCTACGGCTTCATGAACGTGCCCAACGAGGGCAGCAACTTCCCCGTGGCCATCCTGCTCCACGGCTACATCCCCCCGGCCGAGTATGAGATCGTCGACTATACCCGCCGCTATGCCGACGCGCTGGCCGAGGCGGGCTACTTCGTCATCAACCCCAATCTGCGCAACTACCCGCCGTCGGACAGCGGCCCCGACCCGTACCGCATCGGCTATGCCATCGACGTGCTCAATCTCATCGCCGTCATCCGCGAGCAGAGCCAGGACCCGCTCGGCACGTTGCGGCGGGCCGACGAGGACGAGATCCACCTGTGGGGCCACAGCATGGGGGGCGGGGTGGCGCTGCGCGTTGCCGCCGTGCTGGGCGGCGAGCCGTACCTGCGCGCGGCCGTGCTCTATGGCTCGATGAGCGGCGACGAGGAGAAGAACTACGGCCGGATTCGCGGCTGGACGAACAACGCGCGCGGTCGTTTCGAGCTGGAAGCGCCGCCGGAGATGATGCGGGCCATCTCCCCCATCCACAACCTGGAGCGGCTCACGGCCGCCGTCGCCGTCCACCACAGCTACGCCGACGAAGTCGTGCCCGCCGCCTGGTCAGAGGAGCTGTGCGCCCTGCTCGACGAGCTGAGCGCCGCCGGCGCCATCCCCCACCCGCCGGAGTGCTACTTCTACGAGCTGCAGCCCCACACCTTCCGGGGGGATGGGGATTTGACGTTCATGGCGCGGACGGCCGAGTTTTTTGACCGCAAGTAGGCCGACCTACTCGATCCCCACCACCAGCAACGCCATATCATCAAACTGCGCCTCACCGCGGCGGAGGGCGGCCAGGTCATCGAGCAGGCCGCTGCACAGCGCCTCGGGCGGGTCGGCCGCCCGCTCGCCGATGAGCGCCGCCAGCCGCTCGGCGCCCAGCATCTCGCCCCCCGGCTCCACCACGTCGGCCAGCCCGTCGGTGTAGAGCACCAGCTTGTCGCCGCGCCGAACGGCCAGCGTCTCCTGCGACAGCTCGAAGATGCCCGGCTCGAACAGCCCCAGCACGATGCCGTGGCCGTCGAGGGGGATGAGGCGGCCGTCGCGCAGCAGGTACGGGTGGTCGTGCCCCGCCCGCGAATAGACCAGCTCGTTGCGCGACAGGTGCAGCACCCCGTAGAAGACGGTGACGAACATATCCCGCTCCCCCAGCTCCAGCAGCAGCTGATTGACCTTTTCCAGCACGACGCGCGGCTCGTCGTGTTGGCGCGACTCGGCCAGGATGAGGCTGCGGGCCAGGGCCATATACAGCGCGGCGGCCATGCCCTTGTCGGCCACGTCGGCGATGACCAGGGCGATGCGCTCCTCGTCGAGGCGGATGACGTCGTAGAAGTCGCCGCCCACCTGCCGCGCGGGTACATAGGCCGCGCCGAAGCGCACGCCGGGCACCTGGGGGAATTTCTGCGGCAGCATGCTCAGCTGCACGCGCCGGGCCAGCTCCAGCTCGCTCTCCAACCGCTCCTTCTGGGCCAGCTCCACCTGTGCCGCCTGCAGCGCCTCGATCTTCGACTGCAGCTGCTCGATCAGCCCCGCCCGCTGCATGGCCACGGCCGCGTAGCCGGCCAGCGTCTGCAGCAGCGCCGTCTCGCCGGGGGTGAAGCGGCGCTTTCGTGTGGACTGGATGAGCATCAGCCCGGCGGGCATGCCGTGGGCCACCAGCGGAATGGCGTGGCCGGCCAGCAAGCGCGGGCTGTCGGGTCGCACGGCCACGCCCGGCGGCGCGCCGGCGTAGCTCTGCGCCTCGCGGTCCGAAAGGTTCTCGTAGATGACGTTGCGCGCCAGCCCCGCGCCGTCTTCGGCCTCGTCCCAGCCGCGCGCGGCCAAAATCTGCCCCCACTCGGCCGAGCGCAGGTAGTAGAGGATGCCGCGATCCGCCTTGCACAGCTCCATGGCCGTCTTCAGCACCCGGCCGCCCAGCTCGCGCAAGTCGCTCCAGGTGATGAGCGCCTGGCCGATGCCTTCCAGCGCCACCAGCTCCCGCGTGCGCTGGTTCAGCAGCCGGTTGGCGCTGTCGAGCTGCGCGGTGGCCCGCTCCAGCGCGGCCGTCGTATCGGTCAGATGGCGCTCGCTGCCGGTCAGCAGGGCGTAGGTGCGGCGCAGCTGCTGCGCGTCGAACTCCAGCGCGTCGGACAGGGCCAGTTGGCCGCGCTGGGCCAACATCCAGATGTACGCTTCCATGGGCAGCGTGCTCGGCCGCGCCCAGAGGCTCTCCGGCGGCCCGTCGACCTGCAGAAAGTCGAACACGGCCACGTCTCCCCGGCGGCCGCCGTTGCATTCGGCGCAGGCGCCGGGGGCGAAGAAGGCGCCGCCGCCGCTCGGCGCGTGGGCGGCCCCGGTCGCCGCGCCGAACGCGGCGTACCGCCGGGCCAGCACGTCGAGCTGGGCCAGCTGGTCGGCCGTCACGTCGGCCGGGCGCTTGCAGATGGGGCACAGCGTGGGGATGCGCTGCACGCTGAGCACCCAGCGCAGCCCGTCGAGCGTCTCGCCGTCGGGCAGCAGCTCGGTCAGGTAGTGGGCCACGGCCTGGGCGTGGAAGACGGTGTCGAGCTGGGTCAGCACCCGCTTGCCGGCCCGCGCCGCGGCCAGCGCCGGGGCCAGGCTGTCGCGGGTCAGCCGGTCGACGACGAGCATGTCGGCCGTCGTTGCGCCGCTCTCGATCGCCTCGGCGTAGCCTTGCGGCGACTTGACCTGGGCCACGTCCAGCCGGTTGCGGAAGCGGCGGGCCATCGGCAGCGCGTTGCGGTCTTCGGCCACGACGAGGCAGCGGGCGTCGGGGTGGGCGTCCATGAGCTCCCCGGCCAGGACGCGGAAGATCGTCCCCCGGCCGCTGGGCAGGAAGGCGGGCAGCGCGGCCGAACCGGCGTCGCCGCCGCCCGGCCGGCTCTCCAGCCCGGCCACGACCGTCAGCCCCGACGCCTCGGCGATGAGACGACCGACGAGTTCATCGACTTCCGGCAGGTGGGAGAAATCGGAAAAGCGCAGCATAGCGGGGGTATTTTCCGTCGGATGGGGGTGATGTGCCAGTCGCGACGAAACCTCAGAAATCTTCTGAGACCTCTGAGGTTAACAGCATTCTCTCAATCTCCGAGGCTCACCATCTCGTTATCAGTGACATGCTCACCCGTCCGCCCCAATCCGCCGCGCCGCCTCGCGGTCGAGCAGGGCGATGAAGTCGTCGTAGAGCCCCCGGGCGCGCTGCGGCGTGGCGTGGATGCAGGTCACACCCAGGCGGCCGAGCTCCCCCACGGCGCTGAACATATGCAGCACGACGCCGTTCTGGCACGTCTGGTCGAATGTCAGCCGGTGCAGGCTGATCAGGTCGAGCAGGTCGTCGGGGGCGAAGACGCGATAGGCGTCGGATTTGACGTTGTCGCTGGCGACGTAGTAGCGCGTCTCGCCCAACTCCGTGGTGAATATGCCGCTGCCGACGTCGTAGATGCCGTCGGTCAAATATTGCAAGGTCAGGAACGGGTGGGTCGTGCCCCCCTTGCGCAAATTGACCTCGATGGCGTACGGTTCCCACTCGCCGCCACCGTTGCGGACCGTCAGGAAGTCGATGGCGAAGCGGCCGACGATCCCCTCGCGCACGAAGCGTTGCCCCACCTTGGCCGCCTCGCGGGTGATGAGACGGCTGTAGGCGGGGTCGGCCGGGAAGACGGCCCCCACATAGGTCTGGCCGCTGGGGCCGCCGAGCATCTGGTCGTGGGTGGAGAGAACTTCGACCTCACCCAGCGGCGAGATCCGCATCTGGACGCTGGGGCTCTGCTTCTCCTCGCCGTCGATCATCTCTTCGACGATGCCCCCTTGTTCGGCGACGTCGGCCATGTAGCCGGCGTAATCCTGGCTCGACGACTCGTACTGCATGGCGCGCAGCCGCTTGGCGATGGCGTCGCGCTCGCCGTCGTCGCCGGGCGGTGGCAGGTCGCGCAGGACGACGACGGCGTTGCCCATGCCCGACACACCCTGGTTGTGCTTGGCGATGACCTTGCGAATAGCGGGCTTATGCTTGCGCATTTGGGCAATGGCGTCAATGAAGCCCGCTTCGTCGGTGATGTCCTCGACGCCGAGCGGGTGCTGCACCCCTTCCTCGGCGAAGATGCGTCGTGCGCCGCTCTTTCCGCCCAGCGCGTAGTGGCGCGGGTCGGCGGCGTACATGGGGATGCCGAGCTGCAGCGCCAGCTCCCGCTCCAGGTCGGTCGTCGTCAGCGGTACGATGTGGGCACGGTCGGGGTCGGGGATGTGGGCGCGGATCGTCCGGATGAACCACGGCCGCTCCAGCACCTTCTCGGCCAACGAGCGGCCGGAGCCGTCGCGCGGAGAGAGGAGGAAGAGCCGCTTGCGGGCGTTGCTGATGGTTACGTCCGGCAGGTTGTGCAGGTAGTAGTCGATGGTGAGCGAGTCGATGGGGTTGGACGTGAGGTAGAGGATGCGCACCTGGGGCTGGCGCAGCAGGAAGGTCAGGAAGAGGAAGCGTTCTTCGAGGATCTGCTGCAACGCGCCCGACACCCCATACTCGGCCGGGAGGGACGGCACGACGACAAGCGTGTTCGCCTCATACACCTCGCCGCCGGGGTCGGTGCGGCCGATCATCCGCCACAGCGGGGCCAGCTTCCGCTGCAACTCGTCGAAGCGCGCGGCGCGCTCGGGGGTGAACGGGGAGATGCTTCGCAATACCGTCTGGTTGGTTGTGCCCATTAGCCTGTTCCTTTGTGTCGCGCGGGATTTGTCCAACGTGGACGGGGATAGGATAGCGGAAGAAGGGAGAATTACGAATTGCGAATGAAGAAAGCGTGTAGCGTAGGCTGTTAGCCTGCAAGCGAAAAGTCAGCCTGACAGGCTAAGCGACAGCCGGCCTCACCGCGCCTTGTATGCCCACAGGCCACCAATTTTTTT
>CAYNOL010000008.1:0-20457 GCA_964398825.1 uncultured Ardenticatenaceae bacterium
TTCCGGCGTCGTGCCGCAGATCAGCGTCATCATGGGGCCGTGCGCGGGCGGCGCGGTCTACTCCCCCGCCCTCACCGACTTCATCTTCATGGTCAAGAACAGCAGCCACATGTTCATCACCGGCCCCGACGTGGTCAAGGCGGTGACGGGGCAGGAGGTGACGTTCGAGGAGCTTGGCGGGGCCATGACCCACAACGCTATCAGCGGTGTGGCCCACATGGCGGCCGAGTCGGAGGAGGATTGCCTCTTCCTCATCCGTGAGCTGATGAGCTATCTGCCGTCGAACAACATGGAGGACGCGCCGTTCAAGGCCAGCGGCGACGACAGCCTGCGGGCCGACGAGCGGCTCAACGACATCGTGCCCGACAACCCCAACAAGCCGTACGACATCCGCGAGGTCATCAATCTGATCGTCGATGACGGCCGCTTCTACGAGATTCAGGAACATTACGCGCAGAACGTCGTCGTCGGCTTCGCCCGGCTGGGCGGCTTCAGCGTGGGCATCGTCGCCAACCAGCCCATGGTGCTGGCCGGGGTGCTCGACATCGACGCCAGCGAGAAGGCGGCTCGCTTCGTCCGCTTCTGCGACTGCTTCAACATCCCGCTGGTGGTGTTCGAAGACGTGCCCGGCTTCCTGCCCGGCATCGAGCAGGAGCACGGCGGCATCATCCGCCACGGGGCCAAGCTGCTCTACGCCTTTTGCGAGGCCACCGTGCCCAAGATGACCGTCATCACCCGCAAGGCGTACGGCGGCGCGTATTGCGTGATGAACAGCAAGCACATCCGCTCCGACTTCAACGTCGCCTGGCCCACGGCCGAGATCGCCGTCATGGGGCCGGAGGGGGCGGTCAACATCATCTACAGGCGCGAGATCGCCGACGCCGGCGCGCCGGAGCAGCGGCGCACCGAGCTGGTGGACGAGTACCGCGATCACTTGGCGAATCCGTACATTGCCGCCCAGCGCGGCTACATCGACGATGTCATCGAGCCGAGTGAGACACGGCCGCGCCTCATCAACGCCCTGAACATGCTGCAGAACAAGCGAGACCAGAACCCGCCCAAGAAGCACGGCAACATGCCCCTGTAGGGCGACGGGAGCATGAGATGTTGAGAGAAGACGGTTTGCTGGTTCAGAAATTCGACAAGCTGCTCATCGCCAACCGGGGCGAGATCGCCATGCGCATCCTGCGCGCCGCCCGCGAGCTGGGCATCGCCACCGTGGCGGTCTACTCCGACGCCGACCGCAACGCCCCCCACGTCCGCTTCGCCGACGAGGCGTACCACATCGGCCCGCCACCGGCCCGCGAGAGCTATCTGGTGATCGAGAAGATCCTCGACGTGGCCCGGCGCTCCGGCGCGGAGGCGATCCACCCCGGCTATGGCTTCCTGGCCGAGCGCGCGGCGTTCGCCCAGGCGTGCGCCGACGCGGGGCTCGTCTTCGTCGGCCCGCCGGCTCGGGCGATTCGGGTCATGGGAGACAAGCAGGCGGCGCGCGAGACGGTGAAGGCCGCCGGCGTGCCCGTCGTGCCCGGCACCGAGCCGGGCCAGTCGGACGCGCAAATGGCCGCCGCGGCGCGCGAGATGGGCTTCCCGGTGCTGGTGAAGGCGGCCGCGGGCGGCGGCGGCAAGGGGATGCGCCCCGTCCACCGCGGAGAGGATCTGGCCGACGCCTTCTCGGCCGCGCGGCGCGAGGCTCAGGCCGCTTTCGGCGACGACACGGTCTACATCGAGAAGATGATCACCGAGGCGCGCCACATCGAGATTCAGCTGCTGGCCGACAGCCACGGGACGATCCTCTACCTGGGCGAGCGGGAGTGCTCGCTGCAGCGCCGCCACCAGAAGCTCATCGAGGAGGCGCCGTCGTTCGTCGTCGACGCCGAGCTGCGACGGCGCATGGGGGAGGTGGCCGTGGCCGCCGCCCGCGCCGTCGACTATGTCAACGCCGGGACGATCGAGTTTCTGCTGGATCGGGACAAGAACTTCTACTTTCTGGAGATGAACACCCGCGTGCAGGTGGAGCATCCGGTGACCGAGCTGGTGACGGGCATCGACATCGTCCAGGAGCAGTTGCGCATCGCCCGCGGCCGCCGGCTGCGCATCCGGCAGGAAGATGTGCAGATCAACGGCTGGGCGATCGAGTGCCGCATCAATGCCGAAGACCCGTACAACAACTACCTGCCGTCGACCGGCACTATCACCGCGTCCCACCTGCCCACCGGCCCGGGGGTGCGGGTGGACACCGGCGTTTACGTCGGCAACGAGATCACGCCTTACTACGACTCGATGATCAGCAAGCTCATCTGCTACGGCGAGACGCGGGGCGAGGCGGTGCTGCGGATGCGGCGGGCGCTGGAGGAGTATCGCATCCTGGGCGTGAAGACCAACATCCCGTTCCACCAGCACATGATGGACAGCCACCGCTTCCTGTCAGGTCAGTTCGACACCAACTTCGTCGAGGAGCGCTTCAGCATGGATGACCGCGAGGCCCCCCACACGCTGGAGGCGGCCCTGCTGGCGACGCTGGCCGCCCACGAGCAAAGCCAGCGCGCGGCCCAGATCGTGGCCCCCGGCGCGCGCGACACGAGCAACTGGAAGTGGTATAGCCGATGGGAGCGGCTGCGGCGCTAGCCGCACAAGGGATAAGCGCCATGAAATACATCGCCACAGTGAAGGACAAGGAGTACATCGTCGAGATCGACGCCGACAGGGGGATCCTCATCGACGGCGTGCCGCAGGAGATCGACTTCCGCTGGCAGCCGTCGGGCGGCTTCACGTCCCTGTTGATGAACCACCGTTCCATCTCGGCCGTCGTCGAGGAGAAGAGCGACTACTGGGACGTGCTCATCGAGGGGGAGCTGTACGCCGTGCGGGTGCAGGACGAGCGCGCCTATCGGCTGGAGCGGCGGCGCTCCAGCGGCGTGACAATGCAGGGAGAGGTGACGATCGCCTCGCCGATGCCGGGCATCATCATCGCCGTGCCGGTAGCCGCCGGCGATTCAGTCCAGCGCGACCAGACCGTCGTCATCCTCGAGTCGATGAAGATGGAGAACGAGCTGCGCGCCCCGTTCGACGGCGTCGTGACCCACGTCCACATTCAGGCCGGGGCCAGCGTCGAGAAGGACCAGGCGCTGGTGGCAATCAGCCAGCAGGCCGAAGAAGCGGCTGGTGACGCGGCCGAAGACGAATGAGCGAAATCATCGACGACTCGGCCGTCTATCCGGCGGCCCCGAACTCGCCCAGCGGCCAGGACGCCGGGACGCTGGAGGTGGAGGTCAAGTTCTTCGTGACCGATCTGGACGGCGCGCGGCGACAGATCCTCGACGCGGGGGCGATCCTGGCCTCCCCCCGTGTCTACGAGCGCAACGTCCGCTTTGACACGCCCGACGACGCCCTGCTGCGGCGACTGGAGCTGCTTCGGCTGCGGCAGGACACACGCGCCCGGCTGACATTCAAGGGCCCGGCGGCGGCCGACGCCCACAGCGAGGCCAAGGTGCGCGAGGAGATCGAGCTGGAGGTGGCCGATTTCGATGCCATGGCGGCCGTTCTGACGCGTCTCGGCTTCGCGCCGGTGCAGGTTTATGAGAAGTACCGTGAGACATACCGCCTAAAAGACGTCGAAATTGTGGTGGACGAGCTGCCCTTCGGCAACTTCGTCGAGCTGGAAGGTACGGAGGCAAGCATCAAGGCGGCCGCGGCGCGCATCGGCTTCGATTGGGAGCGGCGCGTGCTGGCCAACTATCTGGCGCTCATGGAGCTATGCCGCCGGACGTTTGACTTGCCATTCGCCGACTTAACCTTCGATAACTTCCGGGCGCGGCCGGTCGACATGGGCGCGCTGCTGCCGGTGGGCGATCCGGCGAGAGGAGATGACGAATGACGACAGAACGCCCAGACCTGAGCGGCGTCGCGCCGGAGGTGGTGGCCTACATCGAAGCACTGGAGGCGCAGCTGCTCGGCCGCAAGACGGCCGCCGAGCGCCCCGTCGCGCTGCCGGACGAAGCGCCGACGACGAAAGCCATCATCACCATCAGCCGCCAAGGGGCCATCAAGCGCACGCCGCGCCATCTCTACAGCCGGCAGCGGCGCGGCGGCATGGGCGTGTTCGATCTCGACGTGGCCGAAGATGACGCGCCGGCGCTGCTGGCCCACGCCGACGAGAGCGACACCCTCATCCTGTTCACCGACGACGGCCGCGCCTTTCGCCTGCCGCTGGCCGGGCTGCCCGAGTCGGCCGTGCGGGCGCGCGGGCGGGAGCTGCGCGAGCTCTTGCCACTGCGGCCCAACGAGCGCGTCGTCGGCGCGCTGCCCGAGGGGGGCGGCAAGTACGCGCTGCTGTTGAGCCAGCGGGGCTGGATGCGGCGCGTACCATCGGCCTACCTGGGCCATAACCTGATTCCCGGCACGACGTTCCACGATTTGAAGGAGGGCGGGCCGCTGGTGGGGGCCTGCTGGTCTCCCGGCAGCGGCGACGCCTTTGTGGCCACGCGCGACGGTAAGGGGCTGCGCTTCAGGGAGTCGCAAGTGCCGGCGCGCGGCGTTCTGGGCATCCGGCTCGACGCGGCCGACGAGGCCGTGGCTGTCACTGTCGTGGGAGACGATGGCGGCGTCTTCCTGCTCGGCGAGGACGGCCAGGGCACGATTCGCCTGATGAGCGGCTTCGCGGCCAACAAGGCCCCGGCGGCGGGCGGCAAGGTGGCGATGAAGACGGGCCGGCTGGTGGGCGCGGCGCGGGCCGGCGCGGGGGACGAGATCTTCGCCATCTCGCGCCTGGGCAAGCTCATCCGCTTCGCGGCCGACGAGATACCGGCCAAAGAGGGCGTCGTCCAGGGCGTGGCCTGCATGGCCTTGCGGGCCGATGAGGCAGCGGCGCTGGTGGTGGTGGCCGTCGACGCGTGAAATATCATTTCGCGAAACCTGTCAGGTTTGAAAGTTTTAGTTAAGGAGACCCCGATGCTAGAGAAAGCGATGGCGATACAAAACGAGATCATCCGCCTGCGACGGACGATCCACGCCAACCCCGAATTGAGCTTCCAGGAGTACCAGACGGCCGCGCTGGTGGCCGAGACGTTGGCCGAGATCGGCGGCTACACCGTTACCACCCAGGTGGGCAAGACGGGCGTCGTCGCCGACCTTGGAGATTCGGGGCCGCTGATCGCCATTCGCGCCGACATGGACGCGCTGCCCATTATCGAGACCAATGATGTGGCCTACCGCTCGCTGAACACAGGCGTCATGCACGCCTGTGGCCATGACGCGCACACGGCCATCCTGCTCGGCGTGGCCCACCTGCTGCGCCAAAGCTTTGCCGACGAACCGTGGCGCGGCCGCGTGCGGCTGCTGTTCCAGCCGTCAGAGGAGGCGTTCGACGAAAACAACATCAGTGGCGCGACGGCGATGATCGACGACCAGGCGCTCGACGGAGTGGACGCGGTCATCGCCCTGCATGTGTCGTCCGACAGGCCGTCGGGCCATTTCATGTTCCAGGACGGCCCCAGCCTGGCGGCCGTCGACTCGTTCGAGGCCCGCATCTTCGGCGACGGCGCCCACGGCGCCTACCCCCACACCGGCAGCGACCCCATCTACATGCTGGCCCCCATCCTGACCGCGCTTTACGCTATTCCCTCGCGGCGCATCAACCCGCTCCATTCGTCCGTCGTCAGCCTCGGCTACGTCTCCGGCGGGGCGACGACCAATGTCATCCCCAACGAGGTCAAACTCATGGGCACGCTGCGCTCCATGCGGCCTGAGGTGCGCGAGCAGCTGTGGCACGACGTGGAAAACGCTTTGCGGATGAGCGAGCTGATGGGCGGCCGCTACGAGTTGAGCATCACCAAAGGGTATCCGGCGATGGTCAACGATCCCGAGGCCAACGACTGGATGCGCGACGTGACGCGGGAGCTGATAGGGGATGCGGCGGTGGTGGAGGCCCAGTTCGGCATGGGGGCGGAGGATTTCGCCTACATGACCCAGAAGGCCAAGGGGGCGATGTTCATGCTTGGCGCGGCGATGCCCGAGGGGCCGGTTCGCCACCATCACACCAGCACCTTCGACATCGACGAGAGCATCCTGGCTCCCGGCGCGGCCGTGCTGGCCGAGACGGCGCGGCGGTATGTGACCGGGCAGTTAAAATAATTCAACCGCGGGTCGGCGCGGATTTTTGCGGATTGGTTGAATAATTCGGCGTCGTTGCCCCAATCCGGGTGGTGACGTGCAGGGGCGGGTTTGTAACCCGCCCTCTTCGCTCACAATCCAATAACCACCTCTAAACGCCAAAGTTATGACAATTAAGAACTATCGTTCTATAGATATCCGCCAAATGATTATGTATACTGTGGTCAGAGAATGTAAATATCACAAGGATGATGTTTTAGCTGTTAAGTAGAAGTCATCAGAGAGGGGAAATAGCCGCTAAACTATCATCATTCCCACTTAGGCGTACAGGATCCTACCCAGGAGGTAATAAATGAACTCGCAACCGTCAGTCGATAACGAATTCAAATCCGGCCGGAATGGCCGCTCGCTTGCTCGGCCGCTGTTCCTGGTGTTGTCGCTCTTCGTCGTGGCCGCCGCGATCTTCGCCTGGGCCGCGCCGGCGCGCTCCAGCACCATCCCCACGATCGCGATCAGCAGCGTCGTCACCGACCAGACCGTCACCATCCAGACGAGCAACTTCCCGGCCAACCAGAACTTCGTCGTCACCATGGGGCAGTTCGGCACGCAAGGGCGCAACGGCATCGTCGTCGGCAACACCAACTCCGGCATCGGCGGCTCGCTGACCGCCACCTACAACATCCCGGCCGAATTGCGCGGGGCGGGGCGCATCGCCATACGCCTGCAGACCAACCATGCGAATCCGTTTGTCGCCTATAACTGGTTCTGGAACAACACCACATCCGGTGGCACGGGCACGGGCGGCGTACCGGGTTACAGCGGCATCCCGACGTTCCGCGTCGTCAGCGTCGACCCAGGTAAGACCGTGACCGTGGAGACCAACAACTTCCCGCCCAACCAGACGTTCAACGTCACGATGGGTCCGTTCGGCACGCAGGGCATCAACGGCACGGCCGTCGGCACACTCAACTCCGGCGTGGGCGGCACGCTGCGGGCCACGTTTAACATCCCGGCCAATTTGGCGACCGCCTACCAGGTGGCCGTCCGCATGCAGACGGCGCACCCGGCCCCCTTCTTCGCCTACAACTGGTTCTATAACAACACGACGGGCACGGGCGGCGTTCCGCCGACCCAGCCGGTGCCGCCGGTCACCGTTCTGCCCACGTTCACGGTATGCGCTGTGGCGCAGAACCAGACGGTGACGATCCGGACCAAGGACTTCCCGCCCAACCAGACGTTCAACGTCACCATGGGCCCGTTTGGCACGCAAGGCATCGGCGGCCACAACGTCGGCACGATCAACTCCGGTGTCGGCGGGACGCTGACAGCCACGTTCAACATCCCCAGCCAGTTGGCGGGCGCCAGCCGCATCGCCATTCGCACGCAAACGCCCCAAGCCAGCCCGTTCTTTGCCTACAACTGGTTCTTCAACACGACGGCCACCGTTTGCTGACGCGAATGATTCTTCCTGGAACACAAAAGCCTCTCCGTGCGGAGAGGCTTTTTTCTTGTCCAAGGCAGGCGCGGCCGTGCGAATCACTCATTAGCCTCCGCCCCCCATTCGTGATAGAAAACGGGGATTATGCAATCTGAGGGAACTTCGTGCTGAGTGGTCTGATCAAGTCGATGCGGCCGCGCCAATGGCCCAAAAACGCTTTCGTCTTCGTCGCGCTGCTGTTCGACCGCAAGCTCGATGATCCGGCCAGCGTTCTGGCGGTGACCGGCGCGTTCTTGCTGCTGTGCCTGATGTCGAGCGCAGTCTACCTGATGAACGATCTGGCCGACATCGAGAGCGACCGGCAGCACCCGACCAAGAAGGAGCGGCCGCTGGCGTCAGGCCAATTGAGCCCCCGCGTGGCGCTCGTGGCAGCCATCTTGCTGGCAGCCATCAGCCTCGTCGCCGGCTACTTCATCTCGCCGCTGCTGGCCGCCATCCTGTTCATCTATCTGCTGTGCCAGGTGGCTTACACCTTTCGGTTGAAGCACGTCGTCCTGCTCGACGTGCTGACCATCGCCGCAGGCTTCGTATTGCGCATCGCGGCGGGCGTGGCGGTCATCGAGGTGGAACGCTTCTCGCCGTGGCTCTACGTTTTCGGCGGCTTTCTGGCTCTCTTCATGGCGCTGGGCAAGCGACGGGCGGAGCTGGTGCTTCTGGGCGGGCAGGCGGGCAACCACCGCGCCATTCTGGATGATTACAATCTCGATCTCATCGACCGGCTGCAGGGGATCGTCACCACCAGCGCCGTCGTTGCCTACAGCCTTTACACCTTCCTGGCCGAGGGGTTGCCGGACAATCACGCGATGATGTTGACCATTCCGTTCGTCCTCTACGCCATCTTCCGCTATCTCTACCTCATCCACGTTCGCGGCGAGGGGGGCGCGCCGGAAGAGATCCTGCTGCGCGATCGGCCGCTCCAGGTGACGCTGCTGCTCTACGGGGTGGTGGTCGTCATCGCCCTCTACTTCCTGTCCTGAACCATATCGGTGATGTATTCGGCGACGGCACCCGGCAAGGTCATTCTCTTCGGCGAGCACGCGGTGGTCTACGGCCGCCCGGCGTTGGCCGCGCCCGTCACGCATTTGCGCGCGCGGGCCGATGTGGTCGAGACGGGCCGGGTCGACGTGGCGCTCATCGCCGCCGACCTGGGGCGATCGGCTCGTCTCTCCCGGGTGCAGGATGACAATCCGCTGGCGGCCGTCATTCACGTTGTCGAACGCTTCTTCGGTTGCTCTCTCTCCGATGGTTACTCGCTCAGCGTCACCAGCGCCATCCCCATCGCCAGCGGGCTGGGCAGCGGCGCGGCCATCTCCGTGGCCGTCATTCGGGCCCTGGTCGCCTATCTGGGGCGAGGGGACGAAGTGTCGCGCGCCGACGTCTCCGCGCTGGCCTACGAGGTGGAGCGGCTGCACCACGGCACGCCGAGCGGCATCGACAACACCGTCATCGCCTATGAGCAACCCGTCTACTTCGTGCGGCGCGAGGCGGGGCCGCTGATCGAGCCGTTCGCCGTCGCCCGGCCGCTGCGGCTGGTCATCGGCGACACCGGCGTGCGTAGCGCCACGAAGGACGTTGTGGGGGATGTGCGGCGACGCTGGTCGGCCGACTTTAGCCGTTTCGAGGCGATCTTCGACGCCTGCGGCCGCATCGCCGACGCCGGTCGCGAGGCGCTGGCCGCCGGCGATCTGGCCGCCGCCGGCGCGCTGATGAACGAGAACCACGAGTGGCTATCGCGCATGACTGTCTCGTCGCCTCCGCTGGACCGGCTGGTGGGCGCGGCGCGGAGAGCCGGGGCGTTGGGGGCCAAGCTGAGCGGCGCGGGGCGAGGGGGCAACATGATCGCTCTCGTGACGGCCGACACGGAGATAGCGGTGGCCGATGGGCTGCTGGCCGCGGGGGCGGCGCGCGTCTTCACCAGCGACGTGGGGTAGCCTGCATGGGGCGGCCGTCGCTAAGGTGGGTTAAGCGGCCGTTATCGGGTAGAATCCCGAAGCGTGGCCGGCGACAGCCAGCCGAAAAACAAAAGCCGGCGATTTACGCCGGCGAGGTCACAACTTGATTACCGAAAGAAGGGACAGTCGGGAAAGGTTTGAACAGCTCGGAACCTGTTGGGAAACCGGGTTAAACCTTCGCCATCGTCTTCAGGCAGCGCGTGCACACCTGCAGGCGAACACGACGCCCCTGCTGGACAACCGTCGTCTTCTGAATATTGGGCCGGAACTGCCGCTTCGTCTTCCGCTGCGAGAAGCTCACGTTATGGCCGCTCATCGGCCCCTTGCCACATACTTCACATTTCGCCATAATTTCACCTTACCCGAATGAAAGGCGACCGTTCGGTCGCCTCAAATTTCAACGTTATTAAGAACAACCCTGAATTATAGCTAAAAGACGTCTTTGGCGCAAGCGCGCCAGAGGGACAGGAGCAGAAAGAGTTATGCCAGTGCAAGAGGGTTCGAAAGGAAAAATCGACATTTCCTCGGCCACAATCGCCACGATCACCAACCAGGCGGTGAACCAATGTTACGGTGTGGTGGGCATGGCCAGCAAGAACCTCGTCAACGGCATTGCGCAACTGTTATCGCGGGATAACCGGCGCGGCGTGGAGATCACCGTCGAGGGCGACAAAATCGTCATCGACGTCTACGTCATCGTCCAATACGGCGTGCGGATCCGCGTGGTTGCCCAAAGCATTCAAAATACGGTTAAATTCCACGTCGAAAAAGCGCTGGGTCTGCCCGTGCACGCGGTCAATGTCTATGTGCAGGGATTACGCATGGGTGACCAAAAATAGCGTCGGCGTTGCGGAGGAATAGAGAGAATTGTCCACGGCATTTGATTCAATCACAGCCCCAACCACCACCAGCGGCAAGTGGTTGCGCTGCACGGGGCCGCAATTGCGGAAAATGGCCCGCGCCGGGCTGCTTTGGCTCGAACAGAACCGCGATCATGTGAACGCGCTCAATGTCTTTCCCGTCCCCGACGGCGACACGGGCACGAATATGCTGCTGACCATGCGCTCGGCCTATGCCCGCGTCGAGAACAGCGAAGATACCCACGTCGGCCGCGTCGCCGGGCAGATCGCCCAGGGGGCGCTCATGGGCGCGCGCGGCAACTCCGGCGTCATCCTCAGCCAAATCTGGCGCGGCATCGCCGCCGGGCTGAGCCACGCCGAGTCGTTCAACACCGTCGATCTGGCCCAGGCGTTCCAGGCGGCATCCGACACGGCCTACAAGGGGGTCATGCGGCCGGTGGAAGGCACCATCCTCACCATCATCCGCGAGGGCGCGGCCGAGGCGGCCGACGCCGCCCGCAAGAGCGAAGATCTGCGCTTCATGCTGGAGCGCGTGCTGGAGCGCTGCCAGCAAGCGCTGGAACGCACGCCGGAGCAGCTGCCCATCCTGAGGCAGGCCGGCGTCGTCGACTCCGGCGGGCAGGGGCTGGTCTACATCCTCGAGGGGATGATGCGCTATGCCCAGGGCAAGCTGTCGCTCGACGGCCACCGGATGGGCGAGATAGGCGCAGCCGATGGGCCGCTGCCCGCCCAGGCGCTGGCCGTGCCCGATGGGGGCTCGCTGGAGTTCCCCTATGACGTGCAGTTCATCCTCATGGGACATAATCTCAACGTCCTGGAAGTTCGCTCGCGCATCGACGCCATGGGTGATTCCACCGTCGTCGTCGGCGATGACAAGACGATCAAGGTCCACATCCACGTGAAGGACCCCGGCGAGCCGCTGAGCTACGGCGTCAGCCTCGGCCACGTTACCGATGTGGTAGTCGAAAACATGCAGCAGCAAATGGAAGAGATCGTCCACGCCGCGCCGGCCGCCCCGCCGCCTGTGGTAACGGTGACGCCGGGGCAGGTGGCCGTTGTGGCCGTCGCTTCCGGCTCGGGTTTGTCGTCGGTTTTCCAGAGCCTCGGCGCGGCCCATGTCGTCAACGGCGGACAGACCAACAACCCGAGCACCGAGGAGATCTTCCAGGCCATTGAAGGGCTTGAGACGGACAAAGTCGTCGTCTTGCCCAACAACAAGAACATATTCCTGGCGGCCGAAGCAGCGCGCGATCTGAGCAGCAAGGATGTGGCCGTCGTGCCCAGCCGCTCGATGCCCCAGGGCATCGCCGCGTTGATGGCGCTGCGGCCGGAGAGCGACGTGGCAACAAACGCCCGGGCCATGGAGAGCGCCCTGCGTCTGGTGAAGACGGGGGAGATCACCCGGGCCACGCGCTCGGTGGAGCTCAACGGCGTCGAGGTGATCGAAGGCTCGATCATCGCCCTGGTGGACGGCCGCCTGTGCGCGTCCGGCTCCGACGAGCTGACCGTGCTCGACGATCTGCTGGAGCAGATGGAAATGGAAGAGTGCGGCATCGTCACGCTGTACTACGGCGCGGACGCGACGATAGAAAAGGCCGCTGAGACGGCCGATCACATCCGCGAACGCTACCCGGATGTGGAAGTCGAAGTCGTCGAGGGTGGGCAGGCGCATTACACCTATATCCTCGGCGCGGAATAGAACCATAGCCGGACGCGCCCATTAGCCAACAGGGCGACGGCCGTCTATGCGTGGGAGTCGTGGTAACGGAAATATGGAACGAGCACTGAAACGACTCGAGCGGGTGCTCGATTTGGAAAAACAGCAAGGATATCAGAACAAGGCGGTTGTCGGCGGCATCCGCCAGTTCGCTGTGTTCTGGGTGTCGCAGGCCCGCGAAGAGGCCGTTGACGAAAGCGATTTGGCGCTGGCTGAACAGGTTTCCCAAATTCTGATGGATTACAATCAGCTGCCCGGCACGCAGGCGCGGGCCAAGGCGCTGGATACGATCCTGCAAAACCTGGAGCGGCGGCGGGCCCGTCTGGGCTCGGCCGCGCCCGGCCGACCGGCGGAGCGCCCGGCCCCACCCGCGCAACGCCCCGCCCGGCCGCCCAGGGCCGAAGCACCCACGCCCCCGCCCGTGGCCGAGGCGGACGAGGAAGAAGAGGCGTTCGACGAGGAGCCGCTTGACGACGAGGAAGTCGTCCGGCCGGAGGAGGCCGACGAGCCGGATACGCCTCAATCGGCGGCCGATCCGCAAGGGCTGTCCCGCCCGGTCACGACGCTGAAGGGCGTCGGCCCCAAGATCGCCGAGAAGCTGAACAAGCTGGGCGTGGAGACGATCTGGCAACTGCTCTACCTTTTCCCCCGCCGCTACGATGACTACACCCTGCTCAAGCCGATCAACCGGCTGCAATACGGCGAGCAAGTGACGATCATCGGCACCATCTGGCAGACGAAGACCCGCCGCACGCGCACCAACCAGGCGATGGTGGAGAGCATCATCAACGACGGCACCGGGTCAGTGCAGGCGACGTGGTTCGGCCAACCGTGGCTGGCCGATCAGCTGCCGGCCGGCATGCAGGTAGTTCTCAGCGGCAAGGTCGAGATGTTCCTGGGCCGGCTGGTGTTCAACTCGCCGGAGTGGGAACCGCTGGAGCTGGAGCCGCTGCGCACGCGTCGCATCGTGCCCATATACCCGCTGACCGAAGGGCTGAACGCGGGCAAGATGCGCGACCTGATGCAGCGGACGGTGAAGGAGTGGGCCGCGCGCGTGCCCGATCCGCTGCCGGTGGCGATCCGCAAGCGCCGCCGCCTCTACTCGCTGCCCCACGCTATCCAGCAACTCCACTTCCCCGACAGCCACGAGACGATGCGCCGGGCACGGCAACGGCTGGCCTACGATGAGCTGTTCCTGCTGCAGCTTGGCATGCAGCGGCAGCGGCGCGATTGGCAGAGCCACAACGGCATGCCGCTGGCCATTGAGCCGGAGCAGTTCGCCGTCTTCGTCGACGCATTGCCGTTCCGGATGACCGGAGCGCAGCAACGCGTCGTCGAGGAGATTCGCGCCGACGTGGCTCAAAGCCGGCCGATGAACCGGCTGCTGCAGGGCGACGTCGGCTCCGGCAAAACGATTGTCGCCGCGGCGGCGATGGTGACGGCCGCCTGGTCGGGCGCGCAAGCGGCGCTCATGGCCCCCACCGAGATCCTGGCCGAGCAGCATTACCGCGGCCTGTGCGCGTTGCTGGAGCCGCTGGGCCTCACCGTGGCGCTGTTGACCGGCAGCACCCCCGCGGCCGAGCGGCAAGCCGTCTACGAAGGACTGGCCGACGGCAGCATCCAAATCGCCATCGGCACCCACGCGCTCATCCAGCCGTCGGTGGCCTTCCGGCGGCTGGGCGTGGCCATCGTCGACGAGCAGCATCGCTTCGGCGTCGACCAGCGCGCCGCGCTGCGCGAGAAAGGGCCGTCGGACAACGGCGACGCCATCAGCCCCCATCTGCTGGTCATGTCGGCCACGCCGATTCCGCGCACGCTGGCCCTGTCCCTCTACGGCGATCTCGACATGTCGATCCTCGACGAGATGCCCCCCGGCCGACAGGAGATCAAGACGCGCTGGCTGCGGGCGTCGGAGCGAGAGCGAGCCTACAACTTCATCCGCCGGCAGACGGGCGAGGGGCGACAGGCGTACATCATCTACCCGCTGGTCGAGGAGTCAGACAGCATCGACGCCAAGGCCGCCGTAGAGGAGTTCGAGCGCCTCAGCAGCGAGGTGTTCCCCGACCGGCGCGTCGGCCTGGTTCACGGCCGTCTGCGCTCCGGTGAGAAGGACGCTGCCATGCGCGCCTTCGCCACCCACGAGACCGACATGCTGGTGGCGACGTCGGTCATCGAGGTAGGCGTCGACGTGCCCAACAGCACCGTCATCGTTATCGAGGGGGCCGACCGCTTCGGCCTGGCCCAGCTCCACCAATTCCGCGGCCGCGTCGGTCGGGGTCAGCACCAGTCGTACTGCATCCTCATCGCCGAGGACGTGTCGGCCGAGGCCGAGCAGCGGCTGGAGGCATTGGAAGCGACCAACGACGGCTTCGTGCTGGCCGAGCGCGACCTGGAGCTGCGCGGGCCGGGCGAGTTCTTCGGGCGGCGGCAGAGCGGCTTGCCGGAGTTGCGCATGGCCTCGCTGCTTCATGACACCGAGGTGCTGAACATGGCCCAGGAAGACGCGGCGATGTTGTTCGAGGCCGACCCGCAAATGGAGCAACCGGAGCACGCGCTGCTGCGCGAGAGTGTGCGCGAGTTTTGGGAGAACGCGGCCGACGTCAGCTAGGCGCCGGCCCGCCAACGTCGATGAGAGGAGGGTAAGTTGATCAAACGGGCGATCTATCCCGGCACCTTCGACCCGGTGCATTACGGCCATTTGGACCTGATCCTTCGCGCGGCCAACCTCTTTGACGAGTTGATCGTCGGCGTCTACGACCATAGCCGGCCGACTAAGTCGGTGCTATTCTCTATCGACGAGCGCGTGAACATGATCTTCGAGGCCATGGACAACCCCGGTAACATCGTCATCAGACCCTTCTCCGGCCTGCTGGTCGATTTCGCGCGCGCCAGTGGGGCCCAGGTGCTCGTTCGCGGCTTGCGCGTCTTCTCCGACTTTGAGTTTGAGTTTCGCTCGGCGCTGGCCAACCAGCGGCTGGCACCGGAGATCGAGACGATCAGCCTGATGACCAAGGAAGAGAACTCCTTCGTCAGCGGCAGCACCGTCCGGGAGATCGCCTCGCTGGGCGGGGACATCACCAGCATGGTGCCGCCCAATGTCGCTCGCATGCTCTACGAACGCTTCAACAGCGCCGACGCCGGCTCTTTCTCCGGCGGCTTGCCGCTTCGGGATTAGGTGAACACGCATGGATATTCAACATCTGGTAGACAGTCTTGAGCAGGCGCTGAACGAGAGCACCCGCGTTCCCCTCAGCGCGTATCTGATCGTCAATGAGGAGCGGGTCTACAGTCTCCTCGACCAAATGCGTGTGGCCGTGCCGGAGGAGATTAGGCGCGCAAACCGGATCGAGGCTGAGAAGGAGCGCATCCTGGCCCAGGCCAAAGAGGAGGCCGAGCGCATCCGCGACTTGGCCCGCCAGGAGGCCGGGGAGTTGGTGAAGCGGGATGCCATCGTCAGCGCCGCCCAGGCGCGGGCCGAGAACATCGTCGAGCGGGCGCGCCGCGACTCTGACGCGCTGCGCCAGGATGCCGACGTCTATATCATGGACGTGCTCAACAAACTGGAAGAGGATTTAATGCGGACGCTGAAGGTGGTACAGAACGGCATGCACAAGGTGCAGGCCGACCAGCAAGCGGCCATGGTTGCCGCCGAAGCGGCCGAGACCGCTCGCTAAGCGCTAAAATCGCGCAAAGGAGTACCCCACTCCGCGCTGCGAGAGGATGTATTTGGGGCGTTCCGGCTGCTTCTCGATCTTGCGCCGCAGCCGGTGGATGTAGACGCGCAGCCGATCCTCGTAGGCCGTCTCCATGGGCCACAGGCGGCGCAGGATGAAATCGGCCGTCACCGTCTGCCCCGCGTGACGCATCAGGATGTAGAGCAGCTTCGTCTCCGTCGGCGTCAATGCGATCTCCGCCTCTTCCACGTAGGCTCGTTGGTATGGGAAGCTGACGGTCAGATAATCATCCACGATCGTCTCCGTGCTCAGCGTGTAGGCGAAATCCCCGATGCGCCGCAGCACTCGCCGCACGCGGGCCACCATCTCCCCCGGACTGAACGGCTTGGTGATGTAATCCTCGGCGAACCGGTCGATCGACTGGATGATCGTTTCGTCTTCGTTGATGGCCGTCAGCATGATGATCGGCAAGTCGGTGAACGACAGGATCGTCTCGCAAAACTCCAGCCCGTTCATACCAAAAGGCATGTGAATGTCGACCAGCGCCAGGTGGGGCAGGCCAAAGCGCTGGATGTTGTCCAGCCCTTCCTCGGCCGACGACACCGTCGAGACCTCGAAGCCGGCCTTCTGCAGCGCCGTCGAGACGAGCCTCTGCATCGAGAAGTTATCATCCAGTACTAGAATTCGGTGCGTATTGCTTTCCAGGCCGGTACTCATACGAAGAAATATTCAGACGCTTGCTACGAGTAGATAGATTCGCAGGAAGACGGTAAACCCTGAATCGTGCCGGTTCAGACGACTGAACTCCCTTGTCTATCTTCTATTTTCCACCCCAAACTTACCGCGCATCTTAATATTAGCAGACGGCCGATAGCCCCTCAAGCAGTCCGTGCCCCTTCCGGCAATATTATATTGACCCCGGCCCCGCCAGCGATATAGTATGCACGCCGCTTCGACCTATAATTGCGGCGAGCCATTGCACCTGCCCATGTCGTCCAGCGGAGCGAACGAGACGCCAGCCACCCCTAACGCAACAGAACGCCCGCCTGTCGATTCGCGTTTCTTCCTCGCGCCGGTGGGGGGCGCGGGTTGGCTGGCCGGCATTTGGTTGGCCGACCGCCTCCCCGCGCCGCTGCTGTCCTGGCTGGCGGCGGGGCTCGCCCTCGTTATCATCGCCGCATTGCTGTGGCGGCGCGGCCGCGTCGGGCTGGCGGTGGCCTTTCTGGCGGCCGTCGCGCTGGGCGGAGCGCGGCTGGCCGTCACGCAACCCCCCCTCTCGGCCGCCGACATCGCCTACTACAACGGCGCAAGGGATATCACTCTGCGCGGTGAAGTCGCAGTCGAGCCGGTAATCGGTGACACCAACGTGCGCCTGCGCGTCGCCGTCCACGAGCTGATCATCGACGGCCGCGCCCATCCCGTCGACGGCCTCGTCCTGGTGCGCGCCGGCCGCTTCCCGCCCATTCCCTATGGTGCGACTGTCGAGCTGGCGGGCGACCTGGCTGCGCCCATCGCCGTCGGCGACCCCGGCTACGCCGCCTATTTGGAGCGGCAGGGAATCGACAGCTTTATGTCCTTCCCGCGCGTCGACGTCGTGGCCGAAGGGGGCGGCTCGCCGCTGATGCGGCTGCTGCTGGCGCTGAAGAGCCGCGGCCGGGCCGCCCTCGCTGCCGCCCTGCCCGAGCCCCACGCCGCGCTGTTGACCGGCATTCTGCTCGGCGACGACAGCGGTATGCCCCGGGCCCTCAGCGACGCCTTCCGCGAGACGGGCATGACTCACATCATCGCTATCTCCGGGTTCAATATCGCTCTGATTATCATTATGCTTGACCGGTTAAGCGCGCCGCTTCTGCCACGGCGCAGGGCGGCCCTGCTTATCATACTGATCATTGGCTTCTATGCACTGCTGGTTGGTGCGTCGGCGTCGGTCGTGCGAGCGGCCATCATGGGTATCACCTATCTTGTCGGCTTCCGCTTGATGGGACGGCCGACGCTGGCTCTGGCCGGTTTGTTCACTGCCGCGTTCTTTATGACCTTAACCCGGCCCGGCACCCTATGGGACGTTGGCTTCCAACTCAGTTTCGCGGCTACGTTGGGATTGCTGCTCTATGCGGGCCCATGGTCGCGGCAGCTGCGAAAAAGCGCGCTTACCTTCCCTCAACCATTATTTGGTCTGATTGACAATATCCTTGTACCAACGGCCGCCGCCCAAGCTTTGACCCTGCCGCTCATCCTCTTCCACTTCGGCCGCCTCTCCGTCGCCAGCCTGCCGGCCAACGTCCTCATCCTGCCCGCGCAACCGGCGGTCATGGCCGCCGGCGGCCTGACCCTACTGCTGGGCCTTATCCACCCGGCGCTGGGGCAATTGGCCGGGTTGGTAGCCTGGCCATTCCTGCACTACACCATCAGCATGGTGCGCCTTCTGGCGGCCATGCCCGCCGCGTCTGTGCCGTTGCCTCTGCCGGCGGCGGGCCTGCTGCTCCTCTACACGCTCATCGCCGTCGTTACCATCGCCCGTGCCCGACGCCAACGGGACGGGATGTCGCCCATCCCCCGAGCGCGCCCGCTATCCCGTAGCACCGTCATGGGCGGCGTCGCCGTCGCCCTGGCCGCTATCCTCGCCTGGGCCGTCTATGCCAACCGGCCCGATGGCCGTCTCCACGTCGCCTTCCTCGACGTGGGGCAGGGGGACGCCATCTTCATCCGCACGCCCAACGGCCGCCAGGTGCTCATTGACGGCGGCCGGTATCCGACGGTGCTGCTCGATCAACTGGGACGGCAGATGCCCTTCTGGGATCGCTCCATCGACGTGGTCATCGCCACCCATCCCGACCTCGACCACGTGGCCGGACTGGTAGATGTGCTGGACCGCTACGACGTGGGGGTGCTGCTGAGCAACGGCGCGGCGGCCGACGGCGACACCGCCTACGCCGCGCTGCTGGACGCGGCGGCGGCGCGCGGCCGCCCGCTCCATGTCCCCCAGCCGGGCGAGACGATGCGGCTCGACGACGGCGTGGGGTTGGAGATACTCCACGTCGGCGCGCCGCCCGGCGGCGACAACCGCAACGCCGCTTCGATCGTCGGCCGCGTCACCTTTGGCGACTTCGCGCTGCTGCTGACCGGCGACGCCGAGCAAGCGGCTGAGGCGGCCATGCTCGGCAGCGGCCGGGAGCTGGCCTCGCTGGTCCTGAAGGCCGGGCACCACGGCGCTAACACGTCGAGCGGCGCCCGCTTCCTGGCGGCCGTCGCGCCCGACGTGGTCATCATCTCCGCCGGGGCGGACAATGACTACGGCCACCCCCACCCGGCGATGCTGGCGCGGGCGGCGGCAGTGGGGGCGGTGGTGCTGCGGACGGATGAGCTGGGGACGGTGGAGGTCGTGACGGATGGGA
This sequence comes from uncultured Ardenticatenaceae bacterium, assembly GCA_964398825.1. GTDB lineage: Bacteria > Chloroflexota > Anaerolineae > Promineifilales > Promineifilaceae > Promineifilum. The sequence goes on from CAYNOL010000008.1 coordinate 19,205, forward strand.
GGAGGATGTGGTGGGAGGCGGAGCGGGGGGTGGCGGCCCCCTTGCCGTGAGGGTTGCGTTCAGCCGTGGGCGGCGGGCCTAACTGCTGCCCGGCAGTTATTGACCACGATAATAAAATCAACTATTATGTCCAGTGGAGGAAACGTGGCTACCAGCCATGGACCCATCCCCCTCATCCAGGTCCAGTCTATTCGTGCCAGCGATACAACATACGGTTCGACACCAAGAAGACAACTCGATAAACGTCTGTGATGTCACCTTTCCGGCCCTGTTGGCCGGCGCCTCAAGAGTGCTTCTCGTGAATCTCAGCTAATTGGACGTTTGAGAAAAGCTTTCTCTGGCATATTGATGCCAAATTGATAACCCTGCACTGGGTGTCAACAGACCATTCAGCCCAGACATCGTAGCCTGTATTCAGGTATTCATCAATCCGAAAGTAGGGAGATAAGCAATGGTTAACATGACGGATAAGCGAGAGTTGGAAAACAGCGTTACGCGGCTTGTCGAAACTTACAAGGTGGCGATTAACGAGGCGGAAAAAAGTGACATCTTGACACGGGCCATGGTCACGCGTGGCATCATCGACAGCAGTCAAGGCCCTGCCAATCGCCTTATCACGCATGTGCATGATTCCGATGCTGCAGTGCAAAAATTGACGCAATTTAATGCTGCCCTTCGGGGGAAAGATTACGCCGGAAAAGCGGCGTCTCTGGCAAAATGGGGGTTTGCGAAGGTAGGTATCACAGCCGGCATTGCACTGGGCCTCGCGTGGGCACTCATTCAACTGTTATTCATGATGGGTGAGGTGGCAAGCCCTGCCATACTTCGTCTTATAACAATCCCCGCTGTATTGGCAGGGCTCATCAAAGTGCTCCAATCCAGCTACAAGGAACTCATGAAGGCGGGTGAGTATCCGACGCCCGCGCGCGAAATTTTGTCACGCGTGGTCGATCCTGTTGAGAGGGAAGTTTGCGTACTGATTGGCATAAACCCACCCACACGGACATTTGACAGGGTAGAACAAGGCGGAGCACTTCTGATAGGCGTAATCGCTTTTGTCTTCGGCTCTGGAGTTGTGTGGGGCATTTGGAATTTCCTTGGAGGCTAAACCATCTCTTTGGCAGTTGAAGGCGGTCGACTTGATAACTTGGGTGGCGGCCGTTGGGATTAGGCTGCTTTACGAGCTGCGACCTGTTTACTCGGCCGACACGTTGATGATGCCCCAATGAACTGATTCGCACAGGAGAATGATT
>CAYNOL010000008.1:20557-45426 GCA_964398825.1 uncultured Ardenticatenaceae bacterium
CACGCGGCCTTCACGAAGGCGCAATACGTCGTCCAGCGCCGGCATCATGAGGATGCGGCGACCAACCCGCGTTATGCCAGCATTCGAGAGCAATGGGATCAGCCAATGGAGCGCATTCGCCTGGTGGACGGCGACACCGAACTGCTGGCGGGGCTGGAGCTGATTGAGACGAGCGGCCATGTGCCTGGGCATCAGTCGGTGCTGGTGCGGCTGCCTGAGACGGGGGCAGTTTTATTGACGGTTGATGCTGTGCCTTTTGGTATGGGCTTTACACGTGATAAGCCAGAGGATGTTAGTGACCCCGACGCCGATGCGACCTATGCCAGTACGATCAAACTGCTTGATCTAGTCGAGCGGGAGAACATCGATTTGGTGATTTTTGGGCATGATGTGGAGCAGTGGGAGATGCTCAAAACAGCGCCGGAGTTTTACGACTGAACCGCCGTCAAATCCTTATCCTCCATCTCCCAAGCATGATCCAACGTATGAAAAGCCGTATGCCGAATCATATATCGCAGCGGCCATTTCTTAGCCATCTTGCCTTCTGAGTGGTGTTCTCGTATCGCCTGGCAATAAGCGGCGCGATACGTTGCCAATCCATCATCATCCAGTAACGCTTCATCGGCCGCGACCACGCCAATCCCCTTCGCCCAATCCCGTTCATTGAATAATACGTGCCGTACGATCTGGTCCCGATCTCGGCCGCCGCCGCGTGGCCCCTTTCGCAGTTCGGCCGACACCCGCCCGCGCACCTCGTCGAAAAACGCCCAACCCGCTTGCATCAACTTCAGCTCACGCTCTAACTCGTCGGCCGTCATCTCTCGCTTGTCGATGCTCGAAAATGCAAAGGAGATGCCCCAGAAGTCGGTTGAGCCCGTACCCGGATACTGCTCCACCACGTCAACGTCATTGAGTGCGTCGAACGCCGCGCCCATGCCGGCCAGCACCGCTACCGGCGCGTAGCGCGGCATATAGGCGCGCAGCTTCTCGACGGCCTTCTCCCCGGTGCTCGCCCCGCGCGAGAGGCCGGGCCAATCGATCGCCACCGCCACGGACTTCTTGCCCTTTGGGCCGATTTCAACTGTTACGCGCATGTGGTCACTCATAAAACCTCCATTTTGGTGCATTCGATGTCAGCCTTTGCAGATGGAGCAAGAGGCAATTAATTTTGCCGCCGAGCCAGCAAAGATTATCACCAAATTTAGGGCGAAGGAAGTTCTATTCTTCCCAAACCCACCTTAAACGCCACTATAGAGCCACTGGCAACCCAACAATTTAAGGCTACAATCACCCGCTGGATTCCGATCAGGTGATATGGTGAACGCTACACTCCGGTTCTCGTGGGGCTTGGCCCTTTTGTTGATTCTGCTTGTGCTGGCGGGTTGTTCCCGTGCGGAAGATGCGCCCGATGCCACGACGACCGCCCGGCCGACCGCCACCGCCACGCGCTTCGTCACCCCCGAGCCGACGCCCACCCGCACGCCCACTCCCGAACCGACGCCCGTCTCTCCCGGCGTGGTCATCGCCGACCAGCCACTGGACGAGAGCGGCGTTCTCGTCGCCGGCCAGGTGAGCCTGCCTGCGCCGGGGTGGTTGGTCATCTACCGCACGCGCGAGGGCGCGGCCGACGACGTCATCGGCCGTGTGCCGCTGGCGGCCGGCGTCCATGACGACGTGGAAGTCACCGTCGACATCGACATGGCGACCGAGGCGCTGCTGGCCGGCGTCCACTTCGATGTGGGCACAAAGGGCGTGTTCGACTTCCCCGGCGTAGACGAACCGTTTCCCGGCGAACCGGAAGCGGCGTTCACCGTTGACCTGCAGCTACCCTTCCCCATCATTGAGGCCGACGACCAGGACGTGACCGAGGAAAGCATCGTGACGCTGCGCCTCATCGAGTTGCTGGAGCCGACCTGGGTGGTCATCCATGCCGACGAGGGCGGGCAGGTGGGGCCGGTCATCGGCAGCCTGTTCATGGAGTCCGGTGTCCACGAGGACGTATCGATCACGATCAATTGGCGGGCAGCCACGCCGGTGCTCTACGCCGTTCTGCATGAGGATGACGGCGAGGAGAGGGTGCTGGAGTTCCCCGACGCCGACCGGCCGCTGCTGCGCAACGGGCAGCCAATCGTCGCCTCGTTCAACGCCACCTACCCGCCCGATGTGCTGGTTCTCGACCAGCCGGTGATCGACGGCACGGTGACGATCGAGCGGGCTATCAGCAACGGGCCGGGTTACGTGGCTATCTACAACGAGGAAGAGGGGCAGCCGGGGTTCATCATCGGCACGGCCGCGCTGCAGGACGGGTTGAACGAGGAAGTGACTGTCACCTTGTTGCAGTCGGCGATCACGGTGCAGCTGTTCGCCCGGCTGCACGAAGACACCGAAGCGGGCGACGCTTTCAACTTCCCGGGGCAAGACCAGCCGGTGCGCTACAACGGCCGTCTGCCCAACGCCGCCGCCTTCCGCACCGACGCCGGCGCCCACGTCTTCATCAACGATCAGCGTTTGGGCGAAGGTGACACAGTCACCGTGGCCACCATTGTGACCCCCGTCAACACTTGGGCGGCGATCCACACCAATGCCGACGGTCTGCAGGGGCGGGCGCTCGGCCAGGTGCTGCTAACCCCCGGCATCCATCGCGACGTCGTCATCGAGTTGGAGAACGTGCCGGAGACGGACTCGCTGTTCCTGGTTCTCTATCAGGACTTGGGCGAGGCGGGGGTCTTTGAGGAATCCAACATCGATCTGTTCATCACCAACAATGATACCCGGCCGGTTCGGGTGTTGTTCGGGCTGCTTCCCCCTGCGGGCAATTAGCAAGGCCTCCGGTAAATATTTAACCACGGATTGCCACGGATAAGATGCGGATTATACGGATTGCTTTCTCTAACGAGAATGTATCCGCTATATCCGTCTGAATCCGTGTCAATCCGTGGTTAAACATTGATTTCACGAGTGATTCATCCAAGAAGACGTAACATTTCACGTCCTATTCATGTTCCCTTTAATACTCATGTGGCAATATTTCAATGAGTCAGAAGCCGCGAGGTTACTCATCGTGACGGCGGTTCGCTTGCTCTCGCGGCTGCAAAGACTAATTGGATCATATTTCATTCCTCCGCGCAGCCATAGCGCCGATCTACATAATTTCACCGGACGACATCCATGATGCCTAAGGAGTCCCACTGATGTCACTCAGTTCAAACACCGCTCAGACGCGCGAACTAACCGAACTACGCAATCATCTCAAATGGTTAGACGAAGAGCGCCGTAAATCCAGCCGAAAGATGGCCGAACTGGAGCAGCGAATCGCCCAGCAAGGCCGGGAGTTGGCCGACCGGGAGCAAAAAATCCAGGAATTAGAATGGCACGTCAATAATTTCTCGGAGCGATTCGAGCGCCTGCCCGACCTGGACGCCAACGCAGCCGGCACGGAGCAGCGGCTCCAGGATCTGGAATGGCATCTGTCCAACATGAATGCGCAACTCCAGCGTCTGCCAAATATGGATGAAGAGCGCGCCCGCTGGCAACAAGAGATCGCCCGGTTGCAGGAAGAGCGCACTCGTCTGCGCGAAGAGACCGACCAGACGATCAAATCAATTGAGGAGCGTGTCGAATCCCGACACGTTCTGTTGGAGAGCCGTCTGCTGTCCGATATGTCGTCCACGTTCGGCGTTGAGGAGCAAGAGCGGCTCGTCGCGGTGCAGGCCGAGCAGGCAGAGGCCATCCAGCGAATGGAGCAACGCTACGCCTCGATTGAAGAGAGCATTAGCCGGGTGGCGGCCGAATCGCAGGCCGGTATCGGTTCGTTGGCGTCTGAATCGCAGGCCAACATCGGCATGCTGGCGGCTTCCCTGCAGGAACACATCGAGAATATGGTTGCCCAAAACCAGACGCGCATGTCGGCTCTGGAAGAGGAGTGGGGCGTGAAGCTGCGTGAGAGCCTCGCATCCCAGCCTGAAGATCTGGCGCTCGAATTCTCGCGTCTCGACGCGCAGCTGGCCGATCTGGCCCAGGCACAACAGCAATTGACCCTGCAAGTCGAGCAACTGGGGCTGCAGAATGAATTGGTGGACGGTCGCTTCGAGCCGATCACCGCGCGCCAGAACGAGCTGGAAGAGTCGATAGAGAAGATGAGTTTCGTGCGGGAGATCATGCCGCTGCTCGACCGCTTTGAGCAGGAATTAGAACTGCGCCAGGCCGAGGAAGTCCGGTTGTCGAACCTCATCGGCACGCAGGAGAGCAGATTCCAGCCGCTGGCCAACACACTGGAAGGGCTGACAGAGAGCAACGAGAAGTTGTTGGGACGCATCTCCGACCTTGAGCGGACGCAAGAAGAGTTGCGGCCCATGGCCCAGGACACTACCGAGTTGAAAGCGACGGTCAACGAACTCAACAACCGCATCATGCCCCTCTCCGAGCGGTTGACTACGTTGAGCAACAGCTTCATGAAAGCCGAGGCCGGCATCCAATCGTTGACCGGCGACCAGGCCGAACTGCGAGACATCACGACCAATCTGACCGCCGATGTTCGCCGCAACCAGGGAGACGTCGCTCGCCAAATGGAAGCGTGGCAGGCGACGCTGGATGAGAACAAGGACACGATCGAACGTTTCACCCAGCAGTGGATTATGCTGAGCAACCAGTATAAAGAGGCCCGCATGGCTGTCCAGAACTTCGCCCATTGGCAGAAGCAGCTGGAGCAGCAGAAGCGAGAGGCGTCGGAGATGCTGCGCCTTGAGTCGAACCGGATGCAGGCCCGCTGGGACGGCTTCCTGCAAGAGGTTCAGGACAAGCTGAAGAACTTCGAGATCGACCTGAACCAGAAGTGGCAATCCTTTGAACTGGAGAACGAGCAGAAATGGTCGGCCGCGCGCCGCGCCGACCAGATGCGCCACGAAGAGCTGGCGGCCGTCGACGACCTGATCCAGAAGCTTCAGCAGGACAACCGCAATCTCATCTGGCGCGTCCAGGCTGCCCAGGCTGACGCCATCAAGAAGTGGCCCCGGCTGCTGATGGAAGAGATCGAGAAGGCGGTAGAGATCAACCCCAATCGCCGTTTGAGCGCGACAGCCGCGCCACGAGGCGATATGAGCGTCGTCGACGCGATCGAGCAAGGGTTGATCACCATCGATTACAACGACGAAATCCCCAACGACCTGTAAGCCGGGGAGTGAATTCGAGAAGCGAGTCGGAGCGCGCGCAAACGCGCGGAGGTAGTGTCTGAAATGTCCGGAAATCAAAAGGGATCGAACGTCCAGCTTATCGTAGGCATCCTGGTGCTGCTGGCGCTTTTCTTGGGTTGGCTCGGCTATCAGCCGGGGATGCTGATCAATGAGTATGCACGGGGGCTGGCGTTCACCTTGTTGGGTGTCGGCCTGGTCGTCTTGCTGACGGAATCGCTGGGGCGGCGTCGCGAAGAAGAGTTGCTTGCCTACCTTGAGAATCAGCGCAAAGCACAGGAAGATGCCCAGTTGGCTCGTGAGAGCCAATTGGCGAAGACCCAGCTGATCCGCGAAGTGGCCAGCGGCGATGCCGGCTTGGCTGAGCGGGCTATCCGCGAGCTCGACGCCAAGGGTTGGCTGACGGACGGAACGCTGGCCAACACCCACCTCGCCGGCGCGAAGCTGCCCGGCGCGCAGCTCAGTTGGGCAAACCTGAGCAATGCTTTTCTGAACCGCATCGACCTCCAGGACGCCGACATCAGCTACGGTAATCTGAGCGCAGCCAACCTGGAAGAGGCCAAGCTCACGCGCGCCAACCTGGACCTGGCTAACCTGACGGAGGTCGACGCACGCGGCGCCGACTTTGGTCTCAGTTCGCTCAACGAAGCTGATTTCACCGGCGCACAACTGGAAGGAGCTGCCTTCAGCGGGGCGGCGATGATCGAAGCGAATCTCTCTAAAGTTACTGGCGAGCGAATTCAGTTGAACGGCGCGAACTTGGAGCGGGGCAACCTGGTGGAGAGTAACCTCGCCTATGGCAATATGGAGCGGGCTAATCTGGCCGGCGCAAATCTGGGCTGGGCCAACCTGAGCCGGGTCAATCTGGAGAAGGCGAATCTGTCTGAGGCCAATCTGAGCGGGACGAATCTGGACGAGGCGCGTCTGAACGGCGCGAATCTGGAAGGGGCGTTCCTGTTTGGCGCGCGTGTGTCGCTGAAGGCGCTCTCGACCGCCCGGACGTTGGCCAACGCGACGATGCCCGACGGCACGAAGTATGAGGAGTGGATTCGGCGCCAGTCGGGTGAATTGCCGCCCGCGCCCTCCTCCAGCCCGGTGGCGGCTCCTACTTTGTCAGCGGATGTCTACGGCATGACAGAGTCGCCGCTGGATTATCCGCCGAGCCAGGAAGAGTTCTAGAACGCCAAAACGCAAGACCTCATTGTCCGTACTGCGCAAAGATCAATGGGTTCCTGAAGAGAAGCACCCAGGCGCCTGGTACGAGCGAAGAAATCCCCCAGAAAAGCCAAAGGCCCTGTGTGAAACACAGGGCCTTTGTTTTGCACCGTAGCGCTACTAACTCTCACGAGGAGGTAGCGCTACGGTGCAGGTGAATAAGTAACTACTCATTAAGCACCACCTCCCGAGGTTAAAGATGGCTGTGCGGCGACTGGGCCGCGAATGATTTGCGGATTATGGCATACCCTTCCCGGCCTGTCAACCGGCGCTCATAATCGGCTAGGGCGCGGCCGCGGCCAGCTCCTGCAGCGTCGTGATGAGTCGATCCAGTTCGTCGTGGGTGTTGTAATGGGTGAAACCGATGCGCACCAGGCCGCCCTGGTCGAGCACGCCCAACCGCTCCATGACGGCCACGGCATAATAGTGGCCGTGCCAGACGAAGATGCCCCGCTCGCCCAGCGCCGTCGCCAGCGCCTCGGGCGTCCACCCGGCCAGGCTGACGGCGAAGGTCGGCGTCCGGCGCGGTAGCTCCTCGATGTCGGTGATGCCATAGACGCGTAGCCCGGGCACGGCCGTCGCCCGCTGCAGGAACGCTTCGCTCAGCGTCGCCTCGTACTGCTTGATCGCGTCCATGCCACGCGCGATCCGCTCGCGGCGGAAGCCTCCCTCGCCTCCCAGATCGGCAAGGTACTCCACGGCCGCCGCCACGCCGCACAGACTCTCGAAGCTCTGCGTGCCCGTTTCCCACTTGCCCGGCGGCGTGTCGGACGAGGGGCGCACCTTGTAGGCCGACAGCCGATCCAGATGCTCATACTTGCCATAGAGGACGCCGGTGTGCGGCCCGAAGAACTTGTAGACGGAGCAAGCCAGGAAGTCGCAATCCAGCGCCTGCACGTCGATGACGCCATGCGGAGCGTAATGGACGGCGTCGACGTAGACCAGTGCGCCAACGGCGTGGGCCAGCTCGGCCACGCGGGCTACGTCGGAGATGGTGCCCACGGCGTTCGACGCGTAGCTGACTGCCACCAGTCGCGTGCGTTCGTTCAGCAGGCCGGGCAGCGTGTCGAGGGCCAGTGTGCAATCTTCGGTGCGGAAGTCGAGCCAGCGGACGGTGACGCCGCGATCTTCGGCCGCGCGCAGCCAGGGGGAGATGTTGGCGTCGTGGTCGATACGCGTCACGACTACCTCATCCCCCGGCTGCCACTCGCGCGACAGGGCGCGGCTGATGCTGAAGGTCAGGCTGGTCATGTTTTGGCCGAAGACGATCTCTTCCGGCCGCCGGGCGTTGAGCATGTCGGCCATGGCCGCGCGGGCGGCGTCGGTGGCGGCGTCGGCCTCACGGCTTGTCTGGAACGGCCCGCCGAGGTTGCTGCTGCCCCGCCGCAGATAGCCGGCCAGCGCGTCGATGACTCGCTCGGGCGCTTGCGTGCCGCCGGGGCCGTCGAGGAACACGGCTGGGCGGCCGTCGATCTCGCGCTGCAGGGCGGGGAACTGCCGGCGAAGGGCTGTGGGATCAAGGGTGGGTGTGGTCATGTACTTCTCCTGTTGGGCTTTGCCGGGGATTATACCGTATGAAGGCGGGCTGAATAACTATTGCGCCCCGTTGGGACGAACGAGGATAATTCCCGTGGCGCGACGCCGAAGCAAACCATGAACAAGCTCACCGTCCTCATCGCCTCGCTACTGCTCATCTGGTTCACCCGGGCCGACGCTCCGGCGCAGACGGGCCAGGCGACCGCGGCATCCACCACCGTCTACCTGCCGATCATCTTCAACGCCGCCGGCCCTTCGGCGCCCATCTTCGACATGGCCGACTTCATGATCGGCGACGGCCGCCTCTACGAAGTGCGCCACAGCACCGGATCGCAAGCTCGCCACCAGACGCAAACGCTCTTCGACCGCTTCTACCACACCAAAGGCAACGAGATCAGCGCCGAGTGGGAAGAGTTGTGGATTCGGGGTGACAGGGTGTACCGTGGCACCGACACCAGCCCGGGCAACAACGAATATTACACCCTCTACGAGTTGGGCGTCCCCGGTTCGGCGTGGGCGCCGCGCCAATGGCGCGTCGGTGACCTGTTCGAGCGCAACCCCCACGTCGTCTTCTATAACAAGAGTAGTTGCCAGATCGTCGCCAGCGGCTTCCAGCGAAGTTGGCTGCGCTTCGAGGGGTACTATCCCGTCTACACCTTTGAAAGTGGATTGCAACTCAACAACGTCATCGAGCTGACATGGCTGCTGTCGCCCAACGGCCGGCCGATCGAGAGCTACTTCTACGCCGCGTCCTACGGTCTGGTGGGGTGGGGGAGCTCCGACCGGGGCTATAGCTACATCAACGAGATTCACGCCCCCGGCCAGCGGCCGAACAACAAGCGCGAGACGATCCATTGCCTCAACCTGCGCCTCAACTATTTGATGATGAGCCCCGAACTGAATTTCGGCCCACTGCCGCCCGAATTTCGCGCCAAGTAGTCTGACTTGACGCTCCAAAATGGGTGGGCTACAATGCGCTTATAACGCGATGCGTTATGTGGCGGCTATTTGGCGACGGCCGTGGGGCCGCCGACGATCCACACCCAACTGAAACGACGCCGGAAAAGGAGAAATAACGAGCATGAGTGCGAATGGACGGAATTCGGTCAGCTTCGAGCTAAACGAAGAGCAGCAGATGATCCAGAAATTGGCGCGCGACTTCGCCCGCAACGAGATCGCGCCCAAGGCTGAGCATTACGACAAGACCCATGAGTACCCTTGGCCGATTATCCGCAAGGCGCAAGAGCTGGGCCTGACGACCATGGCCATTCCCGAGGAGCATGGCGGCCTGGGGCTGAGCCTGTTCGAGGAGTGCCTCGTGGCCGAGGAGCTGGCGTGGGGGTGCTCCGGCATCAGCACGGCGTTGGGCGTCAACAGTCTGGGCATTCTGCCGATCATGATCGCCGGCAGCAAGGAGCAGAAGGACGAATACGGCGGCCGCATGGCCGACGGCGAGCTGTGCGCCTACTGCGTCACCGAGCCGGAAGCGGGCTCCGACGTGGCCGGCATCAAGACGACGGCCGTGCGCAACGGCGACGACTACATCCTCAACGGCGGCAAGACGTTCATCACCGGCGCGACGAACGCCAACTTCTACACCGTCCTGGCCTATACCCAGCCGGAGATTCGCGACGACATGCGCCAACGGTATCGTGGAATGAGCTTTTTCATCGTCCACCGCGACTGGGAAGGGGTCAGCGTCGGCAAGCCGTTCGAGAAGATGGGGCAGCACGCCTCGGACACGGCCGAAGTCGTCTTCGACAACGTGCGCGTTCCCGCCGGTTACATGTTGGGCGAAGAGGGTTCCGGTTTCGCCACGTCGATGAAGGTGTTCGACAAGAGCCGCCCGTCGGTGGCCGCCGGCGCGGTCGGCGTGGCCCAGCGCGCGCTCGATGAGGCAGTCAAGTACGCCGGCGAGCGCATCACCATGGGCCAACCCATCTGGCAGCACCAGGCCGTCGGCCACATGATCGCCGACATGGCCATTCAGGTGGAAGCGGCGCGCATGCTGGTCTGGCGCTCGGCGCTGGACTACGACTCCGGCAGCCGCAACACCATTCACGCGGCCATGGCCAAGGCGTTCGCGGCCGACTCGGCCATGAAGATCACCACCGACGCCGTGCAGGTCTTCGGCGGCTACGGCTATATGTCCGAGTATCCCGTCGAGAAGCTGATGCGCGACATCAAGATCTACCAGATCTACGAAGGCACCAGCCAGATCCAGCGCAACATCATCGTCCGGGAGCTGTTCCGCAAGCGGTAAACCGCTGCCGGCGCTCCGAATTACATGGACCCTCGCCCGAAAAGGCGAGGGTTTTTTCTTTTGCAAACCTCTTGTTAACTCCGATCAACTTTTGGCGGACGCACCGGTTAATTTTTGATTGAACCAATTGCATTGATTCACTTCGCGTCCTCCCTGATAATGCGGCCGTTGCTCATCATACCAACAGGAGAATCTCATGAAGAATCGTTTTTTGCCGTTCATTTTGTTGTTGCTGATCGCCGCCGTCGCGACCGCGTGTGGCGGCGCCGCCCCGGCCACCCCGACCACGCAGCCGGAAGCGCCCGCCGCGACCACCGAAGCCGAGGCCCCGGCCGCCCCCGAAGTCGCTGAGAGCGCAGGCCCCGGCCGTCTCGTCATCTATTCCGGCCGCAGCGAGAGCCTTGTCCAGCCGATCATCGACCAGTTCAAGGCCGCCACCGGCGTCGAGGTTGAGGTACGCTACGGCTCCACCCCCGAGATGACCGGCGTGCTGCTGGAAGAAGGGGCCAATAGCCCGGCCGACGTCTTCTATGCCCAGGATCCCGGCGGGTTGGGTGCCATCCAGGCGGCGGGCATGTTCCAGCCGCTGCCCGAGTCCGTCCTGGCCGCTGTGCCCGAGCGCTTCCGCGCCGAGGACGGCACGTGGGTTGGCGTGTCGGGCCGCGCCCGCGTCGTGGTCTACAACACCGAGGCCATCACCGACCCGGCGGCCGAACTGCCGGCCGACATCTTCGACTTCACCGACCCGTCGTGGAACGGCCGCATCGGCTGGGCGCCGACTAACGCGTCCTTCCAGGCCATGGTCACGGCCATGCGCCAGGTGTGGGGCGAAGAGCGCACCCGCGAGTGGCTGGAAGGCATCAAGGCCAACAACCCCGTCGTCTTCGAGGGCAACTCGCCCATCGTCGAGGCCGTCGGCGCGGGTGAGATCGACGCCGGTTTCGTCAACCACTACTACCTCTATCGCTTCCTGGCCGAGCACGGCGAGGCGTTCGGCGCGCGCAACTACTTCCTGCCCGGTGGCGGCCCCGGCTCGCTGATCATGGTCTCCGGCGCGGGCATCCTGGCCACGGCCGAGAACGCCGACAACGCCCGGCGCTTCGTCGAGTTCCTCGTCTCGCTGCCCGGCCAGCAATATTTCGCGGCCCGCACCTATGAGTACCCGGTGCTGCCCGAGGGTGTGACCTTGCCGGCCGCGCTGCCGCCCATTTCGGAGCTGGAAGCCAACGCTGTCAACATCGCCCTGGCCGATCTGGCCGACGTGCAAGGCACGCAAGACCTGCTGATCGAGCTGGGTATCATCGAATAACAACCGCTCGCGTGATTTCGTCTCAATGGGGCGCGGTTGAACCACGGTTAAATCGGAATCTGTCCGGATGTAACTTGTGGTTTAACGCGCCCCATTGATCCCTTACTCTGTCCTCTCTATAGTTCATCCTGAGATCGATCCCCGTTCTTTAGATGAGCTTGCATGAGTCTGTATGAATTAGTCAGTGGCGGAGTTTGGAGAGCGCAACGAGCCCGCGCGGCCGTTGCTTCGTCGTCCCCTCGCTGGTCATCTTGGCTTAAGGCATCCCACTTCCTCTATCTGGCGGCATTCGTTGTCGTCGCGATCGTCCTGCTCGTTCCCACCTACCTCGTTGTGCGGGCAACGGGGGCGGGCGCGGCCACGCTGCAGACGCTGACCTCAGCCCGCACCTGGTCGGTTATGGGCAACACCCTGCTGCTGACCGGCGCGGTGGTCACGTCGACGGCGCTGCTCAGTCTGCCGCTGGCCTGGCTGACGACGATGACCGATCTGCCGGGCAGGCGCGTCTGGAGCGTGCTGGCCTCGCTGCCGCTGGTCATCCCCAGCTACGTGGCCGCCTATCTCTACGTCTCGCTGCTCAGCCCCAGGGGGATCGTGCAGGGGCTGTTGGAGCCGCTGTTGGGCATCGAGCGCCTGCCGCCGATCTACGGTTTCCCCGGCGCGTGGCTGGTGCTGACGCTCATCACCTATCCCTACACCTTCCTGACGCTGCGGGCGGCCATGCAGCGCATGGACCCGTCGCTCGTCGAGGCGGCGCGGAGCCTGGGGTTCTCCTCGCGCCGGGCTTTCTGGCGCGTCACGCTGCCCATGCTGCGGCCGTCGCTGGCGGCGGGCAGCATGCTCGTGGCCCTCTACTGCCTGCGCGACTTCGGCGCGGTCAGCCTGCTGCAGTTCGGCACCTTCACCCGCGTTATCTATAACCGCTATCAGGTGTTTCGGCTCGACGAGGCCGCGGCGATGGCCCTGCTGCTGGTCACGCTGACGGCTGTCTTCCTCTACCTCGACTATCGCAGCCGGGGCAAGGGGCGCTACGCGCGGGTGTCGTCCGGCGTGGCGCGCGTCCGGCCGCCGGCGCGGTTGGGGCGCTGGAAGTGGCCGGCGCTGCTGTTCGTTGCGCTGGTCGTCTTTCTGGCGTTGGCGCTGCCCGCCGGTGGGCTGGTCTACTGGTTCTGGCGCGGGCTTAATCAGGATTGGCTTGTTGGGCATCTGGGCGAGGGGCCGAGCAACGTGACCTCGCTGCTGGCGCTGGCGCGCCCGGCGTGGAACTCGGTAGTGGTGGCCCTCGGCGCGGCCGTGCTGACCGTGGCGCTGGCCATCCCACTCTCCGTGCTGTCGGTGCGCAAGCCGGGTCGTCTCACCCACCTGCTGGAGCGGCTGACCTACTCCAGCTCAGCGCTGCCCGGCATCGTCGTCGCTCTGGCCTTTGTCTTCATCGGCGTCAACTTCGCCCGGCCGCTCTATCAGACGCTGCCGATGTTGCTGTTCGCCTACGTCGTGCTCTTCCTGCCGCAGGCCGTCGGCTCCGAGCGGGCCTCGCTGCTGCAGGTGTCGCCCAAGCTGGAAGAGGCGGGGCGCTCTTTGGGCAAGCGGCCGACTCACGTCTTCCGCCGCATCACCTTCCCCCTCGTGCGGCCCGGCTTGCTGGCCGCGGGGGCTTTGGTTTTCCTGACGGCCATGAAGGAACTGCCGACGACGCTCATCCTGAGTCCGATCGGCTTCAACACGCTGGCCGTGCAGGTGTGGACGAACATCACCGAGGCGTTTTTCGCTCGCGCCGCGGCCCCGACGCTGCTGCTCATCTTGCTCTCCTCTGTGCCGTTGGCTCTATTCACTCTGCGGGATGATAAACACAACTGAGCGTAAGGCCGAGTTGTTGAACCGGCCCGATAACCCGCCCGGCGAGAGCGGCCGTTACACACTGCGCGCGCGCAACCTGGTCAAGCGCTTCGGCGACAAGGCCGTCGTCGACGGCGTCACGTTCTCCGTCGCCTCGGGCGACATCCTCGTCCTCGTTGGCCCCAGCGGCTGCGGCAAGACCACGACGCTGCGCCTAATCGCCGGTTTCGAGCGGCTCGACGGCGGCATGATCGAGATCGATGGGCGAGCGATGGCCGGCGACAGCGTGCACATGCCGCCGGAGAATCGCCGCGTCGGCATGGTGTTCCAGGATTACGCTGTCTTCCCCCACCTCAGCGTCGGCCAGAACGTGGGCTTCGCGCTGGGCAAGGGGCGCGAGGCCAAGGCGCGCATCGGCGAGCTGTTGGCCTTTGTCGGCCTGCCGGGGCAAGAGCGCAAGATGCCCCACGAACTATCGGGCGGGGAACAGCAGCGCGTGTCGCTGGCGCGCGCCCTGTCGATCGAGCCCGCCCTGCTGCTGCTCGACGAGCCGTTCTCCAACCTCGACGCCACGCTGCGGGCCGAGATGCGCGCCGAGGTGAAATCATTGCTGAAGCAGAGCGGCACGACGGCCGTCTTCGTCACCCACGACCAGGACGAAGCGCTGACGCTGGGCGACCACATCGGCGTGATGCGCGCCGGGCGGCTGGAGCAGATCGACACGCCGGAGGGCATCTTCCACCGCCCCCACACCCGTTTCGTAGCCGAGTTCCTGGGGCAGACGACGTTCATCCGCGGCGAGGTGACGGACCGGGGCATCACGACGGCGCTGGACGTGCTGCCCGGCGCGGGCGCCCTCGTCGAGGGCCAGGCAGTGGAGATCGCCGTGCGGCCCGACGACGTCACGTTCACACCCGACGAGAGCGGCGACGCCCGCATTCTGGCCCGTCAATTCACGGGCATGACTTATCACTATCACATCACTTTGCCCGGCGGCGAGATCGTGCAGAGCGTTCAGCCCCACGAGGTGCGCGTGGCCGAGGGAACGGCCGTCGTCGCGCGCTTCACGCCGAACGCCGACCCGCCACTCTTTCCGCTCGCCGCCGGCGACGCAGAACAAAACAATTAAAGAAAAAATTATGGACGTACTAGAAGCTATTCACACACGGCGAACGATCGCCAAGTTTTCAGACAAACCGATTGCGCCCGAGACGGTGGAGCGCCTGTTGGCCGTCGGCATCTGGGCCCCCAACCACCACCTGACCGAGCCGTGGCGCTTCGTCATCATGGGGCCGGAGACGCAGCAACGTCTGGCCGGTCGCTTCGCCGAGGTCAAGGCGTCGAAAGTGCCGGCCGAGGACGTGGCCCGACGGGAGCGCGTCCGCGAAGAGCACACGCGCAAGTTCCTGGCCTTCCCGACGGTCGTTGCCGTGGCCGCCAGCTGCGAGGGGGACGAGCAGCGCCGCCGCGAAGATTACGCCGCCACCGCCTGTGCCATCCAGAACGTGCAGCTGGCCGCCTGGGCCGAGGGCGTTGGCGTCAAATGGTCTACCTCGGGCGTGATTCGTGACCCGCAAACTTATGAGCTACTGGGCATCGACCCCGCCGCCTTCGAAATCATCGGCCTGCTGTTCGTCGGCTACCCGGCCGAGATCCCCACGCGCGACCGCAAACGGCCGTTGGACGAGATCATCCGCCGCGTGCCGTAGTGAAAAGATGGGGGGCAGGTCACAGACCTGCCCTTTTGCGTCTGCATTTGTGACCCTCCCCACCCGTACCAGTTTGACATGTCAACCAAGCCACGTACAATCGACCGGACTTGCATAGATTTACTTAGTTTTTTCGACTATGAGTAAGAACAGTCCCAACGATGAAACCTGGCTCACATTGAGCGAAGCCGCCGCCTTGCTCGACGTTCACCCGACTACCATTCGCCGCTGGGCGAACAACGGCGATCTGCCGGCGCTGGTGACGCCGGGCGGCCACCGCCGCTTCGCCGCCACCGACCTGGCCCGCTTCGCTCGCGAGCGCAGCGCCTTGCGCAACGTCAACGGCTACGCCGGGCTGTGGGCTACCAAGGCGCTGGCCTACACGCGCCAGGACGCCATGGCCCGCCGCAAGGAAAATTGGCTGACTTACTTCGATGAGGAAGCCCGCGCCCGCAACCGCCTGTTGGGCCAGCAGCTGATGGGGCTGACGCTGCAATACCTCTCCAGCGAATCGAGCGAGGAGAGCAGCGCCGCACTGCTGGAAGAGGCGCGCCGCATCGGCCGCCAATACGCGCTCAACTCGCTTGAGCAAGGGCTTCCGCTGCGGGCCACGCTTGAGGCGTCGATGTTCTTCCGCGACAGCCTCATCGAGACGGCGCTGCAACTGCCCGAGACGGCCAACATTCGCCCCGAGGCCAACGTCCGCCTGCTGCGGCGCGTCAACGCGCTGCTCAACGCCGTGCATCTGGCCGTGGCCGACGTCTACGACGCCGCCGACAGCGACGACGGAACGCCCGCCCTCCACGATTCAACTTCTCTCTAATCCCCCGCTCAAGTCGGGAAGAATGTCATGCCGAGAGGTGACGGATGTCACTTCAGACGGCATGCCTCATCTTGTATGATCAGGTTAACCTGAAGATCGGGACGCCGGTCGCCCTTTCAGGAGACCGATCATATGAAACACGACTCCTTCAACGAAAGCGCCGAGATGTACCTGAAGACGGTCAGCGAACTGGCCGTCAATGATGAGCCGGTGCCGATCTCCGCGTTGGCCGGGCGGCTGGGCGTATCCAACGTCTCGGCCACGGAAATGGTCCACCGGCTGCAGAATGTCGGCCTGCTGGCCCACCAGCCATACAAGGGTATCTCACTGACTGAAGACGGCCGCTTGCAAGCATTTGGCGTCATTCGCAGCCACCGCCTGTGGGAGCGATTCCTGGCCGACGAGCTGGGGCTGCCCTGGGACGAAGTCCACGCGCTGGCCTGCCTGTTGGAGCACGCTTCCACCCCGCGCGTGACTGACGCACTCGACGACTACCTCGGCCGTCCCGAAACCTGTCCCCACGGCAACCCTGTCCCGCGGGCCGACGGCAGCGTCATTGAACCGGCCGACCTACCCATGCTGGCCCTGTGCCCCGGCGAGACGGCCGTCATCACCCGCGTCCACCCCGAGACAGGCGAGCTGCTGGCCTATCTCTCCGACTTGGGGCTGGTCACCGGCGCGACAGTGATGCTGCGCGAGATCGGCCCGTTCAACGGCCCGCTGGCGCTCCAGCTGCAAGGGGACACGCGCTATCTGGGCCAGGAAGCGGCCGCCCAAATTTACGTTCAACCTCAAAAGGAAAAAGCATGATCACACCATTATCGATTGGCGCGCTCCTGGCGACGGCGCTCACGTTGGGATTGATCGCGTTGCTGTGGCAGCGGGCCAGGACAACGCGACAGGAACCGGCAGACGAGCGCGCGGCCGAGTTGCTGGCCGCCGGGCTGTTGCCGCTGGTGGATTGCCCGCGCGATTGCGACGCTTGCCTGCGCTGCATGCTGGTTGACCACTGCGTCGTCCACCGCCTGCTGGAGCTCGGCCTGACGCCGGGCACGCAGCTGCGCGTCGTCCATGATGCCGGTGGGCCGATGCTGCTCTCCGTGCGCGGCTCGCGTGTCGCCCTCGGCCGCGATTTGGCCGAGCGGGTGTGGGTAGAAGTGCCCGCCCTGATGCCCGTTGATTTGCCAACCGCTTGACCCATCCATCTCTCGTGAACCCAATGACCACTCTGATTAACCCGAACACCAAAACGAGAACCCTGTCGGCCGCGCTGGCCGGTAATCCGAACGCGGGCAAGAGCACGATGTTCAATGCCCTGACCGGCGCGCGCCAACACGTCGGCAACTGGCCCGGCAAGACCGTCGAGAAGAAGACGGGCGAGGTGGCGCGCCATGGCCGCCTGCTGGCTCTGACCGACCTGCCCGGCACCTACAGCCTCAGCGCCTACACGCTGGAAGAGATCGTCGCTCGCGACTTCCTGCTGGAAGAACGGCCCGACGTCGTCATCGCCGTGGCCGACGCCACGAACCTGGAGCGCAATCTATATCTCATCGTGCAGCTGCTGGAGCTCGGGCTGCCGGCGGTGGTGGCGCTGAACATGATCGATTTGGCCGATCAGCAAGGCATCCGGATCGACACGGCGGCGTTGGGCGAGGCGCTCGGCGTGCCGGTCATCAAGACGATCGCCCGCAAGGGGCATGGTGTTGAGGATGTTGTGGGCGCCGCCTGGCTCGCGGCCGATACGCCGGTCATCGGGCCGCGGCTCAACTATGGCCCCGAGATCGAGGCCGAGGCCGACTATCTGGCCGCCCGCATCGAAGTGCTGCCGGCCGCCCATTACGGCACGCCCCGCTGGCTGGCGCTGCGGCTGCTGGAAGACGACACCGATATCGCCGCCAAGCTCGACGAACTGCCCGGCGGCAACGCGCTGTTGGCCGAGGCCGAAGCCGCCCGCGCGCGGCTGGCCGACGCGCTGGGCGAGGACGCCGACCTGGTCATCGCCGACCGCCGCTACAGCTGGATCCACGAGCTGGCCGGGCGGGTTGTCAGCATCGACAAGGCCGAATCCGCTTCCTTCTCCGACCGCCTCGACCGCTTCATCACCCACCGCCGGTTGGGCATTCCCATCTTCATGTTGGCGATGTGGTTGGTGTTCAAGATCACTACCGACCTGTCCGCCCCTTGGGTAGATTGGTTCGACTTCGTGCTGAGCGGCCCCGTCTCTCGCTGGGCGATGGTGGTGCTTGGCGCGGTGGGGTTGGGCGATACCTGGGTGGCGTCGCTCGTCGTCGACGGCGTCATCGCCGGGGTGGGGGGCGTCTTGGCCTTCGTGCCGGTGCTGATGATGCTCTACTTCGCGCTGGCCGTGCTGGAAGATTCCGGCTACATGGCCCGCGGCGCGTTTGTGATGGACCGTTTGATGAACCGCATCGGGCTGCACGGCCGCAGTTTCCTGCCGCTCATGGTGGGCTTCGGCTGCTCCGTCCCGGCCATTTACGCCACGCGCACGCTGACCAATCGGCGAGACCGCATCCTGACCGGGTTGCTGGTGCCGTTCATGAGCTGCGGCGCGCGGCTGCCGGTCTACATGCTGTTCGCCGCCATTTTCTTCGCTCGCCACTCCAGCCTGGTCATCATGGGGCTCTATCTGCTGGGAATCGTCGTCGCCATCTTCGTCGGCCTGGCCCTGCAGCGCACAATCCTGCCGGCCACGGCCGCGCCCGGGCTGGTCATGGAGTTGCCCCCCTATCGCATGCCCAACGGCCGCAGCATCCGCTACCAGATGTGGCTGCGCACGCGCTCCTTCCTGCAGCATGCCGCGACGCTCATCCTGATGACCACGGTCATCATCTGGCTGCTGACCGCCATTCCCTTGGGCGGGCGGGGCAGCTTCGCCGACGTGCCGATGCAGGACAGTCTCTTCGGCCGCGTCTCCAGCGGGCTGACGCCGGTGCTGCGGCCGCTCGGCTTCGGCTCCTGGGAGTCGGGCGGGGCCCTCATCAGCGGCCTCGTCGCCAAGGAAGTCGTCGTCAGCACGCTGGCGCAGACCTACGGCATGGACGTGGCCGAGGAGGCCGACGCAGGCGGCACCTTCCTCGGCGATGTGGCCGACATCGTCACCTCTTTCGGCCAGGCGGTCGTCGACACTGTGAAGGCCATTCCCGGCATCTTCGGCATCACCCTTGGCGACGCGGCCGAGGAAGAGGAAGCGCCGGGACTGGACGGCGCCATTCGCCGCAGCTTCGAAGCCACCAGCGACGGCCACGCCACGGCCGCGGCGCTGGCCTTCATGGTCTTCGTGCTGCTCTATACGCCGTGCATGGCCGCCGTCGCCGCCGAGCGGCACGAGCTGGGCGCGCGCTGGGCGTGGTTCAGCCTCATCGGACAACTTATCATCGCCTGGGTGGGAGCGTTCATCGTCTTCCGGCTCGGCGTCTTCCTGGGAGCTTGACAATGTTACGCGACGTTTTGCAGGCCGTGGAGACGGCCGAAGGGCCGATCACCCTGAACGAACTGAGCCGGAAGCTGAACATCGACCGGGGCGTGCTCGACGCCATGCTCGATCATTGGTCCCGCAAGGGCAAGCTGTTCGTCGACACGAGCAGCGAGACGGCGTGCGCCGGCTCGGAGAAGAAGCCTATTGGATGCAGCTGCGGCTCCGGCTCCAGCAGCGAGAACTGTCCCTTTATGGCGCGAATGCCGCGCAGCTATACGGTAAATCTGTCGACTGTGGTAGAGTCATAGTCGATGGATTATGAAGAGTTTGACTTCGACAAGTAGTACGACAGCACCGGCGCGGCCGGTCTCGTTCAAAAGTGTGGCTTTGCCGGCCGAGCACGGCAGTTGGAGCCTTGTGCTGGAGCCGATCCTGCTGGGGCTGCTCATCGCGCCGTCGTGGGCTGGGGCGGCCATGGCAGTGGCGGCGTTCGCGCTGTTCCTCGTCAACCGGCCGTTCAAGATCTTCCTGGCCGACACGCGCAAGGGGCGCTCCTACGCGCGCACGGTGGCCGCACGCAAATACGCGCTCATCTATGGCGTGGTGGCTCTCATTGGTGGAGCGGCCTCCCTGGCGCTCGGCGGGTGGCTGCCTTTTGCGCCGTTCGCCCTGGCCGGGCCGCTGTTCCTCGTCTTCATGTACTTCGACCAGAGGCCGGGCCGCTCATGGCAGGCGGAGCTGATCGCGCCGGTGGCTTTCGCCGCCGTCGTGGCCTCGCTGGCGTTGGCTGGCGGCTTGTCGTGGGGCGTGGCGTTGGCGTTGTGGGGCTTTGTCGTCGCCCGCAGCGCCCCGGCCGTGCTCTACGTCCGCACCCGACTACGGCTTGACAAAGGCAAGCCCACCTCCCCGGTGGCGACGATCGTGGCCCACGTCCTTGGCGTGGCCGGTGTCGCGGGGCTCGTTGCGGGGGGCCGGTTGCCATGGGCGGCCGCGCTGGCCGTGGGCATCCTGCTGGCGCGCGCCGTCTGGGGGCTGTCCCCCTATCGTTGGCGCTCGTCGATACAGACGCTCGGCTTCCTGGAAATGGGCTTTGGCCTATTGACGGTTCTGCTGGTGGTCGCCGGCTTCTGGCTGAGCTAATCCGCGCCGATCGACGCGCGAGCCAGCGCCAGTTGCGTCGTCAGCGCCTCGGGCGACGTGCCGCCGGGGACGGCCCGGGCGCGCAACGCCGCCTCGACGCTCAGCACCCCGGCCGCATCCTCGCCGAAGTGGGGGCTGATGCCCCGCAGATCCTCGGTCGTCAGCGCCGTCAGCTCCACCCCGCGTTCCTCCGCCAGCCGCACGGCCCGCCCGACCAGGTGGTGGGCCTCGCGAAAGGCCACGCCCCGCCGCACCAGGTAGTCGGCCAGCTCCGTCGCCAGCAGCCCCGCGTCCATCTGCGCCGCCATGCGCTCCGGCCGCAGCTCCAGCGTGCGAATCAGCCCGGCCATGACCGGCAGGGCCAGGGCCAGCGTGTCATAGGCGTCGAACACCGGCTCCTTGTCTTCCTGCAGATCCTTGTCGTAGCTCGACGGCAATCCCTTCAGCGTCGCCAGAAAGCCGGCCAGGTGGCCGATGAGGCGGCCGCTCTTGCCGCGCGTCACTTCCAGCGTGTCGGGGTTCTTCTTCTGCGGCATGATGCTGGAGCCGGTGCTGTAGGCGTCGGCCAGGCGCACGAAACCGAACTCGGCGCTGCTGAAGATGATGAGCTGCTCGGATAGGCGGCTCAGATGGACGCCCAGCAGCGCGGCCGCGGCCAGGAATTCGACGGCGAAGTCCCGGTTGCTGACGGCGTCGAGGCTGTTGGGGGAGATCGCGTTGAAGCCAAGCTGCTCGGCCAGCCAGGCGCGGTCAATCGGGAAGGCCGTGCCCGCCAGCGCCCCGGCCCCCAGCGGCAGCTCGGCCGCCGAACGGCGCACGGCCGCCAGCCGCTCCCTGTCGCGGGCCAGCGGCCAGAAGTGGGATAGCGCCCAATGCCCCCAGGTGACCGGCTGCGCGTGCTGCAGGTGGGTGTAGCCGGGCATGGGTTGGTTCAGGGCGCTTGCGGCGCTGTCGGCGATGGCCCGCTGCAAGTCGAGCAGGCGGGCGGCCGTGTCGTCGCAGGCGCGCATGACCCACAGGCGGAAATCCGTGGCGATCTGGTCGTTCCGGCTGCGGCCGGTGTGGAGTTTGCCGCCCACCGCGCCGGCGAGCTCCGTCAGCCGCCGCTCGACGGCCGCGTGGATGTCCTCATCCTCGGGCAGGACGGTGAACGTCCCCGCGGCCCACTCCTCGCGCACCCGCTCCAGCCCGGCGATGAGCGCGTCCCGCTCCCCGTCGGTGATGAGACCGGCGCGCGCCAACGCCCCGGCCCAGGCCACGCTGCCGGTGATGTCTTCGTCGTAGAGCCGCGCGTCGAAGCCGATGCTGGCATGATAGCGGTGCACCAGCGCGTCCGTCGGCTCAGTGAATCGGCCGCCCCATAGCTTGTTCATCCCGTTTATCCTCTCGTGCGGCGATCAGGTGCGGTAGTCGGCGTTGATCGTCACGTAGTCGTGGGTCAGGTCCGTCGTCCACAGCCGCGCTTCGGCCGTGCCCCGGCCCAGATCGACGTGGACGGTGAACGCCGGGCGGGCGAAGACGGCCGCGGCGTCGCTCTCGCGGTAGGCCGTCGGCGTGCCGTTGGCGACGATGTGGAGCGGGGCCTCGCCGGGCGCGCCGATCCACAGGGCCAGGCGGCGTTGATCCAGCGCGACGCCGCTGCGGCCGGTGGCCATCATAATGCGCCCCCAGTTCGGGTCGCCACCGGCGAAGGCGGTCTTCACCAGCGGCGAGGTGGCGATCGTGTCGGCCACGCGGCGGGCGTCGGCCTCCGTCTCGGCTCCGGTGACGCGCACCTCGACCACCTTCGTCACCCCTTCGCCGTCGCTGACTACCATCATCGCCAACGCGTGACACAACGCCCCCAGAGCCTCGGCGAACGCCCGGCGGCTTTCAGCATCGTCGATGGCCACACCCCCGGCGCCGTTGGCCAACATCAGGATCGTGTCGTTGGTGCTGGTGTCGCCGTCCACCGAAATGGCGTTGAAGCTGACGTCGACGGCCGCGCGCAGCACGTCGCCCAGCTCGGCGGCGTCGACGGCCGCGTCCGTCGTGATCAGCCCCAGCAACGTGGCCATGTCGGGGTGGATCATCCCCGCCCCCTTGGCCATGCCGCCCAGCGTCACCCGGCCGCCGGGCAGATCGAGCTCGATCGCCTGGTGCTTGGCGCGGGTGTCGGTGGTCATGATCGCCTCGGCCGCAGTGCGTCCGTTGGCCGGCGACAGCAGCGGCGCGGCGGCGGCGATGCCCGCCCGCACGCGCGCCATCGGCAGCGGCTGGCCGATCACGCCGGTGGACATGACCAGGAACTGCTCCGCCCGCCCGCCGAGCGCTTCGGCCGCCAACCGCTGCATCTCACGTGCGTCGGCCAGCCCCGGCTCGCCGGTGCAGGCGTTGGCGTTGCCGGCGTTGATGACGACGCCGCGCAGGGCCGACGCGTTGGCGGCCAGCGTCTCGCGGCCGAGCAGCACCGGCGCGGCGGCGACACGATTGCGCGTGAAGACGCCGGCGGCCGTGCAATCCCGGTCCGACGCCACCAGCACCAGGTCCGGCCGGCCCGACTGCTTGATGCCGGCGGCGACGGCCGCGGCGCTGAACCCCATAGGGGATGTGGCGCTGCCGTCGGGTAATACTCTATGGGTCATAATCGCTCTCTCGTTGCGGGTTGTTTAGGCGGTCGATCAGGCCGCACTCTGCGGTTCATTCTCATACTTGGCCGTCATCGCCAGCCGGTAGAGACCGTACAGAATCAGAAAGATGAGCACCAGGCAGATGGGGATGATCTCCAATGAAAAGCGGCGAGCCAAAACACCCATGAAGCCGGGGACGAGCGATGCCCCCAGCCCGGTGACGGCCATCTGCATGCCGATGGTGTTGGCCGCGAATTGATCCCCTACGCGCCGGTGGGTGCCGGAGATCATCGCCGGGAAGACGGGGGCCACGGCCAGCCCGATCATCCCTACCGCCAGCAGGTTCGACAGCTCAAACGGGTTCCACCACAGCAGCAGCGAACCGAGCAGGGCCAGAATGACACCGCCCTGCACCAGCGTATTCACGCCCAGTCGCCCGGCGTAGAGCCCGGCCAAAATCCGGCCCAGCGTGAACATCCCCCAGTACCCCCCGGCGATGAGCCCGGCCGCCGCCGGTTGGATGCCGCGCGCCTCGGTCAGCAGGCTATAGGCCCACGTGCCCAGTGACACCTCGCCGCCGACATAGAAAAAGAACATCAGCATGCTGAGCCAGACGCGCGGTTGGCGCATCGTCACCCCCATCGGGGTATTGTAATCCGTCAGCCGTTTCTCTCGCTTCTCCACTGTCTCGGCCGTTTGGTTGTCGTCCCACCATGACAGGGTGAAGAGGAAGGCCACGGCCATCAAGATCTGGAACGCGGCCACGATCCGGTAGCCGGCGCGCCACGAGTCGAAGTTGGTCAAGGCTACAGTCATGATGATCGGCCCCAACGTCACGCCGATGCCGTAGCTGGCGTGGAGCCATTGCACCAACCCCTCGCGGAAGTGGGCGGCCGCGTAGGTGTTCAGCCCCGCATCGATCGCCCCCGCGCCCAGCCCGGCCACAACGCCGAGGGCCACCATCATCCACCATTCGGGCACGAGCGTGTAGCCGAACAGGCCCAAGCCGGTCAACATGCAGCTCAGCGCCAGCAAATTGCCCATCCCCAGCCGCGCTACCATCGCGCCGCTCATGAAGGTGGAGATGGTGTAGCCCGTCACGGTGCCGATCAGCAGCGTGCCCAGCATGTCGAGCGGCACGCCGAAGTCGGCCCGCATCGACGGCCAGGCGATGCCCAGCAGACTGTCGGGCATCCCCAGGGCGATGAACGCAACATAGGCCAGCAGGACGAGGCTGAGGCTGCCGGCGGCGCGGGATCGTTTGGAATGGTTCATAATGATTGGCGCCGGAGTAGATGCGAATGCGACCCCGGCACTCTCCTTAATCTCGTTTGAATTTGGAGTAGTCGGGCGCCGCGTACCGCGTCCGGCCGCCGTCGCTGACTTCCATCATCGCCTTGACCTTCATCTGCAGGCCAAAGAGGGTGATGAATCCCTCGGCGTCGCTCTGGTCATAGACATCTTCCTGGCCGAAAGTTGCGAAATCCTCGCGGTAGAGGCTGTGGGGGCTATACCGTCCGGCGACGATGACGTTGCCCTTGTATAGCTTCAGCCTCACCCAGCCCGTGACCGTCTTCTGCGTCTCATCGACGAAGGCCTGCAACGACTCGCGCAGGGTATGGTACCACATGCCGAAGTAGGTCAGCTCGGCGTAGCGCAGGGCCATTTGCTGCTTGAAGTGGAGCGTCTCGCGGTCGAGGCACAGGGACTCCAGCTCGCGGTGGGCGGCGTAGAGAATGGTGCCGCCGGGCGTTTCGTAGACACCGCGCGACTTCATGCCCACCAGCCGGTTCTCTACCAGGTCGAT
>CAYNOL010000009.1:0-20348 GCA_964398825.1 uncultured Ardenticatenaceae bacterium
TCCACGCGCCGACGATGTCGTTCCCGGTGCCGGGCACGCTGATGATCGAGCCGACGGAGAGCGAGTCGAAGGAAGAGATCGACCGCTTCATCGACGCGATGATCAAGATCCGCGAGGAGATTCGGGAGATCGAGGAAGGGCGCATGGACCGCGAGAACAACCCGCTCAAGCACGCCCCGCACACGGCCGAGGTCGTCCTGGCCGACGAGTGGGACCGCCCCTACAGCCGCGAGCAAGCCGCCTACCCGGCCGACTGGGTTCGCCGCGCCAAAGTCTGGCCGTCGGTCAGTCGGATCGACAATGTATATGGGGATCGGAATTTGTTCTGTGTTTGTATTCCGGTTGAGGAGTATGCGTAAAAGCATTACTTGACCAAAAGGGGCGGGGTAAACTCCTGCCCCTTTTAGTTTTTGCTTTCTGTTAAAGATTGGTCAGCCAGATTTTCTCCTTTTATTGTTGAGTGATGAATGAGGAGCAGCGTGATCAGTTCATAGAGAACTCTATGAGCGGGTTTCTTGAGTATCATCGTATCGTCGAGTTATCCAAAGATAGCGGTCGAGGGGGGATGAGCCGTACCACTTACGTCGGCTCGTTGATAGGCCAGGGACATGCCCTACCAAAGCTCGCGATCGTTTTGTTTCTGGTGTTTGCAATCCTCGGTACGAACCCACAGACATCTCCCCATGATACCACTATTAGTAGATTATTAGGTTTGTGGAGTCTGGTTTTGCTTTCATATGTCACGACAATTGTGGCGATTCTCGGCTCATGGGCCGATCTGACTTATTTTCGAGGCATGCTGCGAAAGCAATCGTATAAGGCCAATCACGTCTATCGCCAAGCGGCTATATATGTCTCCAGACTAATCAGAGCTCCCATACTGGTAATACTGTCGATTCTGTTCATCATTATCTATCTACTATCCCCCATGTTCAGCGCCACGATGGCCGGAATTGCCACAATGTCAGGCCTGTTCACTTTTGCTATCTTGTTGCTAATTTGGATACCTAAACAGCTTATCGACTACTTCTTCCTATTCGCAGCGCTTTTCGGAAGAGATCGCACTATGGCCTCGAATTTAGCGGCGCTTGTACGACATAATCTAGAGATTATCGGGGCGGCCAAACCACAAGTGAGCTCGAAGGATCTCTTCCTTGGGCTTGCTGAAAGTGACTTGAGACACGCTGAAGTGCTGCTAGAGTGGATAAATCTCACCGTCACGATTGGCGCTATTGTCATCAGTGTCATCTTGACAGAACGTCTGGTGTCGTCGTACGACCGGTTGTATGATGCAATGATGCTGACTTTCAGGACGTTTGGAGCCAAAGTATCTGCCCTAACTCAACTACCATATGCGAATGCGATCTCCACAGGAATCCTGATCGTTCTGATGTTATTCGCGATAAACTTTTTACTCGGCTTTGTATCGCTCCTTATGAGAACTGTGCTGAGATACTATTTCGAAGTTTATCGGCCCGCCTATGCACTTCGTCAGTCATTTATCCTCTACTTCGATTCCCCTTTTCCCGTCCCCAGTCCAGCGCAAACTGCAGCAGACATCGACCCAGCCAAAGCGCAAAGTCCACCCAGTCAAGACAGCTTTCCCATTGCGTGAAGCCATAAAGGCTCAGATAAGCTTGTCGGGGTTGTTGATTACGATTGGAACAGGACGGGATCCCGTCTCAGAGTAGCTGCACCGTGGAAATTGAGGTGCTAATAGGCTGAAACCGGCCCATTTTTTATACCTCTGGTCTATTTAGCCCCACCACCCCCGATGGTAAGATGCTAAAAGGGGGCTTATGAGCCCCATTCAGTTTGTGGCTTCCCTATTTTTCGGAGACGAAACCATAAACTTGATGTCACACCACATGACAAGGAGATAGATCTATGAATACATCTACCATCTCTCGTTTGGGTAAGCTGGCCTTCCTGTTGGCGCTGCCCTTGCTGCTGGCTGGAATGTTGCTTGCCGGGCCGACCGGCATCGTTTCGGCCCAAGACGACGATTCGCCGTTTGGCGAAGACGTCGTCACGGCCACCACGACGGTTAACCTGCGCATCCGCAGCGGCCCGAGCCTCGACGCCGAGACGCTGGAGATCCTGCCGTTCGGCACCGTCGTCGGCTTCACCGGTCTCGTTGACGAGAGCGGCGATTGGGTTCAGGTCGACGCTGCCGACGGCCCCACCGGCTGGGTGGCGGCCGACTTCCTGAGCAACGTGCCCGATGGCCTGACCGTCTGGACTCCCGAGGGAGCGGCTGACGACGCGGCCGACGACGAGGAAGCCGCGGACGAAGAGCCGCCGTTCGGCGAGGACGTCGTCACGGCTACGACGACAGCCAACCTGCGCATCCGTCGGGGCCCGAGCCTCGATGCCGAAATGATCGAAGTTCTGCCGTTCGGCAGCGTCGTGGGCTTCACCGGCCTGACGGATACGAGTGGAAACTGGGTCCAGGTGGACGCGGCCGACGGCCCCACCGGTTGGGTGTCAAAGTCCTTCCTGAGCAACGTGCCCGACGGCCTGACCGTCTGGAGCCCGGATGACACGGCCGATGATGCCGACGACGCGGCCGACGACGAGGAAGCCGCGGACGAAGAGCCGCCGTTCGGTGAGGATGTCGTCACGGCCACGACGACGGTCAACCTGCGCATCCGCAGCGGCCCGAGCCTGGATAGCGAAACGCTGGCCATCCTGCCGTTCGGCACGGTCGTCGGCTTCACCGGCCTCATCGATGAGAGCGGTAACTGGGTACAGGTCGACGCGGCCGACGGCCCCACCGGCTGGGTCTCGACTACCTACCTCAGCAATGTGCCCGACGATCTAACCGTTTGGGATGAGGATGGCGACAATTAAGCGTTCATCCGGAGAAGTGGGCCGCAATTAGCGGCTGACGTATGATGAAAAAGGCTCCTGAGTTTTGCTTAGGAGCCTTTTTTTAAGGATCAAGGGCTGATAGCAGCGAGCGCACATGCCGAATGAATTTGCCAGGCGCCAGTACGACCACGTCGGGATGCCCTGGCTGGTAATGTCGCAGGTTGAAAGTTACCAACCAGGGACAGCCCTGTTGCACAGCCGCCAACAGGATAGGCAAATCATTGGTATCCGTCGTACCTGCAAATTCACTTACATCTTCAGCAGTTGGATTAGGCACGGCAGTCAGGCATCGTTCCACCAACAAACGGAAAGTGGTTAATGCGGCGGGAAACTTGGCCGTAAGGTTGCGTTCCACTTCAATGAGTACCTGTTCGGATGTGATGGCGTCAATCAGCGTAATTTCGGCCATGCGCAAGATCGTCAGGCTGGCTCCATGTTCCGATGACGAGGCGGAACCGGCGAATAAAACGTCCGCATCAACAAAAACACGCGGCTTCGAAGGGCTATTCGTCGCCATATGTCTCGGCGACGTACTTGGCGCGCTCCTCGCGCAGGGCTTGAAGCAGCTCGTCCGTGTCCAACCCCGCCTCGATCCGCAAGCGCTCGATCTCACGCGCCAGCTCCGGCACCATCGGCGCCATCGGCGTCAGCACAAACACACCATCCAGATCGAGGATGCGAAAGGTGTCTCCCGTCTCAATGCCATACTTCTCACGCAAATTGGCCGGCAGGGTCAACCCTCCTCGCTGCCGTACCTGTATCGTCGTATCCATAACCATCCTCCATTTGATAGAAAATCGGTGGTATCTGAAATTCAGATCAAATAGTAGCACAAAATGGACGAATTATCACTATCAATTGGCCGCTTGCGACAATACATCCAAGACACGAGCAGCCGCCACCGTCCACGAAAATCGTCCAAGATTCCCGTATCCGGCCGCGACCAAAGCGGCACGTAGGTCGGCATCCTCCACCACCCGCCGCATCGCCTCTCCTAACGCGGCCGTATCCAGCGGATCGACCAGCAGCGCCCCCTCCCCCGCCACCTCCGGCAGCGAGCTACTGTTGGCGCACACCACCGGCGTGCCGCACGCCTGCGCCTCCAGCACCGGGAAGCCGAAGCCCTCGTAGAGCGACGGGAAGACGAGAGCCGTCGCGCCGGAGAGGATCAGGTTCTTCTCCGTCTCACCAATGTAGCCGGGCAGATGTATGCGTTCGCGGACGGCCGTTGGTAGGCGGCCAATGGCTTCCAGCAGCGGCGCAGCCAGCCAGCCCGGCTTGCCGGCCAGCACTAACGTGTACCCGTCCTGATGCAAGCCACTGCCGGCGAACGCCTCCACCAGCCGGACGAGGTTCTTTCGCGGCTGGAGCGTGCCCAGATAGAGCAGGTAGGGGGCGTGGATGCCGTACTGCGTCAGCGCGGCGGCGATTTGGGCCTCGTCGTCGACCCGGCGCACGTCGGGATCGAGGCCGGGGTAGATGACGTCGATTTTGGCCGGGTCGGTGCCGTAGAAGCGGATCAGGTCGTCGCGCGTGGCGCTGGAGTCGGCGATGACGCGGCGGGCGACGCGGGCGTTGTGGCGCGTGCTCCAGCGCAGGTAGGCTAGCTGGCGGCGAGGGTGGGCCTCGGGGAAGTGCTCGTAACCGAGGTCGTGGATCGTCGCCACCGACGGGCCACGATACCTCAGGGGGATGACGTGGGCGGGGGTGAAAAAGACATCGGGCGGCCGCCGGCGCAGTTCTGCCTCCAGCCGCAGGTGTGTCCACAGGCGACGCTGGGGGATGATGACAAGCTCAACATGGGCGGCGTCGGGGAACGCGTCGGGCGGTGGGGGCTGGTTGAAGTAGAGGCGAAGCCGGTGGCCGTGCTCGGCCGCCAGCGGAATGAGGGCGCGGATGAGGAAGGTGGCGTAGGCCTCCGTCCCCGTGGGCTGCCCACTCGCCGCGCGGCTGGCGTCGAGACCGATGATCATAAGAGGAAATGACTACCGTGGTTCGTTCCTAATCCAACCCACAAGGGGCTCGAATCGTCAGAAACTCCTGCGCAGCCCAGCCTTCGTCACCGCCGACGGCACGCACCTTGCGCCAGGTGAAGCCGCCCGCCTCGACCGGTGTATCCTCCAGCACCGTCAGCAACGTGCCCTCGGCCAGGATGACGAGCTGTTCCCCTTGTGGCGCGTCGCGCAGATAGATGCCGTTGCCACCCGTG
This sequence comes from uncultured Ardenticatenaceae bacterium, assembly GCA_964398825.1. Classification (GTDB taxonomy): domain Bacteria; phylum Chloroflexota; class Anaerolineae; order Promineifilales; family Promineifilaceae; genus Promineifilum. The sequence goes on from CAYNOL010000009.1 coordinate 5,084, forward strand.
CCCTCTACCACCGCGCGGCAGACAGTTGGCGTGACCGTCGGAGTCGGGGCAGGGGTTAACGAAGTCGGCTCGGGCGAAGGGGGAACAACCTCCAGCATCGCGGTGGGCGTCGTCACCACAGGCGCGTTCTCGCCGTCGGCCGTCTCCCCCTGCTCAGGTGGCACCAAAGCGGCGATCAGTTGCTGTCGCTGGACGTACAGCAGGCCAAGTGTGGCCGTGTAAAGTAGCGCCGCGGCCACCAGAGTCACTGTAGCTCGCCGCAGCACGATCTCCCGCTCTAGCGTGTAGAAGCGCGCCCCACCCCGACGAATGTTGCGGTAGGTGAAGAACGTGGCCACAAGCGCCCCGAAGAACAACAGCGCGGGCAAGAAAATACCACCCATACCGGTTTAATGAGTCAGCGGGTCTTCCAGCCCCAGATCGGCGGCCGAGAGCGGCCCCGCGCGCAGGATCACCGGTCGCGGCGTCGTGCAATCGACAATCGTCGAGGGCGTGTCACCGGGGGCCGGCCCGTCGTCGAGCACAACGGCTACTAACCCGGCCAACGCCGCCAGCGCCGCCTCGCCGCTGCGCGCGGGATCGTCGCCGGAGAGGTTGGCGCTGGTGGTGGCGACGGCGCCCCCCGCCTCGCGGATGAGGGCGCGCGCCACGGGATGGTCGGGGATGCGCACGGCGATGTTGGCGTTGGGCGAAATGGCATCCGGCAGGCCCGGCGCGCGCGGCACGACGAGCGTCAGCGGCCCCGGCCAATGGCGCCTGATGAGCGTTTGTGCGGCCAGAGGAATCGCCACGGCCACCGTCTCCAGGTCGGCCGGGTCGGCCAGCAGAATGGGGATGCCTTTGCTGGCCGGGCGCCCCTTAACGGCGAAGAGGCGAGCGATGGCTGCCTCGTCGAACGGTAAAACACCTACGCCATAGACCGTGTCTGTCGGAAAGACGACGGGGTAGCCGCGCCGCAGCCAGGCGGCCGCCTCGTCGAGGGCCGAGGGGGCGCCGGCGCGCAGATAGCGCGTCTCTAGTTGACCGATGTTGGAGTCGTCAAACACTTGTCTGGTCTTCCCTGTTTCCACTGGCCTGAATCGCGACGATCCGGTCGTGACCGGCGAAATCTTTGTGCACCGCGACGGCCGCGCCCGGAAACGACACGCCGGCCAGCGCAGCCACCGCCTCGCCCTGTTGCCAGCCTATCTCCAGCAGCGCCAGCCCGCCGGGATTCAGCCGCTCGGCAGCCTGCGGCAGCAAGGTTCTGAACGGATCCAGGCCGCCGGGGCCGCCATCCAGAGCGATCTCAGGCTCGTAGGATTTTACTCCAATGGGCAAAGTCGGCCACTCACGCCGGGCGATGTAGGGCAGATTGGCAACGAGCAAATCGATGCCGGGAGCCGTGGCGCTGAGCAGATCGGCCTGCATGAACTGGACGCGGCCGGGCGCGTGGCGGGCTGCGTTGGCGCGGGCCACCGCCAACGCGCGGGCGGACACGTCTACGGCGAGGACCTCGGCCGCAGGCAGATAGTGCGCCAGGCTGACGGCAATGCACCCGCTGCCCGTGCCCACGTCGACGATGCGAATGGCCCCCCGCCCCCGGCCCCACTGGATCGCCACTTCCACCAGTTGCTCCGTCTCGGGGCGCGGGATGAGGACATCGTGTGAGACGGCAAAATCGAGGCCCATGAACGGCGCGCGGCCGATGAGATAAGGAACGGGCTCGTGTGCGGCGGCGCGGGCGACCAACGCCTGGTAGTCGCTCTCCTGGGTAGCCGTCAGGGGCTCAGCGTCGTGGGCGATGAGGTAGGCGTGGTCCTGCCCCAGGATATGTTCCAGCAGTAGCCGGGCATCAAGGGCCGGAGAGGGGGAGATCGGTTCCAGCTGCGCGCGGCCGTTGCGCCACGCCTCACGAATGGTCGTCATAAAGCAAACGGCAGCCGGGGCTGGTCCTGCGCCGGCTGCCGTTTGACTATTGTACCTGATCGCTTAGGCCAAAGCCGCTTCGCGAACGGGGATGAAGTTACGCTCTTCCAGGTAGGTCAGGATGCGCTGGGCGCTCTCGGCCGGGGTCTCCTGGTCGGTATGGATGTGGATGTCGGGGTTGGTCGGGGCCTCGAACGGGTCGGAGATGCCGGTGAAGTTCGGGATCTCGCCGGCGATGGCCTTCTTGTACATGCCCTTGACGTCGCGGTCGATGACGACGTTGAGCGGCGCGTCGATGAAGACCTCTATGAAGTTGGTCGTGTTGGCGCGAACCATATCGCGCACGGCCTGGTAGGGGGAAATGAAGGAGCAGACGCAGCCGACGTTGTTACGCGACAGCAGCTTGGCGACGAACGAGACGCGCTCGATGTTCTTGTCGCGGTCTTCCTTGCTGAAGCCCAGGTCGCGGGTCAGGCTCTCGCGCACGACGTCACCGTCCAGGCGCTCAAACTTGGCGCCGCGATTCTTCAGCTCTTCTTCCAGGATCAGGGCGATCGTGGTCTTGCCGGCGCCAGACAGGCCGGTCATCCACAATACGTAGCCGGGGTACTCTTGTTGGGACATGGGTTGTTTCCTCTTGTATATGTTTTCGTGTTCAGTTTATCCGCCCGCTGCCTGCTCACCAGCAGCCGCCCCTGCAACTATTTCAACTGCAGGAGCGGCTGTCCCTGGCTGGTGCGGGTGGTTGATTCGTTTTTAGTTAGCCAGCAAGTCCGGCTCTTCGGTGCGAACGAAGCCGCGCTCAATCAGCATGTTGAGGATGAGGCGGGCGTTCTCTTCCGGCGTGTTCTCCAGCGTCTCGATCGTCAGCTCGGGGTGCTGCGGCGGCTCATACGGGTCGTCGATGCCGGTGAAGCCGACGATCTCGCCGCGCCGCGCCCGGGCATAGAGACCCTTCGTATCGCGCTGCTCACAAACTTCCAGCGGGGTGTCGACGAACACCTCGATGTAGTTGTCGGTGCCGATTTCGTTGCGCACTTCGTTACGGGTGGTGCGGTACGGGCTGACGGCCGCGGCGACGACGATGCCGCCGTGGCGGGTGATCTCCGAAGCCACGAAGCCGATGCGGCGCACGTGGTCGTCGCGGTCCTCGCGGCTGAAGCCCAGCCCTTCGGAGAAGTGAGTGCGGACGACGTCGCCGTCCAGCAGGGTGATGTTGCGGCCGTACTCTTGCAGCAGGGTGGTCAGCACATTGGCCGTGGTCGACTTGCCGGCGTTGTGCAGCCCGGTCAGCCAGACGCAGACGCCCTGGCGATAGCGCGGCGGGTAGGTCTCGGCCAAAATCTCGGCCACTTCGGGGCGGGTGAACCACTCCGGCAGCTGGCGGCCGTTGTGCAGATACTGCTCGCGAACCTGGGTGCCGCTGATCGACGCCGTCTTGGTGTCCTTGGTAACCTTGGTCACTTCCTCGTAACGGTCCTCATCGGGCAGATAGACGAGCATCTGGAACGGCACGGCCGTGACGCCCAGCTCTTCGCTGTGCTTCTCAACCAACTCCTGTGCGTCGTAGGGGCCATAGATCGGCTTGCCGGTCGAGTCGTTGCCGGGGCCGGCGTGGTCGCGGCCGACGATCAGGTGGTTGGCGCCGTGGTTGCGGCGGATGATGGCGTGCCAGACGGCCTCGCGCGGGCCGCCCATGCGCATCGCCAGCGGCAACAGCGCCAGCAGGATGCGGTCGGGGTCATAGTACCGCTGGGCCAACGCCTTATAGGTGCGCACGCGGGTGAAGTGGTCGACGTCACCGGGCTTGGTCATGCCGACGCTGGGGTGCAGCAGCAGCACGCCGTCCTTCTCCATGGTGGCCCGCTTGGTCAGCTCTTCGTGAACGCGGTGCAGCGGGTTGCGGGTCTGGAAGGCGATGACGTTGCTGTGGCCGAACTGCTCCAGACGGGCGCGGGTCTCGGCCGGGGTCAGGCGCAGGTATTTGAAGTCGTAGCGCGCCGGCAGCTGCAGCACGCGCATCGGCCCGGAGATGTTGAACTTGCCCCAGCTGTGCATCTCGGCCACGATGGGGTGGCGAAGATCGAGCGTGCCGAACGCCTTCTGGGCCACTTCCTCGACGCTCCAAGGGTAAATCTCCTCGACGTTCATGATCGCCAGCAGCTCGTTGCTCGGGCTGCGCAGGGCGACGTCCTGGCCGACCTTCAGCGTGGCGGCGACTTCCTCGTCCACCGGCAGCGGGATGGGCATCGGGAAGAGGATACCATTGGCCAGTCGCATCGTGTCGAGCACGCTCTGGTGGTCGGCCTGCCCCATGAAGCGATCCAGCGGCGAGAAAGCGCCCGTCGCCAGAAGTTCCAGGTCGCACGCTGAGCGATCCGAGATACGGATCGGCGTCAGGGTGCCGGCATAGGCGCGCAGCTCGGCCAATTCCGCATCGGGAACCATCAGGTCGATCAGCTTTCCGCCATAGGGGGTGATCAGGGTCGATTTTTCAGCCACGTTAGGCTCTGCGGTCATGGTTATCAACTCACACTTCTCCTTACTGCGCCGCGAGGTCGTGTGATTCGACTCCGAATTCGGCCATCGGCGCACCGTATTGAATTTACTAACGAATGTAACAAAATGACGCGACACAAACCGACTATTAATTCGCTGTTTCCCGGCGCAGCCTGATGCACGTGGCCCGGTAGGCCGCGTGTACAACTGCCTCTTCTATCAACGCGTTAAGCTAAGCTGAAGGGGGAAAGTCGCGCGGGCGTCAATGATTCTGGTAAATCGATTCCGTAAACGTTCGGTTGTGTAACTCTATCCGCTAATTTAGCCAATCATTCTTACAAAGTAGATTAACATAGGCGCGAAGGTAGCTGCACACCCCGCCCGGCCGTCATAGGGGCATGATCGTCGATTCGTCCTCGTCCACGATGACGGCCTCTACCGCACCGTGGGACAGCTCGCGCAGGGCGGCGGCGAACGGCTTGAACTGCTCAACGCGAAAGCGAGCGGTGAGGGTGATCTCGGCCGCAAACTGCTCTTCCAGCAGCAAGCCGCCGTGGGCCTCCACCACCTGCCGTCCCCGCTCCAGCAGCGTGTAGGGCAGCTCAGCCATGGCCGTTACCGTGGCTACTTTCTCAGCGCGGGGCAGCGCCGCCAACACCTCGCGCGCCGCGTCGCCATAGGCGCGCACGAGGCCGCCCGTGCCCAGCTTCGTGCCGCCGAAGTAGCGCGTCACCACCACAACGATGTCGCCCAGGCCACTGCCCTGCAGCACGGCCAGCATCGGCCGCCCCGCCGTGCCCGACGGCTCGCCATCGTCGTGGGTGTGGGCGATCGTCGCCTGCCCGTGGCCGATGATGTAGGCGGGCACGTTGTGGGTGGCGTCGCTGAACTCAGCTTTGATGCGGCCGATGAACGCCCGCGCTTCGTCCACTGTGAACGCGGGCGCGGCCGTGGCAATGAAGCGGGAGTTGGAGACGCGGATCTCCACCCGCGTCTCGGCCGCCGGGATAAGTCGTGGCGAACTCATATCCCCATTCTACGCCGAAAACAGCAAAGTCATGCATTTATATGACATTCGTCACTATCGCCCGGGCGGGGCGCCTGCTATTATTTAAGTAGAACCACCGCTCCCGGTAGAGCGTCGCGAGTCGAACTAACTGTAGAATAACGACTCACTTGGAATGGTAGCCCCGTGGGGTTATCCCAGTGGTCGAAATTGAGTGACACCCAGCTGCACTCCCACCTCTACCGGATCGGTGGTATTATTTTGTCTGTGAACTACATCCTCATCAGCCTGAATTACGCGCTTATGGTGATCCTGCCCATTATCGTGGCGATCATCATTCGACGTCGCACGAGTGCCCCCTGGCGCTTTTTCTTTATCGGCGCGGTCACCTTCATCCTCTCCCAGGTCTTCCACATCCCGTTCAATTGGGTCGTCCAGCGGACGGGTGTATTGCCCAGCGATCTGAGTTCGTGGGGCAATCTGCTCGTCGTGGCGACGTTCCTGGGGCTGTCGGCGGGGGTCTTCGAGGAGACGGCCCGCTACCTGACCTATCGCTATTGGGCCAAGGACGCTCGCTCATGGTCGCGCGGCATGATGCTCGGCGCGGGTCACGGCGGCATCGAAGCCATTTTGCTCGGCGGATTGGCGGCCGTCAGCGTGGCGTCACTCATCTTCACGGTCAACAGCGAAATAGCCATGAACGCTATTCCGGCCGACCAGCGAGAGCTTGTCACCGGCGCCCTGGATGAGATCGTCGCCCTGCCCTGGTATGGCCTGCTGCTGGGCGCGGTGGAGCGCGTCTTCGCCATCGCCGCCCATCTGGCGATGTCGGTCATGGTGCTGCAGGTCTTCCTGCGTCGCTCCATCCGTTGGCTGTTCGCGGCCATCGCCTACCACGCCCTCTTCAACATGGCGGCCGTCATCGGCATCAACCGCGTGGGCCCCTACGCCACCGAAGCCCTGCTGGGCGCGATGAGCCTGATCAGCCTCTTCATCATCTTCCGCCTGCGAACGCCGGACCCGGTTGAGCCGGAGCCCGCCCCACCGCCCGAACCGCTCGCTCCCGAGCAGCCGGCGCCGGAACCCACCGGCGACGGTCTGACTCACCGCCTGGACGATTAATCCGCACCAGGTAGCGGCCGGAGCGCGATCATGGAGTTCATCACACAAGATCTATCGCCGGGGCGTGCTGAGCTGCTGGCCCGGCTGGCGGCCGAGCGGGCCAACCTGCTGCTGAGGCTGGAGGGGCTGGACGAGGCGACGCTGTCACGCGCGCCCGCCGCGGGAGGACGAACGGCGGCCGAACTGCTGGCCTACCTTGCCTACTGCGAAGCCCACGCCGCCGACCGGTTCGGCAAGCTGGCCGGCGACCGGAGTGACGAAATCCAACCCCTCAGCGGCAGCGATGAAGCCATGCCCGCCCACTTCGCCGGCATCCTGTTCGACGAAGCGCTGGCGCTACTACTAAAGGAGCGGCGCGGCTTCCTGCTGGCTCTGGGACTGGTGGACGACGAGCAGCTAAACCGCCCGGCGACGCTGCGCGCGGGCCGGCGCGAGACGCCCCGCCGCTGGGCCGCCCGCCTCTATCGCCGCGACGCCGCGCACGCCACCGCCCTGGCCCGCTGGCGCGCGACGATGCCGCCCAATGACCCCGTCCTGCGCGTCATCCACCGCGCGCTGCTCCGGCCGATCCTCGCCCTGTCGCGGCGGGAATTTCTGGCGCTGGCCTCGCTGGTGCCGGCGGCCGAGTGGGAGACACAAGCCCTCGAAGGCTCGTGGACGCTGAAGCAGATGATCGGCCACCTGGCGGATTACGAAGGGCTGGGCGTCGTCGCCCTGAAGGCCATCGCCGCCGAGCGGGAGCCGGTGTACAAGACGCCGATCCTCGACTTCGAGGCATTCAACGACGCCCGCGGCGCAGCCTGGGGCGAGGAGACGTGGAACGAGGTGTGGGCCAACTACCTGGCCAACCGCCGCGCCCTGCTGCTCATCGTCGACACGCTGTCGGACGAGGCGCTGGCTCGGCCGTTCCCCGCCCCCTGGCTGGAGACGACGACGGCCTGCGGCTTCCTGCTCGACATGGCCCAACATGAGCAGGAGCACGCCGACGCCTTGCGGCGCGCGCTCGGCCTGCGCCCGCTGCCGCGCCGCCTCGGCCGCGCCTGAGCTATGCTCGCCGAACTGGAGCGACAAATCGGCGTCTTGCGCTCTCTGGCGATCTACTACGCGCCGGGGCGCGTCGGTCGGCTGGCTCGCTTCTATGCCCCGCTCATCCAGCCCGGTGATCTGTGCTTCGACGTTGGCGCCCACGTGGGCAATCGCGTGGCCGCGTGGCGGCGGCTGGGTGGCCGCGTCGTCGCCGTCGAGCCACAGGCGCATCTGGCGGCGTGGCTGCGGCGCTTCTATGGCCGCGCGGCAGGCGTGACCATCGTCCAGGCCGCCGTCGGGGCCGAACCGGGCGCGGCCGTCCTGCACCACGATCCGCGCAACCCCACCGTCTCCACCCTGTCCGAGGCGTGGATGGCGGCCGTGGGGCGCGATGCATCGTTCGGGCGGGTGCGCTGGCGGGCGACCGAGCCGGTGCGGGTGGTAACGATCGACGCGCTCATCGAGACGTACGGCCGTCCGGCGCTGTGCAAGATCGACGTGGAGGGGTTTGAGGCCGAGGCGTTGCGCGGGTTGTCGTCGCCGCTGCCGCTCGTCTCGTTCGAGTACATCCCGGCGGCCGTCGACGTGGCAGAGGCGTGCCTGGCGCGGCTGGGCGAGCTGGGGCGGTACGAGTTCAACTGGTTTGTGGGCGAGAGCCACCGCTGGGCGTCGCCGGAGTGGCTGACGGAGCGGCAAATGGTCGCGCAGTTCGATGCACTGGCCGTTGGGTCCCAATCCGGCGACATCTTCGCCCGGCTGCTTTAGTCGCCCGAAGCGGGGGCGTGGGACAGCGAACGCGGCGGCCGCATGCGGCGCGAATGGTAGAACACCCACAGCCCGGCGGCCGAGACGAAGCCCACCCCGGCGAAGACGAGCCACGGCAGCGCCGGGACGTGATATCGCGCGGCCATGTCCACCAGTGAGCCGCCGAGGACGTGGCCCAGCCCGCCGCCGACAGCCATAGCCAGCGAGCCAAAGCCGAAGTACGCCCCGCGCGCCCGGTTGTCCGACATCTCGGCCGTCACCGTCTGGGTGCTCGGCGTGGCCAGCACCGTGCCCAACGAGAAGAACAGCACCGACACGTAGAAGGCGGCCACGCTCTGCGTCAGGGCGATCATCCCCATGCCGGCGGCCATGCAAACCATGCCGGTGATAATGATCGGCATCGGCTGCAAATACCGCTCAGCGATGCGCAACGCGGGCACCTGCAGAATGATCGCCAGGGCGGCGCTGACGGTGAACATGATGCCCACGCTGGCATCTTCGCCGGTCAGGTGCTTGATCTCCAGCGGCATGGCGATCGAGAGCTGCACCCACATGAACCAATAGCCCATCATCAGGACGGTGAAGAGAACGAACGGGAGATCGTGCGAGGCCATTTTGAGCCCCGCGGTAACCGACTGCTGGCCGGTAGTACAGACGCTGACCGGGGGCAGGAAGGCCAGCGTGACGAAGAAGGCGGCCAGGAAGAAAGCGGCCGAGCCCAGGCCCACCATCTCGAAGTCGAAGCGAATGAGGAACGCCCCCACCAGCGGCCCCACGGTGCGGGCCACGTTTTGCAAAATCCCCAGGCGGCCGTAGAGCTCGTTGAGCTTCTCGGCCGGGGCCAGTGTGGCCAGCGTCGCTCGCTGCGGCGCGTCGAATAGCGCCCCGCCCAGCGCGGCCAGCACACCCGACAGCATCAGCAGCCACGGCTCGGCCGCGTACCCCATGACCACAAAACTGACCGTGCGGATGAGGACACCGCTAAGGATGAGGCGACGGGGGCCGAAGCGGTCGGCCAGCGCGCCCCCAAACACCGTCAACCCTTGCTGGGCGAATTGGCGCACGGCCAGCACCAGGCCAATGTAGGCCGCGGCCCACCCCAGCCGGTCAACGTAATGAACGGAGACGAGGGGAATGATCAGAAAAAAACCCGCGTTCATCAGGAATGTCACGGCGAACACCGTGTTCAATCCCCGCTTGCGGGCTGTGGGTGACAACTCGTCGATAGATAGTTGCATAACCCCTTAGTTTAGCAAATGGAAGCCCCTTGCCGCAACGATTCGCGACAAGGGGCCGGGAAGAAGGGACGAAAGACCTACTCAGGGTTGGCAGGAAGTGTTGCCGATTTTGTGCCAGGTGTTGGCCTGGTTTGAGACGGCCGTGGAGGGGAAGACGGCTGTGTCGCCGGTAAAGAACACCTCGGCCATGAGGCCAAAGGTGTCGGCCAGGGCGCCTAATTCGCCCACGGCGTCAATCGACATCTCGACGATCCATTGGCCGCCGCCCGGTTCACCCACGGCCGCCGTCCAGTTGCTGGAAGCGTAGTTGGGATTCCACAGCTGGCCGTCGACGTTGTTGCCGATGCCGGGCCATATAAGGCGATCGCCGTTGCGGTTGACCTGGAAGAAGCGGTCGGCCGTGTCGGGGTCGCCGCCGTTGTTGGTTGTGTCGATGTAGAGGCGGGCGGCGTCGGAATCTTCCGGCGTCGAATCGTTGATCAGGAAGGCGAAGTAGAGGCGCGTCGCGTCCCGCACGCCATAGACATACACAAGCCGCTCAGCTCCGGTCACAGCCGGCTGGAAGGTGAAGAGCGGCGTGCCCGGCCACTCGACGCCGATGTTCATTGTGCCGTCGATGACCGGCGCGATGAGGACGCAGGTTAGGGCTGCTTCGGGGGGTGGCGCGCCCGTGGTCACCGTCGCCGGCGGCGTGGCGGTGGCTGTGGCCGGCGGCGGGGCTGTCCACGTCGCCGTGGGCGGGGGCGGTCCCGTTGGCGTCCATGTCGGCACCAGCGTCCAGGTGGGGCTGGCCGGCGGCGGGGTCAGGCTGGGCGGCGGCTGCTGGGTGACCGTCGGCGGGTTCGGCACCAACGGGTCGGTACCCATGGCCACTTCCATGCCGTCGCTGATGCCGTCGCCGTCGGTGTCGGCCAAGCGCGGGTTCGTCTTGTAGATGTTGACTTCGTCGCCGTCCGACAGGCCATCCCCGTCGGTGTCCCGGTTGCGAGGATCGGTGGAATAGATCAGCACCTCGTCGCCGTCCGATAGCCCATCGCCGTCGGTGTCGGGGTTGTTCGGGTCGGTGCCCAACACCGCCTCCTGCGTGTCCACTAGGCCGTCGCCGTCCGAGTCGCCGGCAAATGTCGCAGTCTGGGCGACGTTGGTGGCCGCCGCCATCTGGGTGGCGACGACGACGGTCTGGGCCATGGCCACGGCCGATTGTGTGGCCGCCATTTGCTCGAACGACATCGTCGGTGTCGGCGTGGACGTCGCGCCGATGCCGAGAACACGCCCCCAGTTGGAGACCAGCGCTATCGAGCCGAAGGCGCAGAAGAAGATGAGCAGGAAGGCCAAGCCGTACATCATCCAGTTGGGCAGCAGCGCGCGGGCTACGGCGTCGCCGGGCAGCGTCTTCTTGCCGCCGCGACGGGCCGACACCTCGACCTCGAACGGGTAGACGTCCCCCTCGCCGAACCAGTTCGCCTCTAGCGGCTCCAACGCCAGCTCAATGTTGGCCTGTTGGTTGGGCTGCAAAGCGATCCCCTCGCGCTCGCCGCGGAAGCGAATCACTTGCTGCAGATCGCGGCCGACGATTTTGAATTCGTCCGACTCGTTGCCGATGTTGCGGACGGTGACCACCAGTCGGCCGGGCAGCCGCAACTCGGTCGGATCTATGTCAGCCTCGAAAGCCGAGAAGCCGCGGACGGTGAGCGCGGCACTGACGCCGACGCGGGCGTCGGGGAAGCGCTGCGATACCGCCTCAATGCGTACGCGCTGCCGGCCTGCGGGGATGCCCCGGCCGCGCGGCGGTTGCACCGCGAACGGGATCGACACTGTCTGTCGCCCCGGCACGGCCACGAATTCTCCCGGCACATCGACCCACGACGGGTCCAGGCCGTGGATCCGCAACGTCACCCGATCTTCCTGGTCGGTGCGGTTCTCGACGTCGACTTTCACTTCGGCGCGCTGTCCCGGGTCGACGGCGATCGAGTCCCGCGCCAGATGGAGCGCCAACGGAGCGTCGTGCTGCGCGGGAGCCAACGTCGATTGCTCGGCTACCTGCGAGGGAGTAGCCGCCTGGGTGGGGGCGGACGGTGGAGCCGGAACGAGCGGCGGCGCGGCGCGCGACGACGCGTCCGGCGGAGCCGCCGCCGTGCCAGTCAGACCAGGCGTAATCGGCGCGGAAATAGGTTCGGCCTTGGCCGCTTCCGCGCCGCCGAGGGGCGTGTCGGGGCCGAGCAGGATCATCTCGTACGGCCCGATGCGCAACAGCGAGCCGACGTGCATCGGCGTCGGCTCCTCGGGGCGCAGCCGGGTCTCGTTGAGCCACGTGCCGTTGATCCCCCCCAGGTCAACCGCTTCCCAACCCAGCGACGTCGCCTGCAGCCGCGTGTGGTGGCGCGAGACGCCGTCGGCCGGCAGCACGATATCGTTGTCCAGATTTCGGCCCAGTGTGATGACGGAGCGAATGAGCGGGACGATGCTGTCCTGGTGGCCGGGCGTCTGAATCTGTAACTCGAACCCGGCCGGCGGCTCAGCCACCTGGTCGAGGATGTCGAGTTCCTGGTGGAGCATGACGCGCGTCGGCAGCCCCTCGAGAGCGACGAAGGCGCTGCGCAGCGCGTCGGCCATCTTGGCCCCCGTCTCGAAGCGGGCGTCGGGCGACTTGGCCAGCGCGCGCTCCAGCAGCGAGTCGATGATGGGCGGCACTTCCGGCCGCAGCGAACTGACCGGCGGCGGCTGCACCCCGCTGCGGTGGACGGCGATCGCCTCGGTCAGCGTCTGGAAGGTGAACGGCAACTTGTTGGCGATCAGTTCATAGAGGACGACGCCGAGCGAATAGAGGTCGGAGCGGCCGTCCAGCTCACGTCCCTCGCACTGCTCCGGCGACATGTAGGTCGGCGTGCCCACGGTGGCCCCGCTCTGGGTCAGGCTGTTGCCTTCCTGCAGCTTGACCAGGCCGAAGTCTGTCAGCAGCGCCCGGAACGGCTGGGCTCCGGCCTCGTCGGGGCGGCTCAGCCGCTTCAGGATCATGTTGCCCGGCTTCACGTCGCGGTGGATGATGCGCCGCTGGTGGGCGTAATCGAGCGCCTCGGCGATCTGGATGCCGATTTGCAAACACTGCATCAGGGGCAGGTACTTCTGCAGCCGCTGCAGGCGTCGCAAGTGGTCGCGCAGACTGCCGCCGTCGACGTACTCCATGGCGATGAACAGCCCCTGTTCCGACTCGCCGAAGTCGTAAACGCGGACAATGGATGGGTGGTCGAGCTGGGCCGACGTGCGCGCTTCCTGCACCAGGCGGGCGCGGAACTCTTCCTGACGGGCGAAGTGGCTATGCATCAGCTTGATCGCCACTTGCCGCTCCAGGTTCAGGTCGGCCGCGCGATAGACCGTGCCCATGCCGCCGTCGCCGAGCAGCGCCTCAAGCCGGTAGCGTTTGTTCAGGGTTTGACCGATAAGGCTGGTCATTCTTCCCTCCTACCCTTCTCTCCTGTCGCGCAGGTCTCAGCCAAGCGCCAGGGCATCTTCAAGCGAACTCAGGAACGTCCCGACTTCTTCGGGGCCGATCCAGTAGTGGGTGACGGCGCGAAAGCCGCGCGATCCGTTCGTCCCCACATACACCCCGGCCGTCTCGCGCATGCGCCCGGCCACTTCGTCGGGCGTCAGCGCCACGTCGTCGGCCAGATTGAAGAACACCATGTTCGTGCGCACCATGTCCACATCCACCAGCACGCCGGGGAGCTCGGCCAGCCCCTCGGCCAGCAGCCGCGCGTGGGCGTGGTCGTCGGCCAGCCGCTCGACCATCTCGTTGAGGGCGACGATGCCGGCCGCGGCCAAAATACCCGCCTGCCGCATCCCGCCGCCCAGCGCCTTGCGCGCGCGGCGTGCCCGGTAGATGAAGTCGGCCGAGCCGCACAACACCGAACCGACGGGCGCGCTCAGCCCCTTGCTGAGGCAGAAGGTGACGGAATCGACGTGGCGGGTGATCTCCGTGGCGGCGATGTTCTGGGCGACAGCGGCGTTGAAGAGGCGCGCGCCGTCCATGTGGATCGACAGGCCGTTGCGCCGCGCCACGCCCTCCATCTCGGCGAAGTAGCTCGGCGGCAGCGGGTAGCCGTGCTTGGCGCCGTAGCTGTTCTCGACCAGGACAAGGCGGCTGCGCGGCAGGTGGGGGTCGTCGTCGCGGACGGCCGCCTCGACGGCGCTCGCGTCCATGCGGCCGCAGGCGTCGGTGGGCAGCGGCCGGGGCACGACACCGCCCAGCGCGGCGATGCTGCCCGCCTCCCAGGAGATGATGTGGCAGTCGGCCCCCAGGATCGCCTCGTCGCCGCGCCCCGCGTGGGCCAGCACAGCCGCCAGATTGCCCATGGTGCCGCTGGCGACGAACAGCCCCGCTTCCTTGCCGGTCATCGACGCGGCCAGCGCTTCCAGCTCATTGACGGTAGGGTCCTCGCCGTAGACGTCGTCCCCGACGCGCGCGCGGGCCATCGCCTCGCGCATGGCCGGCGTAGGCCAGCTGACCGTATCTGACCGGAAGTCGATTCTGTCCATATCCGCTAGTTTACGTCAAGTTAACGACATTGCAAGCGGGGGCGGCGGGGGTCAGACGAGTTCGTTCAGGGGAATTGGCGGCTGCGAGAAGAGCGTCTCGGGGGCCGATGGGGGCACGAGCAGGCGCAGCGCCCGCGGCCGGATTTCACATGTCAGCGGCGTGAAGCCGGCGTACTCGCCGTCCATCTGGCAGGGCATCTTCGGCTGCGTCTCGATGACGACCCGCTTGCCGGTCAGGTTGACAACACCGGGGTCTGACTCTTGCAGGTTGAACTGCACTTCGGTCAGATAGCGAGCCATGAGGCCGACGCGTGGCGGCCCGAGGCGTGACGACACCTCGCCGGCGCGGAAGAGCCACACCTCGAAGCGGCCGTCGTCGATCTTCGCCCCGGTACTGAGTTCGATAAGCCCGCCCGCGTAGAGGCGCGTGGAGCTGATCAGCATCAGCAGCAGGTCTTCCTCAAATGTCTGATCGTCCACCTGGACGACGGCGCGCATGGCCGGTAGCTTGTGCAGCACACTGAGCGCCTGGATGCTGTACCCCAGCGGCCCGAGCAGCTTCGACCACGTCGGCCGCGGCTCGATCTGCTGGACGATGAAGCCGTCGGCGCCGATCCCCGTCCACAGCACGGAGTAGCCCGACGTCGTCTTGTTCTCCACGTAGGTCAGGTCGATCTCCTGCACATGGCCGTTCAGCAGCGCTTCCGAGGCTTCCAGCGGTGCGTTGGCGTCGAGCAGTTGGGGACGGGGCAGCTTCAGCTCGCGGGCCAGCGCGTTGGACGTGCCCACGGGCAGCGGAGCCATGATCGTCTCAGTGCCGGCCAGACCCGTGGCCACCTGTCCCATGGTGCCGTCGCCACCGGCGGCCAGAACGAGGTGTTCGCCGCTCTCGGCCGCCTCTCGGGCCAGTTCGGTGGCGTGGCCGGGGGCCTCCGACGGCGCCAGCTTGATGCTCCACCCCCGCCGCCGCCAAAACTCCATCACCGGCATGACTTTCGCCCCCATATTCAGCTGGCCCGCTCGCGGGTTAAAGATCAGCGTCGCTTTTTTCATACGATTCGCACCTCTCCAATCCTGAATGAGCTATGACCGTTGGTGAGATTGTCGGCCAAAGGTTGTTATCTTGTCAAATTGGGGTGTTTGACGTGTAGGGGCGAGGCAACCGGGA
>CAYNOL010000009.1:20448-33769 GCA_964398825.1 uncultured Ardenticatenaceae bacterium
TGGCGTTGCCGGGAACAAACGGTCTTGCGTCCCGGTTGCCTCGCCCTCTTGGCAGCACCACGAAAGAGGGCGAGGCAGCGGCGACGCAGGCCGTTCTGCATGGCGAAGTTGATTTCGCCGCTGCCTCGCCCCTACACGCCGTGAGGTGGGGTTCATAGCACGGGCGATGGTACAATGACCCATTCAAGGAGAAATAATCATGAACGACGAACAAGAGATCTGGGACTTTCTGAATCGACATCTGCACAGCATCTTCACCCGCGATGTGAACACCTACCGGGCTACGACCAGCGCCGAGCTGTCGCTGTACGAGTGGTTCGTGGCCCCCCACCGGCAGGACGGGCTGGATTTTCATTTCTTCATGATCGACAACTCATGGGCGGGCACGGCCGACAACTACCGCTTCGACCTGCTGGAGCCGCGGCTGCAGCGGTACGGCGACACGGCCGTCGTCAGCTACACCTTCATGCTGTCCGTCGCCTCGGCCGACGGCATCCGCCACACGCTCCACAACGAGAGCCGGGTCCTCGTGCGACAGAACGGCGTGTGGCAAGTTGTCCACGTGCACAAATCGCCCGCCTGGCGCGCCCCGCGCGAGCAGCCGTAGCGAGCTTATCCGCCCCCCCCTTCCGGCCGTTCTCCTCTGCGTCTGAAAGATTTCGGCGGCGACGACGT
Source organism: uncultured Ardenticatenaceae bacterium (assembly GCA_964398825.1). Lineage (GTDB taxonomy): Bacteria > Chloroflexota > Anaerolineae > Promineifilales > Promineifilaceae > Promineifilum. Next base: position 21,124 of record CAYNOL010000009.1, read on the forward strand.
TATATAAGCATATGACGTCGCTTATTGTGAACACCCAACCCGATTCAGATGAAGCGGCTCTCGTCGAACGAGCCAAGCACGATCCGGCGGCCTTCGGCGCGCTGTACGACCGGTACGTGTCGCGCATCTATGGCTACGCGCTGCGGGAGACGCGCAGCGTCGCCCAGGCCCAGGACGTAACGGCCGCGACCTTCGAGAAGGCGCTACGTAATCTCCACCGCTTCCAGACGCGCCAAGCGGGGTTCGCCCCCTGGCTCTACCGCATCGCTCGCAACGAGATCATCGAGCAGTACCGGCGCGCCGGCCGTTCGCGGCCGTTTGCGCCAGAGGGCGAGGACGACCTCGCCGCGCTGCCCGCCGACCACCCCGCGAGCGAGAAGCGGCCGATCGAGTCGGCCGTCGTCGCCCACGAGCGGGACCGTGACCTGTACGCCGCGCTCACCCGACTGGACGCGGCCGACCGGGAAGTGCTGGCCTTGCGCTTCATCGAGCAGTTGCCGACCGAAGACGTGGCCCAACTGTTGAACTGCTCGCGCAACAACGTCTACGTGCGTGTCCATCGCGCCCTGGCCCGCCTGCGTGACCATCTGGCGGCCGAAAGAGGAGAAACAAGCCATGAATAAGAACAAACGAGAGATGCAAGAGTGGGCGGAGCGATTGGAGCAGGGCAAGCGGGACGACGAACTGCTGTCGCTGGCCGCCCGGCTGGAGAAAGCGGGGGCCGACGAGGGCACAGCCCTGCCGGTGGAGTTTCAGCGCCAGTTGCGGCGCGATCTGCTCAATCAATACCCGGATGCCGCGCGGCCGACGCGGCCGTTTTGGCGGTGGGCGGGGGCGCTGGCCTCGGTGGGGCTGCTGACCGCCCTCGTCCTCACGGTGTGGTTGTCGGTGAGCAGCGTGGGGCGGTTTGCCCCCGGCGGCGCGCCGCTGGAGCAGTCGTCTACGCCAACGGTCGAGGCCGCTGCGGCTGCCGTCAGCAGCGCACCACCGGATGTACTGCGACATACCTTTCTGGGGTACTCGGTCAGCGGTGGCATCGTCACCGAGACGATGGAGACGGACGGCGGCGAGGCTCAGACCCACTCGCTGCTCGTGCCGGGCATCCCTGTTGAAGTGGTCATGCAATGGAATTCACCGGCCGATTCAGAGGCAGCGACGGTGTTCGTTCACCTGCTGGCAAGCGACGGCTCACTCGTCGCTCAAGCTGATGCACCCGTATCGGCTTCGGACGGAACGCCCAACGAAACAATCGTGTCGCTGAACCTGCCCGACGATTTGGCTCCGGGCGAGTACCAACTCGTGGGCGGTCTGATTGACCCGGTGACGGGCGAGCGGCTGCCCATCAGCACGGCCGAGGGAGAAGTCACGCTGCTACCCCTGGGCGACTACACTGTCTCGGCCGGTGGCGACGCCGAACTGACCCAGATGAACGAGGCGCTCATCGAATTGCAGGGTAGCGAGACGGTTCTGGAGCTTAACCTTCAGGATGCCAACCGCGACTTGGTGATCGTACGTGAGATCACCCCGGCCAGCGGCGCCGTCCTCTCCGGCACCGCGCCGATTGAGTTCACCATCACCATCGACTACGCTCTGGTGAGCCTGCCGGAAGCCAATCTGGACGTGAAGGTCACCGAGCTAATGGCGGGGGGAAGCGGCCGGGGCGTGGGCAGCACAGTCATCCCGATTGAGCAGGGGACGGGCACAACGACGGTTGTCGTCACCGTCTCGCCCAACGAGCTACTCAAGGCGACGGAGTTGGGGCTGTGGATTCAGATCAAGCCGGGCGACGCGCGGAGCGCCCCCATCTTCGTGGACATGCCCCCGGATTACCGCTGGTCTTACACGCCCTGAACGCAAAAGGCCGGGCGGCCGGGAGACAGTGGCATCTCGCCCTACTCCCGGTCGTCCGGCCTTCATATTTATCTGATCTCGCCTTATCGTTTTGCGGGGATGATGAGCCACATGAGCAGGTAGGGCAGCAGCCCCGGAACCCCACCCGGCAGCAACAGGATCAGGAACAGCAGGCGGAACCAGAACACGCTGATCCCGGTGAACTCCGCCAGACCGCCGCACACGCCGCCGACGATGCCGTTCTGCCGCCGCAATAATTTCGTTTCGCTACTGTTATCCATCGTTCGTTTCTCCTAATCGCCTCGGCTGTGCCGGCGGCGATTCTGTTTTTCACTTGCGTACTTCTCGTACATCTTTACGCAAGTTGGCCGGTGGAGTTGCGGCCCAAGCTCAGAAACCGAGTTTTCAAGAAAAACTCGGTTTCCAGGCGCTGCGTAACCGCTCCATGAGCATTGTCATGAAGCGCAGGTTATGGACCGTCGCCAGGCGAAAGTAGAGTGTGTCGCTGATCTTGAACAGGTGGTGGAGATAGGCCAGTGAATAGCGCGAGCAGGCGGGGCAATCGCAATGGGGCGAGATGGGGCCGGCGGCCTTCACGTGCTTATCGTCGCCGGGGTAGAGGTAGCTGAGCCAGTCGCCCTGCTCCGTCAGCGGGGCGGCGTCGGGGTCGCGGTTGAAGACGAGCAAGCGGCCGTGGCGGGCGTCGCGGGTGGGCATGGTGCTGTCAAACAGATTGTACCCCATGTTGACGCAGGCCACGACGCTGGCCGGGTGGCCGATGCCCAGCGCGTGGACGGGGAACTCCGGCGGCACCAGCTCGCGCACGAGGCTGACCATCTCCGTCAGCAGATTGCCCTGCGCGTCCAGCGGCCAGCCACCGTAGCCGTAGGCATCGAAGCCGATCTCCAGCAGTGCCTCAGCACAGCGGCGGCGCAGCTCCGGCGACAGGCCGCCCTGGATGACGGCCATCAGGCGCGGCCGGCTCTCCTCGTCCAGCCGCTTTTGCTCTACCAGTTGAGCGTACGTCCGCTTGCACTCGGCCGCCCACTTGATCGTCCGCCGCACCGAGTCTTCCTGCCTCTCCACCGGGTCCTCAGGCCCCGTGCAGTCGTCGAGGCAGATGAGCATGTCGCTGCCGTAGCTGAACTGGAGCTGGATACTTTTCTCCGGCGTCAGGATGTACTTGCGGTCTCCGCCGGGGCGGAACGTGGCGCCGCGATCGGTGACGGAGCCCGCCTTGGGGTTCTGACGCAGCAGTGAGTATACTTGAAAGCCGCCCGAGTCGGTGAAGATCGGCCGCGTCCACCCGGCCAGCCGGTGCAGCCCGCCCACGGCCTGGATCGTCGACGTGCCCGGCCGCTGCATCAGATGATAGACGTTCATCTGCACAGCATGCACGCGGCACGCTTCCAAGTCTCCGGCCGAGACCGCCCGCACCACGCCCTGGGTGCCGTCGGGCAGGAAGGCGGGCAGGTTGAGTTGGCCGTTGGGTAGGGATAGGGTTTTGTTGGTCATAATGTACTGTTACAAAAGCGATCCGATGTCGTGCGATTAACGCCGTTAGGCGGTGGGTTGAAACCCACCGCTACCAGAGAAAGTGCGTTAAAACGCACTAAAGACCCGTCCGGCGCTCTGGCAGTGCGTTTTAACGCGCTGCGCATCTTAGCTGCGGGTTTCAACCCGCAGTGGAAACTAGAAGATGAAGAAACCCGACACCACCCCGCCGCCGCCTGACTTCCTGGCCCGCATGCGCCAACTGCTGTCGCCGGACGAGTACGAGCTGTTCGCGGCCGCCTTCGATCAGACGCCCCGCGCCGGGTTGCGGGTGAACACGCTCAGGATCTCCGTTCGCGATTTTATCAGGCTTGCCCCGTTCTCGCTTACTCCGGTTGGGGCGTGGGAGCCGGCGGCGTTCTTCGTGGCCGACGACAGCCGCCCTGGCCTGCACCCGTACCACGACGCGGGGCTGTACTATCTGCAGGAGCCGTCGGCGATGGTGGCCGCCGCGCTGCTGGCCCCGCGGCCGGGGGAGCGGGTGCTAGACTTGGCCGCCGCGCCGGGCGGCAAATCTACCCACACTGCCGCGCTGATGGCCGGGCCCCCGGGCCGCGTCTCTGCCTTGCGCCGCGCTCTGTCGGCCGAGGGGCTGCTGGTGGCCAATGACGTCCACGCCGGCCGCGCCCGGTTGCTGGCCGACAATCTGGCCCGCTGCGGCGTGGTCAACGTGCTGGTGACCAACGACGAGCCGGAGCGTCTGGCGGCCGCGTTCGGCCCCGTCTTCGACCGCGTGCTCGTCGACGCCCCCTGCTCAGGCGAGGGGATGATCCGCCGCCGCGAGAGCCTGGAGTGGAGCGAGGCGATCGTTGCCGCCTGCGCCCGGCGGCAGCGGGCCATCCTCGACCACGCGCCGGAGCTCGTGCGGCCGGGTGGTCGGCTGCTCTACGCCACCTGCACCTTCGCCCCCGAAGAGAACGAGCAGAGTATCGCCCACCTGCTGGCCGCCGCGCCGGAGTTCAGCGTGGTGGAGCCGCCGCGCCATGAAGGGTTCCGGCGCGGCCGGCCGGAGTGGGCCGGGGCAACCGACGACATCGCCGCGCAGATGGCCCGCGCCGTCCGTCTCTGGCCCCACCACTTCCCCGGCGAGGGCCACTTTCTGGCACTGCTGGAGCGCGGGGGCGAGCCGGCGGCCGAGCCAGAACCGAGCGACCGAGATCGTCAACCGCCAACGAGGGACGAGCACCGCCTGTGGCGTGAATTCGCGGCCGGGGCGCTGGCCCTGCCCATCCCCGACGAGCGACTGCACAGCCACCACGGCCGCCTCTATCTGCGCCCCCGGACGGCGCTGCCCCACGGCCGGGTGCGAATCATCCGCTATGGGCTGCTGCTTGGGGAGTTCCGGCCGGGGCGCTTCCACCCATCCCACGAGCTAGCGTTGGCGCTGACGGCCGGAGACGCGGCACAAGCCCTCTCGCTGCCCGCGGCCGATGCCCGTCTGGCCGCCTATCTCTCCGGGGCGGAAGGACCGGCGGGCGATCTCGCTGCCGGTTGGGTGCTGGTGGCCGTCGACGGCTTTGGGTTGGGCTGGGGGAAGGTGGCCGGTGGGCGGCTGAAGAACCACTACCCAAATTATTTGCGGCGGAAGACAAGCTAAAGCCGCAGCACCCGCGCCCCGCCCGCTTCCTTGATGGCGTTGCGGGTATCGACGATCAGCCGGCTGTGGGCCGCCACGCGCTCCCAGTCGTAGACGGTGTGGTCGGTGACAATGACCACGCAATCGGCCGCGGCCAGCGTCTCGTCATCCAGCGCCACTGACGACAGACTGTAGCCGTCGAGCTCGATCGTGTCGATGTGGGGGTCGTTGTAGGCCACGTCGCCGCCCCGCTCGCGGAGCAGATGGATCACGTCCAGCGCCGGGCTCTCGCGCACGTCGCCCACGTCCCGCTTGTAGGCCGCGCCTAGGACGAGGATGCGGCTGCCATTGATCGCTTTGCGCTCCCCGTTCAGCGCGTCGGCCACCTTGCCCACGACGTAGTCGGGCATATGGCTGTTGACTTCCGACGCCAGCTCGATGAAGCGCGCCGTGTAGTTGAGCGTGCGCAGCTTCCAGCTCAGGTAGTGCGGGTCGACGGGGATGCAGTGGCCGCCCAACCCCGGCCCCGGATAGAACGGCATGAAGCCATACGGCTTGGTGGCCGCCGCGCCCACGACTTCCCAGACGTTGAGTCCCAGTTTATCGCACATCAGGGCCACTTCGTTGACCAGGCCGATGTTGACCGCGCGGAAGGTGTTCTCCAACAACTTGACCATCTCGGCCGTCGCCGTACTCGACACCGGCACGGGGTTGTCGACGATGGAGCCATAGAGGGCCACCGACACCTCGAGGCAGTTGGGCGTGACGCCGCCGATGACCTTCGGCGTGGTGCGAACAGTGTAGTCGGTGCGGCCCGGGTCGATGCGCTCGGGGGAGAAGGCCAGGAAGAAGTCGCGGCCTACCTCGCGACCGTCGCCGTTGAAGCGCGGCAGGACGATCTCGTCTGTCGTGCCGGGGTAAGTGGTGCTCTCCAAAACGATGAGCTGCCCGCCGCCGGGCGGCAGCACCTCAGCCAGCCGCTCCACGGCGTCGACGATGTAGGAGATGTCGGGGTCCTTCGTCTTGCGCAGCGGCGTGGGCACGCAGATGGAAATGGCGTCGGCGCCGGCCAGCTCGGCGTAATCCGTCGTGGCGCGGATGCGGCCGTCGCGGACGAGCGGGGCCAGGACGGCCGAAGGGATGTCCTCGACGTAGCTCTCGCAGCGGTTGAGCATGGCCACCTTCTCGGCCACCACGTCGACGCCCACCACTGTGAAGCCCTCTTGGGCAAAGGCCACGGCCAGCGGCAAGCCGACATAGCCCAGCCCAACAATGCCGATCAGCGCCTCGCGATCGGCGATTTTCTTCAATAACTGCTCTTTCTGCTCCATTGATGTCCCTCAAAGAAATAATTAACCAAGGATACTGACGGATAATACGAAATGATTTGTCATCAAATCCGTTCTCGTCCGCGTCAATCCGTATTTATCCGCGCACATCCGTGTTTAAATCATTGATACCACCGGTAATCATAACGCAACCTCGCCAAATCAATCACCCCCGGCGATTGATTTCACGATATTTTGACTTGTCCGGCAAATACCGCGTGGGGAATCGGCGGCCTTCCCTAAGTCAGACCCACGACCCGCGCCGCCAGACCCAAGAGCAAGTCGGGGAACAGCCCGACCAGCCCGGCCAACGCCAGCAGGAGGAGATGAGAAACCCGCTCGCCTCGCGTCGCCGGTTGCGGCAATTGGGCGCGGCCCCGCCCCGGCTCGCTCGGCATCGCGCTACGGGCCGCCCGCCACAGGGAGAAGACGGCCACGGCCATCGCCGCCACGATCAGCAGTGGCGGCCACAGGCCACCCTCGCCGGCGGCCAATAGCTGCGGCCAGCGCCCGGCGAAACCGGGCGTCAGCGGCAGGCCGACGAGCGACAATGCGGCATAGAACAGCATCGCCGAGCGCAGCGCCGCCCACACGCGGCCCGCTCGCCCCGCCTCGGCCGCGCCCGACCCAACCGGGAAGGCCGCTGCCAACAGCAACAGGCTCAGGAAACGGGCGACGACAGCCGGCAAGGCGATCATCAGGCCGTCGGTGCCGGGCGAAAGCACCGCCAACGGCAGCAGCCCCATGTCAAGGATCAATAGGCCACCCACTAACTCACGCAAGTCCATCGCGCGGGCTGCCTGGAAGGCGGCCACCAGCGCGGACAGCGCCGCGCTCCAGCGCACGGCCGACTGGAATTCGGCCGACGCCCGAACCGCCGGCTGCGCGTCCAGCGCGTTGAGCAGGAAAACGATGACGACCAGCTGCGCAAGGCCGAGCACGAACGCCAGCGCCCCCGGCGGCGCGTGCCGCCCGAGGCTGCTGACCCACACATGGAACGGGAAGCCGCCCAGCCACACCAGCGTCGCCAGCAATGCCCACAGCCCGCCGTTGGCCCCGCCCGACGGGTCCGACAGAACCAGCAGCGCCGCGCCGAGGGCCACTGCGGTCAGCGCGAAGTAGCGCCACACGGCCGTGGCCGCGCGGAAACGGCCGCCGTGCAGCGCCGGAACGAGGACGGCTGCAGCCCCGACCAACATGACCGCTCCCAGCCCGGGGGGCGAGATCATCAGCGCCGCCGCCAGGGGGGAGAGGGCGGCCAGAGAGATGGGGATCAGCGCCCGGCCGCCCGGCCGGAACCAGTTCAACAGCAGCAGCAGCCCCAGCGCGGGATAGATGAGCAGGAAGAGCCAGCGGATGCCGGGCGTCAGCAACAGCTCGCGGCCAAATAGCCCGAGCGTGTTATCGGCGAACAGGCCCGTTCCCGGCGTGGCCAGCAGGAGCAGCAGCGCCAGCACCCCCAGCGAGACGAGACCGACCAAGGTGGCCACGCGCCGCCGCCCACCCGCGACGAGCGCCGCGCCGGCGGCGACCAGCGGACCGAGGATCATGACGATGGGGAAGCCGTTTTCCATATCAGTCCAGTATGTCAGCCGGCAGATAACGGGCTTGGCTCAGGTAGGCGATGACCAGCGCGGCGACGAGCTGGACGACGACCAGCGCCACTGTCATCGCCAACGACTGATCGCGAAAGCCGAAGTAAAGCGCGAAGCCGGTCAGGAAGAGAAGCAGGCCAACGCCCGACGGAAACGGCTCGGCCGACGTGACCACGCCCACCAGCCCCAGCCCGACGAGGCCGACGATGCCCGACTTCAGGTAGGCGACCTCGGCAGGGACGGCCGCGTCGAGAAAGGCGAGCGCGTCGGGCAGCAGGAACGTGGCGGCCAGCGTCGCGGCGGCCAATCCCAACCGGATCAGATTACGGTAGGTGACACGGAACGGCCCAAGCGCTCGGGCTTTGGCCAGCCCCAACCGCTCGGCTTCCTCCGGCGTCAGCCCGCCCGGCGGCCGTCCCCAGTTGATCTGCCACGCCGTGACGGCCAGAATGGCGACGACGAAGAGGCCCGACAGAGCGTAGACTACCGCCAGCCGGGGATCGAGCACATCGACGAACAGCAGCCCGGCGACCAGGTAGTGGACGAGCAGCGCCGGCAACGTGGCGCGCGCGTCCCAGGCGGCGACGGCGACGAGAGCAGCCACCAGCAACACGACGACCGACGGCATGCCGCGCAAGAAAGCCAACCGGTCCAGCAAATCAAAAATCGTCATGTCTCAATCGATCAGGCCAGCCAGAACAATAGCAGCACGATGCCCAGCAGCCACAGCAGGCCGTACTCCCCTTCCAGGATGGCCAGCGCGTCGCCCACGGCGTCGGCCGCCGTTTGGCGCGCGCGGCGCAAGGTGGGCGCGAGGCGCTCCGCCGGCGCGGGGAAAGTAGCCGCCTCGCGCAGCAGATCGCCCAGCCTGTCGACGCCGGGCGCGAAGAGCCCCAGCGCGGGGCCGGCGACCAGTGGCACGGCCAATGCTATCCACGCTGCCACGCCGACGTCGCCCAGCGAACCGGGCCCGGCGAACAAGCCGACCACCGCGGGCAATCCCGCCGCAGTGGCCAGCCACTCAGCGCGGTCGTTGGACGCATCGGCGAGCAGCGTGCGCCCGCCCACCACGACGGCCGCCAACCACAAGGCCAGCAACGCCGCCGTGATGACCAGCAGCACCCAGCCGGCCGGCACACTCCACACCGTGTAGAGCGGCGCGAGCGTGGCGAAGCCGGCCGTCAGCGGCAGGCCGCCAATGGCGGCGAACACGACCAGCGCCACCAAAAGCGCTGGTGAAAGACGGAAGCGAGCCGGCGCAGGTTCATTTCCGCTTGTACTTGACCGCGCTCCGGCCGTCGTCTTGCCGGACGCCACCGTGACCAGCAACACGGGCACGAACACCGCCAGCCGAATCCCCGCGACCAGCGCATCAGCCCCGGCCCACAGCGCCGCCACCAATGCCAGCCCGCCCAATGCCATGGCGAAAACGCGCGCATTATTACCAAGGGGACGGCCCCAGACACGTGTCAACCCGACTACCATGCTAATGAGCCCGAATGCCGTGCCCGCGGCCAGCTCGAACGACGTGGGCACGCGCGTTTGCACGGCCGCCGCAAGAATCGCGCCGCCGATAAGCGCCGCCAGACCACGCTGAAATATCTCCTGGGGATCGAGTGGTTCGTCATCCCGCCCAAAGGCGAAGGGCCAGACCCCCAACAGCACCGCTCCGGCCAACATGGCGAAGAAGACGCGCCCCACGGGGAGCACGGCCGCCAACCACAGCGGAAACACCGCCGCCAGAACGCGCAGAGCGGGGGATAGCCTCTGGAGGATGGGCAAACTGTTCTGTCCGCGCTCCACGTACAGCGCCGCCCCCCACGCCAACGCGAAGAAGGCCACGCCCAAGATGCGAGTGCGGTCATCGGCCGCCCACAGCGCCGGCAGCGCCGCCGTGACGAGGGCTGTGGTCAGCGCCGCATCCCGGCCGCCCGCGCCCCGCCCCGCGCCGACGGCGAAGTGGGCCGCGGCCGCCAGCAGCAGCAACAGCAGCGCCCCGGTCAGGCTCCAGGCCGCTTCAGTGATCGCCCACTGCTGCCCGGCAAGCGCCAATGCCGGGATGGAGTCATCAGGACGGAAGGGGAGCCAGAGGGCCAGCCCCAGGAGCGGGGCCGCCAGGGAGAGCGCGATTTGGAGCGTGGTGCGCCGGGCGGTCAGGAAAAGCAGCAGCGCGGCGGCGACCAACACAAGCCAAATAGCGGCATAGGGTGCGAATGACATCAAACGGTGATTCTAGACCTCAGAGACGCAACCGGCAAAAACACCTCAGAAAGGCGTAAGGTTTGCGAGGGATGGGCAGAACGGCTAGTTGGCGGTGTGGATGCTGTTGCGCTCCGGGCGGGCCAGCGAAACGGTCGCCGGGGCTTGCTGGGCGCGGGCCAGCGCGTCGAGGATGGCCGGCAACTGCTCCCGCGCCGCCTGCTCGCCCAGCCTGATCAGCTCCTTGTGGTCAGAGAACTTGAAGTAGGAGCGCCCTTCCACATCGGGGACAATGAGGGCGTCGCACTCGTTGGCTCCGCGCCCGGCGTGACGCACGAGCGTCTCGATGGCAGCCAGCCCCTGGCTGAACGGGCCGAGCCGCGGCCGCAGCGCAGGCATGAAGACATCGACGCCGATGACGTAATCCGCTCCCAGCAGCCGGGTCACGTCGGCGGGGATGTTGTCGGTGATGCCGCCGTCGACCAGCATGCGACCGTCCGTCTCGACGGGGGGCACGAAGCCGGGCACGGAGCAACTGGCGCGGACGGCCGTGCACAGCCGCCCCTCGGACAGGACGACCCGCTCGCCGGAAAGCAGATCGCTGGCAACCGCGGCGAAGGGGATGGCCAGATCGCGCACGTCGAACTCGCCGATGTTCTCTTCCAGCCAGCGCTCCAGGTGGATGAACGTCACGAAACCGCCGGCCGAGAAGAGCGGCCTCGACACCTGCCACCAGCCGGTGCGGGCGGCCACGTCGCGCAATTCGTCGATCCCCAGCCCGGCGCAGTAGGCCGCGCCGATGATCGCCCCCATGCTCGTGCCGGCGATGCAGTCGATCGGCACGCGCACTTCTTCCAGGACGGACAGCACGCCGATGTGGGCCAGCCCCCGAGCCACGCCCCCACCCAGCGCCAAACCAACCTTCAACCGGCCGTTGTCGTTCGCCATCGTCAATATACCCGTGTCCTACCCGTAAAATCCGTGCCCCAACCGTGTTTAGTTCTTTCGCCTACGCAGGCCACTCCGTATCGACCTTCATGGCGCAGGCGACGAGCTCCGTGGCCGCCTTGGGCGCCTTCAATACCGACATCATGTTGCCCTTCAGCTTCAACTGGCCGGACATGATGCCCCGGATGGGATCGATCTTCTTCTCCAGCACCTTGCGCCAAACATCGAGCGGCGCGCGTAGTTCGAACGCCACCTTCTTGGAGGCGGGATCGTCGACGAGGTAGGCGTCGCGCGCCTTGCCGTGCCAGAGATCCAGATACAGGTAGGTGTCCTTGGGCACGCCGGGGCCGGCCGTCGTGACGAAGTAGAAATCCCCTTCCCAGTTCGCCGCCGCCTTGGCGTAGGCCTCGCTGCTGTTGACGGCCTCCATCAACGCCTTCCCCCATTCGTCGGTAGCAAACCTAATCCCCATGTTGTCGCCTCCAAATTATGATAACGGACGTGTGATGAACCTGTAAGATAGCATATCCCCTCGGTCATGGCTACTACTCAAGGAGACCTGTCAGGTCTGGATCAGTAGGCTCACCGCCCCCTGAACTGAGGCGGCCGCCGGGTCATGAACGCCTGCGCCCCTTCGAGGAAATCCTCGGTTGCGAACAGTTGGCTTTGCGCCCACCCTTCCAGTTGCAGGCCGCGATCAGTGTCGTGCAGCCCATCGATCACCCGCTTGGCCATGCCGACGGCCAGCGGCGCGGCCTGGGCGATCTCCGCCGCCAGCTCCACCCCCTTCGCCTCCAGTTGTTTGCGGCCGACGACGTAGTTGACGATCCCCCACCGCTCCGCCACGGTAGCGTCGAAACGACGGCCGGTGAAGATCAGCTCCTTGGCGCGCGCCGGGCCGACCAGCCGGGTCAGTCGCGTCGTGCCGCCCACGTCAGGAATGATGCCCAGGCGCGTCTCCGGCAGCCCCAGCGCCGTCCCTTCGGCCGCGATGCGGATGTCGCAGGCCAGCGCCAGCTCGAAAGCCAGCCCGAGGCAGTGGCCGTGGAGCAGGGCGATGGTCGGCAGCTCCAACCGCTCCAGCCGGTTCAGCACGCCCTGGAATTCGTCGGTGATGGAGCGCATCCGCTGCTGCCAGTTGGGGCCGAAATCCTGCGCCAGGCCCAGCAGGGCGCTGACGTCGATGCCGGCCGAGAAGCTCTCCCCCTCGCCGCGGATGACGACGGCGCGCACGCCCGGCTCGCGGTTGGCCTTGACCACGGCCGCGTCGAAGGCGCGGAACATCTCCAGATTGATTGCGTTGCGCTTGTCGGGGCGATTGAGGGTGATGTCGAATAGCTCGTCCCGCCGACCAGTCGTGACCAGATCGCTCATGGCTGCCTCCCAAAAGAAAACACAGACTTCCCGGATTGGTATAGGGGAAGTCTACGCCAATCGGGGAAATCTGTGTAGTTGGGAGCGGTTAGTGGATACAGGATCCAAGAAGGCGGGTCACAGACCCGCCCCTACCCGAAGTAGCACAATGAACGGGCGGGTCACAGACCCGCCCTTCCCTAATTAACCCAACCGAAAGCTAAACGGCGCAAAGGCCACGG
>CAYNOL010000009.1:33869-45277 GCA_964398825.1 uncultured Ardenticatenaceae bacterium
GACCCGCCCTTCCCTAATTAACCCAACCGAAAGCTAAACGGCGCAAAGGCCACGGGGATCAGCTTCAAATGTTGCTTGGCAAACGGAATGCCGATGATCGTAATCGCCAGGACGGCCGCGCTCACCAAATGGGCCAGCGCGATCTCCCAGCCGAAGAGCAGAATCCAGATGACGTTGAGCAGAAGCGGCAGCAAGCCGTCGCCGCGCTCGTCGGGGATGACCGCCTTGCCGAACGGCGCCAGCGTCGCCGCGCCCAGGCGCATCGCCTTCAGCCCGAACGGGATGCCGACGATGGTCAGACACAACAGCAAGCCGCCGAGGATGTAGGCCAGCCCGGTCACTAGCCCGCCGAAAATCAACCAGATGATGTTACCTAATACGCTCATACTCTCCTCTTGAAAGACGTCATTGACACTGAAAACCTTCACAAGACTATACGCAATGAAATCTGTTTGGTTGCACTGACAGAGACACGGCCGCCGCCCGATTTCGCGCCGGCCCCTCGTTGGTCTATAATGCCTTGCGGCAATGGCCGACAGGAGCGACTGATGAGTGATACAGAACGAACCGATTCCCCACCGGCGACCGGGCTGGGCCAAATCGCCGCCGCCTTTGAGCGTGCCGCGCGGGCGGGGCGCACGGCCGCGCTGATGCCCTACTACACCCTCGGCTACCCCGACCGCGCCGCCTCGCTCGACATCATTACCGCCATCGGCCCCGACAGCGACCTGCTTGAGCTGGGCGTGCCCTTCAGCGACCCGCTGGCCGACGGCCCGACCATTCAGCACAGCACCCAGGTATCGCTGGAAGGGGGTGCGACGCTGGCCGGTTGCCTGGAGATGATCGCTGAGCTGCGCCGGCGCGGGCTGGCGGCGCCCGTCCTGCTCTTCGGCTACTACAATCCCTTCCTTGCCTACGGACTGGAGCGGCTGGCCCACGACGCGCGGGCGGCGGGGGCGCAGGGGTTCATCGTCCCCGACCTGCCGCCCGAGGAAGCGGCCGAGTTCGAGGACGCCGCCGCGCGTGAAGGGCTGGCCTACGTCCACTTCCTGGCTCCCACCAGCAGCCCCAGGCGCATTGAGGCCGTCACCGCCCGCGCGCGGGGCTTCATCTATCTGGTCAGCGTGACCGGCGTCACCGGCGCGCGGCAGGCGCTCGGGACAAACCTGGCCGGCTTCGTTGGCCGCGTTCGCGCCCGCACCGACGTGCCGCTGGCTGTCGGCTTCGGCATCAGCACGCCGGAGCAGGCCGCGGCCGTGGGCGACATGGCCGACGGCGTCATCGCCGGCAGCGCGCTCATCAACGCCGTGGATTCCGCTGAATCCGACAAGCCCGGCGCGGCGGCGGCCTTCGTGCGCGCGCTGCGCCGTGCCCTGGAGAATACACCCCATGACTAACCGTCTGGCGAATGAGACCAGCCCTTACCTGCGACAACACGCGGACAATCCGGTGGATTGGTACCCGTGGGGCGAGGAAGCCCTGCAACTGGCCCGCGACGAGGATAAACCTATCTTGCTCAGCATCGGCTACGCTGCCTGCCACTGGTGCCATGTCATGGCCCACGAGTCGTTCGAAGACCCGGCGACGGCGGCGATCATGAACGAGCATTATGTCAATATTAAGGTCGACCGCGAGGAGCGGCCCGACCTGGACAGCATCTACATGAGCGCCGTGCAAGCGCTGACCGGTTCGGGCGGCTGGCCGATGACGGTGTTCCTGACGCCCGAGGGACAGCCGTTCTATGGCGGCACCTACTTCCCGCCCACGCCGCGCCACGGCATGCCCGCCTTCCAGCAGGTTTTGACGGCGCTGGCCCAGATGTGGGCCAACCAGCGGGACGATATCGAGCGCAGCGCCGGAGAGATCACCGAGCACCTGCGCCAATCGTCGTTCGCCGCCATCGGCCGCGGCGGGGCAATCAGCGAGGATCTGATCGACCAGGCGCTCAACGGCCTGCTGCGGACGTTTGACGCCAAACTGGGTGGCTTTGGCCGCGCGCCCAAATTCCCGCCGTCGATGACGCTGGAGTTTCTGCTGCGCGTCCACGCCCGGCGCGGTGACGCTATGGCGCTGCGCATGGTGGAGCAGACGCTGACCAAAATGGCTCGCGGCGGCCTCTACGATCAGATCGGCGGCGGCTTCGCCCGCTATTCGACCGACGACCGCTGGCTGGTGCCGCATTTCGAGAAGATGCTCTATGACAACGCGCTGCTGGCGCGGGTTTATCTGCATGCGTGGCAGGTGACCGGCAAGCCGCTCTATCGCCGCGTCGTCGAGGAGACGCTCGATTTCGTCGTGCGCGAGATGCGCCACGAAGCGGGTGGCTTCTACAGCAGCTACGACGCCGACAGCGAGGGGGAGGAAGGCAAGTTCTACGTCTGGACGGCCGACGAGATCCGCGCCGCGCTGGGCGACGACGCCGAGCTGTTCATGGCCGCCTACGACGTCAGCGACGCGGGCAACTGGGAAGGGAACAACATCCTCAACGTGCTGCGCGACCCGGCCGACATGGCCGCCGAGCGGGAGCTGAGCGAGGCCGACATGCAAACGCGCCTGGCCGCCGCCCGGCAGACGCTCTATGACATCCGCGCCCGCCGCGTCTGGCCGGGACTGGACGACAAGGTGCTGACGTCATGGAACGGACTCATGCTGGCCGCCTTTGCCGAGGCCGGGCGCTTACTGGGGCGCGACGACTACACCGCCGTGGCCACGCAGAACGCGGCGTTCCTCTACGATGCGATGCGCCGGCCGGACGGGCGACTGCTGCGCTCGTGGAAGGACGGCGCGGGGGCGCGCTACAACGCCTATCTGGAGGATTATGCTTTCCTGGCCGACGGACTGCTGGCCCTCTACCAGACGACGTTCGAGCCGCGTTGGTTCGTCTGGGCCCGCGAGCTGGCCGACGGCATGCTGGCCCACTTCGGCGACGAGGCCGGCGGCTTCTACGACACGTCCGACGACCACGAAGAGCTGCTCCACCGCCCGAAGGACGTTCAGGACAACGCCACGCCCAGCGGCAACGCCATGGCCGCCCACGTGCTGCTGACGCTGGGGCTCTACACCGGCGAGGGAGTGTATTGGGACACGGCCGAAGAAATGATCTCCAATCTCTACGAGCCGATGGCCCGCTACCCCGGCGCCTTCAGCCAATGGCTGAGCGCGGCAATGCTGATGTTGAGCGAACCGCAGGAAGTGGCGATCATTGGCGACCCGACGGCGGCCGACACGCGGGCGCTGCTGGACGTGATCGACGGCCAATTCCGACCTGCCCTTGTCCTGGCCGTGGGGGAGAGCGACAACACCGTTCCCCTGCTGGCCGAGCGCACGCCAATCGACGGCCGCGCCACTGCCTACGTCTGCCGCCGCTTCGTCTGCCGTCTGCCGGTCAACGAGCCGGACGCGCTGGCCGGGCAGCTTGCGCCCCCGGCGGCCTGACGCACACCCACCGCCAAATGCAAAGCGCCCGGCCGTTCATCGATAACGGCCGGGCGCTATTTAGTTAGTGGGCGGGTTCAGGTTTATTTGCAGGGCTTGTGGACGCGGATGTTGCCGCAACGGAAGCCGCCGGTGCCGACGAGCTTCTGCACGCCCGTGTCGTAGCCGTTGGACAGCCGGAGCCGGAAGGTGTCCTTGTTCGGCTTGCCGCCGTCGACGATGTCAAG
Organism: uncultured Ardenticatenaceae bacterium; assembly: GCA_964398825.1. Taxonomy (GTDB): domain Bacteria; phylum Chloroflexota; class Anaerolineae; order Promineifilales; family Promineifilaceae; genus Promineifilum. The sequence continues at coordinate 37,532 of CAYNOL010000009.1, forward strand.
CGTGTAGGTCACCGTGGCGCCGCCGTTGAGCTTCGCCGTCCCGACGATCTGGCGCGATTTCGCGCCTGTCTGCTTGTAATCGGTCACACCCGTGCCGTCGAGCTTCGTGCCGGCCTTGTCGTTGTACTTCAGCTTGCCGAAGAAATCGCCGTTCTTGATGCCGCCGCTGAAGGAGAAGCTGGCCTTGCCGCTCGGCAACTGGATCGTGCCCATGCCGCTGGCCGAGTTCTTGGTCGGGCATTGGGCTTGCTTGGCGCAGAGAACGCCGGCTTCAGCGTGGCCGATGACGACATCGGCGATAGTGCCGACAATGCTTGTCACGGTCAGGTGTATCGCGTTAACGGTTATCGCCGCGTTGTTGCCGCTCTTCGTCACGATCTGCTCGTTGATGACGAGCTTGACGTTGCCCACAAGAAGAGGCAATTCAATGGTCTGATTGGGTTTCCCCGTCACGTTAATCGGTGTGCCGTTGAGAACCAGCCCGGCGATCGTCGAGCTGCCCTTCACGTTGCCCTTTTTCGCGCTGGCGCACAGCGCCTCGGCTTGGGCCATGATGATGTCGGCGCTCAGGGTTACGGCGTTACCGAGTAACGAAACGTTTGCGTCCACGACGCCGGCCTCGCTGTTCACGTACTTTGCCTGCCCCGTGGTAGCGGCGTGGGCAATACCAGAGGTGAGGATTCCGGGCAAATTTATCTCAAGCGCCGTTTCATGCAGGGCGCCGCCTTCGGGGGGAAGCTGGCCGGTATCGACGAGCGTCACCGGCACTATGTTGAGAACGTTGGCGTCGAGGACCGTCGCCCGGCCGCTGTAAACGGTCTTCTGGGCCGCGGACGTGGTCTGAACGCCGGCGATGAACAGACCAAAGACCAACAACACAAATACGAGGAAACGACTCTTCATCACACACCTCCAAGTGTATAGAGCTCAAGCGTACGGCCTTCTTGAGCAATGGAAAACTACCTACTCGGAATTACATACCGAGCGTTCTGCCTCGTCTCTTGTGCACGCGAGTCGAATAGCACAGGATGGCCGTGTCATCCCGTCAATCACAAACTAGGGATTATTGCATCAACAGATTGGATGAATTACTCCGATCGAAGGAGCACAAGTAGGGCCGACCACACAAAGGGCTGTGGGTGTTCTTGACCGCTAGGTCAGAGTAATTCTTTTAGGAACCTGGGCTTTCTAACGATGAGCACAGAGTAGCATAAACGAAAATCTCTTGTCAATAAGAGAGAGAACAATTTTTGGGTAATTCTGGAACAGTGTTACAAATTGAGTAATAAGTCACAGATCGACAAGGTGTTTTTGCCGATGCAGGTTGAGAATTACCCGTCTAATCCGTCAGCTCGCCCGGCCGGATAACGGAGATCAGATGACTTGTTATACCAATTATCGAGTTGGGGGATACCGAATGCGCCAGACATCATGCGCTAGAAATGAGTGAGGCACCATGGCCGCTGATCAGTGTAGAAGAGGCGATTGAGGATCGGCACGTAAGCGAGGTCGGAGACGGCCACGCGACCGTACTCGTGAAGCCGCCGAAAATCCACCGCTCCGACGACGAGCGACGAGAAGTCGGCCACATCGAGCGTTACCTCCACGTCGGCCGCGCCCTTGCCAACCACCGCCGCCCGTCCGTCGTTGAAAACCACCAGGTGGCTGACCCCGTTCTCCGGCAGGAAAGTGTCAATCAAATTGAAACGGACGCGGACGTTGACTCCGCCGAAATCATGCTCACGCAAGACACCGAAGAGCGCTGCCACGTCGACGACGCGATACATGATGCCGATCCCTTGCGTGTTCGTCTGGTGCCACAATCCGGCCAGCAGCTTGTTGGAGCCGTCGCGCGGATCGCTTAGCAGATAGTGGAACGTTTCATCCTGTGTGTCATAGATAATGCGGTCGACCTGATCCGATTGCTTGCGCAGGAAGCCCAGCAGGGCCATGAGCGCGGCCGTGTCGTCGTAGATCAACGCCCGCAGCAGGATGTTGTTGGCGAGCCAGTTGTCGCCGGGGGCGGGCTCGAAGCGAAAGACGGCATAGCCGCGCAGCCGGCCGTCCTCGCGGTAGCCGACGATGCGGCCGGCCGTGTCGTTTAGCAGCGCGTCCAGCAGATAGGGCGGCATGGCGATGAGGCCGTTGGTGCGCTCCATGTAGCGCTCGTAGCAGGCGGCGATCTCCTCCCGGTCAGCCTGCCCCAGAAAGTCGACGGCGACCCCGCGCCCGGCGTCGGGCAGCGCGTCGGGGCGAAAGCTGTAGCGATTCATCTTGACGCCGTGGCCGAAGCCCATGCGATGGTAGAAGTCGGGCCGGAAGGGGTAGAGAGCTACCAGCCCGGCCCCCTTCTGTCGATAATAATCAAGGAAGTAGCGGATCATGTCGGCCGCGACGTGGCTTTTCTTGCGGCGCAGATCAACGGCCACGCCGCCCACACCGCCAACGAGCGTTCGCACGCCGCGCACCTTCATCGTAAAGTCATAGAAGCGCATCACGCCCACCATGCGCTCAGCCTCGTAGACGCCGAGGTAATGGACGATCAGCTCCGTCCTCATCGCCGCCAGCCGGCCGAGCATTCGCTCGTGCGCCTCAGGCGTGTCCACCTTCATGCCGGGGAAGGCTTCCACGGTGATGCGGCCGAATTCGGCCAGTTCGTCTTCTCTTACCTCGCGAATGATGCGCATTGTAGTGTGTCCTCCGATGCAAGCTGCATTCGTGCCGCTGTCCGGCGACAACGGGGCGTAATCATATCCGCCTGCCGCTCGATTTGGTATAGAATACGGAGTTATGAAGAGTTTGTTTCAGAAATTAACCCGATCAAACAAAGACGAGTTTATTACGGTCGTGTCGGGCTTGCCGCGCTCGGGCACGTCGATGATGATGAAGATGCTTGAGGCGGGCGGCATCCCGCCGGTGACCGACGAGTTGCGCGAGGCGGACGAGGACAATCCGAAGGGGTATTACGAGTTCGAGCGCGTCAAGCAGATGGACCAAGGGGATACGACCTGGGTCGTTGACGCGCGCGGCAAGGTAGTGAAGGTCATTTCCGCCCTGCTGAAGCATCTGCCGCCGGGCGAGCAGTACCGGGTGGTATTCGTGCGCCGCCACATGCCGGAGATTCTCGCATCGCAACGCAAGATGCTCATCCGCCGCGGCGAAGACCCTGACAAAATGGACGACGCCCAAATGGCGATGCTGTTCGAGAAGCATCTGAAGCAGGTGGACGAGTGGATCAACAACCAGCCCAACTTCCGGCTGCTCTACGCCCACTACAGCGACATTCTGGCCGACCCCCGACCGCAGATCGCGGCGATCAACAACTTCCTGGGCGGCAACCTCGACACCGACGCCATGGCCGCAGCCGTCGATCCCCAACTCTACCGCAATCGTCAATGAGAATATTTAACCACGGATTTACGCGGATTCGGACGGATTTTACGGATAGGCTTGGGTGTCGCATTATCTATCCACGACATCCGTTTCAATCCGTGAAAATCCGTGGTTAAAATATTATCCCCCTACCCCACATGCAGCCCGGCGGCGAGTTGTCCGCCGTCGATGATGAACGTCGCGCCCGTCGTGAAGCTCGACGCGGCCGAGGCCAAATAGACGGCGATGCCGGCCAGCTCCGTCGGGTCGGCCATGCGCCGCTGTGGCACCGCCTGGACGAGCTGGTCATGGATCGCCGGCGTTGACCAAAGCACCTGGCTGAACTTCGTCTTGATGAAGCCGGGAGCGATGGCGTTGACCTGGATGTTGTCGGCCGCCACCTCGGCCGCCAGCACCTCGGTCATCATCAGCACCGCCGCCTTGCTGACGCAGTAGACGCCCATCAGCGGTTGTGCTTCCAACCCGGCCACAGAGGCGACGTTGATGATCTTGCCTCCGCCCCGCGCGCGCATGGCCGGGACGCACGCCTTGGCCACGCGGAAGTACCCCTTCACATTGACGTCGAGGATCTTGTCCCAGTGGCTTTCCTCGGCCGACAGGAAGGGACCGAAGTGGGGATTGGTGGCGGCGTTGTTGACGAGGATGTCGATGCCGCCGAACTCATCCACGACGCGCTCAATGAGGGCGGTCACGGCCGCGCCGTCGCCCGTGTGGGCGGCCACAGCCAGCGCCTCGCTCCCCGCCTGCCGCACTGTCGCCGCCGCCTCGTCGACCGCTTCCTGCTTGCGGCTGGCCAGCGCCACTTTGGCCCCCGCGGCGGCGTAGGCTTCGGCGATGGCCAGCCCGATGCCACGCGACGCGCCGGTGATCAGCGCCACTTTACCCGTCAGATCGAAATTCGCTCCCTGTGTCATGTCTACCTCTCAGTTGGGACGCGGGCCCACCCGCGAAGATCGTTTTCTCACTTATACAACCGGTGGAAAGATCGGGCAATTGTGCGGTCAAGAAACCGAGTTTTCAAGAAAAACTCGGTTTCGGATTGAATAAAAAAGCGCCGGTCATAAACCGGCGCTTTCATAACTGTCATTATCTCGGCGAAACCTATCGCTTGTTGTACTCGAAGTAGCTTAGCGGATCAGACGTATGCACCCAGACCCACAGGTCATTGGGAGCTTCCTCAGACCAGTAGTAGACCCACTCGGCGTCGCGCAGCGGCATGTTGACGCAGCCGTGGCTGTGCTTGTAGCCGAAGCGGTCGTGCCAATAGGCGCCGTGCAAAGCGATGTCGAAGTCGAAGTACATCGTGTGCGGCACGTCCTCGTTGACGTAGTAGTCGATCTTGCCCTCGGCGCCGATCATGTTCGTCTCTTCGTGACGTTCCCACACCTGGAACAGCCCCTCGTACGTCGGCCAGCGATTGAGGCCGCTGGAGACGAGCCCGGCGTAAACCATGCGGTCGCCCTCGTAGGCCACGAAGTTCTGCTCGTACAGGTCGATCTCCACCCAGTATTCATCCTCTCCGATCTCTTCGGGGCGGGGATTGAACTCGATGATGCTCAGGTAGGTTTGCTTCATCCAGCGGCCGTAACCGATGTCGTACCATACCCACCCCTCGTCATCGACCACCGCGTCGTAGATCTCGACAAAGGTGTAGCGCGGCAGCTTGATCGCCGTCGGGCTGGGCTCCGTATCGGGCGCGTCGCTGTACCAATAGTCGACGAGCATCCAGCCAAACGGCCGCTCCGGCTGGCGCAGCACCTCAAAGCCGGTGAACTCCGACGGATTGCCGAGCTTGATGTCCTCGCCGCGCACCCATTCTCCGGGCAGGATCATGTAATACAAACGCCCTTCTTCCCGGTTGTTGGCCGTGTCCTCGATGCTGTGCCACAGATAGCCGTCGCCGGCGTTGCGGACGATCTCGCTGCTCATGCTCGGCTGGGAGTAGACGTCGATGTTGTCTACCAGGCGACCGTACTTGCGGCCCGGCAAGATGCTGTCGGGCCGCATCGGCGGCTCGACGTAGGGGGAAGCGGGCGGCTTGGTGTCGCAGACGTAGCCGATATCGCTCGACAGAAAGTAGCAACTGGCCGCGGCCGAAGCCGTCTGGTTGACGATGAACAGGCCCAGGCCCGCCAGAATAATCACCAAAAAGAGACGCAATCGATTCATATACAAAATCACCTGTGCCGTCTCGATTTAGAGCCGATCCGGTTGATGTTGCACCCATTCTAGCACGAGGCGGCCGTCCCGTTCAACACGAAGCGGCGTTAGGTTATGGTTTGATGAGTGCCGTCTGCCGGCCGCGTACCGAGTTGATCAGCCAAACGCCGGTGGCGCGAGCCAGATCCTCTCTCATCAGCAGTCGCTCTTCAATCTCGCCGTCGGCCAGCAGTTGCGCGCGCAACGTGCCCGGTAGCAATCCCGAGCTGACCGGCGGGGTGTAGCGCCGCCCGTCGAGCTCCAGCACGAGGTTAGACGCGCCGGCTTCGGTCAGTTCGCCCCGCCCGTTCCACAGCAGCACGTCGTCGCAATCGGGCCGGGACGCCCGCGCCTCGTCGTAGACCTGCCGCCGATCCGTTTTGTGGTAGAGGAACGTGTTGTTGGCGTTTATCGGCTGCGCGGCCAGACCGACGACGAGCGGCTGCGGCCGTTCGCCCTGGGCCAGAGGCGCGTCCTCAATGGTGAGCCGCCCCGCCCGGTCGAGCAGCAGGCGCACCTTGCTCGGCGCGGCCAGCGCCGCCGCGCGGGTCGCCAGCGCGTCGGCTACGGCCTCGGCGTCGAACGGAAAGCGGAAGTATTCGGCCGAGTCGCGCAGCCGCTCTATGTGCCGGTCGAGCAGGAAGTACCCTTCGTCCGGCGTCCAGCGCAGCGATTCCAGCAACCGGAAGTCAGTCGCCGGCGCGGAGCGGGCCTGCAGCACGCGCGCCTTCAGCAGGCATTCGTCGTACTCGGCCGCAGGGTCGGAGTCCCACACTACGCCGCTGCCGACGCTGTAGGTGGCCCGGCCGCGCGCCCGGTCGATGACGGCCGTGCGAATGGCGACGTTGAAGCGCGCTCGCCGCCCGGGGGCGATGAGGCCGATGGCACCGGTGTAGACGCCGCGCGGCTCCGGCTCCAGCGCGCGGATGAGCGCCATGGTGCGCACCTTCGGCGCGCCGGTGATCGACGCGCAGGGAAAGGTGGCGGCCAGGATGTCGGCCAACGGCGCTGTGGTCTCGGCCGTCACGGTCGAGGTCATCTGCAACAACGTCGGGTAGCGCTCCACAGTGAACAGCTCGGGCACTCGCACGCTGCCGGTGCGGGCCACGCGGCCGAGGTCGTTGCGGATCATGTCGACGATCATCACGTTCTCGGCGCGGTTCTTTTCCGACTGCCGCAACCACTCGACCTGGCGGCGGTCGTCGGCGGCCGACAGGCCGCGCGGGGCAGTGCCTTTCATCGGCTTGGACGTGATGAAGTCGCCGTCGAGCCGGAAGAACAGCTCGGGCGAGGCGGAGCAGATGACGAAGCGGCCGAGGTCGAGGTAGGCGCAGTAGTCAGCCCGTTGCACGGCGGCCAGCGACGCGAACAGCGCCCACGGCTCGCCGTCGAAATCGGCCCGCAGGTGGAAGGTGTAATTGGCCTGGTAGGTGTCGCCGGCGGCGATGGCTTCTTTGATGCGGCCGAGCGCCCGGTGGTAGGTGTCATAGTCGAGCGACGGCTGCCATGGGCCGAAGCGGTACGTGCCGTCCGATGCCGGTTGCGCTACCGGCTCGTAGTCGTCGAACAGGCCGAACCACAGCAGCGGCGGCCCGTCGGGCTCGGCGGCGTGAGTGGCTAAACCGTAGGCTGCGCCCGCTTCGTAGGCCAGGTAGCCGGCAGCATACAGCCCCTCGTCGTCGACGGCGCGCTCGATCGCCGCCAGCGCGGGAGCGACGTCGCCCGGCCGCTCGGCCACGACGACGCGCCTTGGGTTGGCGAAGCGCCGCCACTCCCCGTCGTATTGCAGGACGATCACGAGGCCGCCTCGCTCCCCTCGCCGCCGGCCGTCACCTTACGCCGGGCCCTTCACGTTCTCGCCCTGCCCCAGCTCGACGGAGCGCTGGTAGGCAGCCCAAATGGCGCGAGAGATGACGGTGCGCAAGCCGCCTTTCTCCATATGGTAGAGAGCCGCGGCCGTCGTGCCGCCGGGCGAGGTGACCTGGTTGCGCAGCTCGGCCACGTGCTTGCCCGACTGGGCGGCGTACTCCAGCGAGCCGCGCATCGTCTGGAAGACGAGCTGCTCGGCCACGCGCCGCGAGAAGCCGAGATGCACCCCCGCGTCGATGAGCGACTCCATGAAGATGAAGATATAGGCCGGGCCGGTGCCGCTCA
>CAYNOL010000010.1:0-42067 GCA_964398825.1 uncultured Ardenticatenaceae bacterium
GGCGGGCGACAGCGCCCGCAAGGATGAGGACGGCTATATCTGGGTCATCGGCCGCATCGATGACGTCATCAAGGTGTCGGGCTACCGTCTGGGCACGGCCGAAGTCGAGAGCGCCCTCGTCAGCCACCCCGCCGTGGCCGAGGCGGCCGTCATCGGTGTGCCCGACCAATTGCGCGGCCATGTCATCAAAGCATACTGCATCCTGCGCCAGGGCTTTGAGCCGTCGGAGAAGCTGAGGCGGGAGCTGATCGACCACGTCTCCCACGAGATGGGGCCGATCGCCAAGCCGTCGTCGGTCGAGATCGTCGATTCACTGCCCAAGACCCGTTCGGGCAAGATCATGCGTCGCGTGTTGAAGGCGCGGGCGCTGGGCCAGGACGAGGGAGATCTGTCTACTCTCGAAAAATAGAGGACACAATGACACCATCGACCCCCGCGCCACGCATCGAATCCCTCCTGTCGGCTCGCGTCTTCCAGGCGGCCCAACTGCTGGACGACCGCATCTACTTCGTCAGCAATCTGAGCGGCCGCCTCAGTCTCTATGCCATGGACGGCGGCGGCAGCGTTCCCGAGCCACTGCTGCCGCCACAGATCGCCCTGCAGGACCCTCACCACGTCGTTCGACTGTATCAGTTGTTCCCAAAATTGGGCAAGATCCTGATCATGCTCGACAACGACGGTGACGAAAATTACCAGCCGGTGCTCGTCCCGATGAGCGGCGGCTACCCCGAGCCGGCCTTTGGCGACCAGCTGGCCAGTTTCCGCTGCCAATTGACCGACTACGACGAAGAGAAGAACATCATCTACCTATATGCCGAGCCGCGTGACAAACCGGAGAGCATCGCCTACCGCGGCGACCTGAACACCGGCCAACTGACCGAACTGTACCGTAGCGAGCACGGCGGCTTTCCATCCGGTGCGAACGATGCCCACACCCTCGTGATCATCGTTGAGGGGTATACGCCCGGCGACAATGTGCTGTTCCTGTGGGATGAGCAGGCCGGCAGCGCGCGCGTGCTCCACGGCCGCCGGCTGGCTGATCGTGAACCGGGCGAGGAAGTGGCGCTGACGGCCTTCGCCACGGCCAACTTCACTCAGTCCGAGAAGGGGCTGCTGTTCTTCACCAACGTCTTCGACGATCGTTACAGCCTCGGCTATCTGACGCTCGACGAGCCGGAGACGATAGCCCGCGTGGAGATGACCGGCCTCGTCCACGACGGCGTGGGCGAGATGGAGAACCTTGAGCACTTGCACGACGACCGCTACGCCGTCCAATACAACATCGACGGCGTCTCGTGGCTCTATGAAGGGGTGTTCGATGAGGGTACACTGACGATGCGGCTGACGCACGTCATCGCCGGCCGCGAGCCGCTCGACGGTGGTGTGCTCGACAGCTATGATTACGACAAGTCGACCGACCGCTTCGTGCTCACTTTCTCCACGGCCACCTCGCCGACGCAAATCTACACCGTCGAAGGCGAGTCTCGCGACACCATTCGCCGCCACACCAACGAACGCATCCTCGGCCTGCCCGACGAGTGGCTCTCCCCCGGCGAGGACGCTTCCTTCGCGTCCCACGACGGCCTGCGCGTATCGGCCCGGCTCTACCTGCCCGCCCCCGCGCTGGGCTTCGAAGGCCCCCGGCCGCTCGTCTACTACATCCATGGCGGCCCACAGAGCCAGGAGCGGCCCGACTTCGCCTGGTTCTCGATGCCCCTCATCCAGTTCCTGACGTTGAGCGGCTTCGCCGTCTTCGTGCCCAACGCGCGCGGCAGCACCGGCTACGGCATGAGCTACATGAAGCATGTCGATCGGGATTGGGGCGGGCAGGACCGGCTGGACCACGTCCACGCGATGGGCTTGCTGCGCGACGATCCACGCGTCGACGCCGGGCGCGCCGGGGTCATCGGCCGCTCCTATGGCGGTTACATGACGCTGACATTGGCTACCCGCCACCCCGAGCTATGGTCGGCGGCCGTCGACATGTTCGGCCCCTACGACTTGCTCACCTTCGTCGACCGCATCCCGGAGACGTGGAAGCCATACTTCCACCTGGCGATTGGCCACCCCGAGAGAGACAAGGCGTTTCTGATGGAGCGCTCGCCGCGGACCTACATCGACCAGATCGCCTGCCCGCTGCTCGTCATCCAGGGCAAGAACGACCCACGGGTAGTGGAACGGGAGTCGCGCGACGTGGTGGAGCATCTGCGAGGCAGCGGCAAGGAAGTGGATTATTTGATGTTCGAAGACGAGGGGCACGACGTGCTGAAGTTTGAGAACAAGGTGACCTGCTATAACGCCATTACCGACTTCTTCCGCCGGCATCTGATGCCGTCCGATTGATGAACGACCTGCTGAAGATCTACGAGGTGGGGCCTCGCGACGGCTTGCAGAACGAAGCGGCCCACCTCACGGCCGGACAAAAGCTGCGCCTCATCGACGGGCTGGTGGCTTCCGGCCTGCGCCACATCGAAGCCACCAGCTTCGTCCACCCGAAGGCCGTGCCCCAGCTGGCCGACGCCGACGAGGTGATCGCCGCCGCGACCACCAGCCACGCCGGGGACGGCGTCGAGCTGGTGGGGCTGGTCTTCAATGAGCGGGGGTACGAGCGCGCCTGGGACGGCGGCTGCCGCTCCATGGCTTTCGGCGCGGCCGTCAGCGAGACGTTCAGCCTGCGCAACACTCGCAACACCCCCCGCCAGGCGCTGGACACCGCCCGAGCGCTCATCGACCGCGCCCACAGCGACGGCGTCCGCACCCGCTTCTATGTAATGACGGCCTGGATCTGCCCGTTTGAGGGAGTCGTCCCACCGCTGAAGACGTTGGCCGTTGTGCAAGAGATCGCCGACTGGGGCGTGGACGAGATCGCCATCGCCGACACGGTGGGCCACGCCGACCCCATCTCGGTTGGCCGCCTCATCGACATGATCGCCCGTCGCATCGATATCGGGCGGTTGGCCGTCCATCTGCACGACACGCAAGCGCTCGGGTTGGCCAACGCCACTGTTGCCCTGCAGGCCGGCATCCGCACCTTCGACTCCAGCGTGGGCGGCCTGGGCGGCTGCCCGTTCGCCCCCGGCGCGGCCGGCAATTTGGCCACCGAAGACCTCGTCTTTCTGGCCCACAAGGTCGGCCTGGGGGCGGGCGTCGACTTTCCCCGCCTGTGGCAGGTGATCTATGAGCTGGAGCAGGTCGTCGGCCGCCCCATCGGCGGCCGCATCCGGCAATGGTGGGAGAGCAATGCGGACATCGAGCCGCAAGTCGATTTCAGCTAGTCGTTCTAACCGGCGAACGCTTCCAGCCCCTCTACCAGGCGATCGATATCTTCCCGCACGTTATAGCAATGCACTGAGGCGCGAATGTATGGTGCGCCGGCCGCATCCAGGTGCTTGCAGACGATGATCTGCTGCTCGGCCAGGAACTGCACCAGACGATCGGTCGTCTCGCTGTCGTGGCGCGAGCGGAAGGTGGTGATCGGCCCGGCAAACTCCCGCGGCGTCACGACTTCGTACCCCTCATCGGTGAGTATGTCAATGGCGTAATGGGTCAGCGCAGTGGTATGGGCGTCGATGTTGGCCGGGCCCAGCTCGCGAATGAGCGAAAGACTGGCGGCGATGCTGAGTACGCCGACGAGGTTGGGTGTTCCGGCCGAAAGGCGGGCCGCGCCGGGCTGCGGCGTCAGGTCGTACTTCAGCCAGTGCAGATAGTCGACCGTCGAGTTGCCGTGGATCATCCTCGGCTCCATCTGGTCGGCCAGTGAGCGACGCACGTACAGCACTCCCGCGCCGGGCAGCGCCAGCAGCGACTTCATGCCCCCGCTGGCCAGCACGTCGATGTGCATCGCTTCAACGTCGATCGGCATGTGGCCGATGGCCTGAATCGCGTCGACGATGAAGAGGATCCCCCGCTGGTGACAGAAACGACCGAGCGCCATCAGGTCAGCCCGGTGGCCGCTGAAGAACTGCACGGCGCTGACGGCCACGGCCCGCGTCTTGTCGTCGACGTAGCTTTCCAGTGCGCGAACGGTCAGCCCACCGTGCTCGGTGGGGATGGGGCGCGCCTCAACGCCGTCACGCGCCAGGCTCATCCACGGGTAGGCGTTGGACGGGAACTCCTGATCGCAGAAAATGATGTTGTCCCCCGGCCGCCAGGCGATCGATTGGGCCACGCCATTGAGCGCGGCGCTGGTGGACGTGGAGAGGGCGATGTCGGCCGCCGATGCCGCGTTCAGCAGCCCGGCCAGGTCGGCCCGGACGGTATCGAAGGCGGGCAGCGCCACCGTGCCGAAGAAGGCGTTGGCGTTGCCGCTCAGCGCTTCGGCGGCATTCTGAACTTCCCTCTTGGTGCGCTGGGGCAGCGGCGAGACACCGGCGTGGTTCAAATAGGTGAGCGTCGCCGAGTTGGGGAACTCGGTTTGGCGCAGGGCTTTTACATCATACATGAAGGCACTTGTCCTAAAAGCGAGGTTGGAGAGAATTATAAGAGGCCGGCCGCCAAAACGAAAACTGATGAATCTGACTCCGGAACTGCTGCTGACGGCATACGCGCAAGGCATCTTCCCGATGGCCCACGACGACGGCCGTATCTACTGGTACTCGCCCGACCCACGCGCCATTTTGCCACTCGACAAACTCCACACCTCGCGCTCGCTGCGGCGGCTCGTCAATTCCGGCAAGTACGAGGTGCGCTTCGACACCGCCTTCGCCGAGGTGATCGCCGCCTGCGCCGCGCCGGGGCCGGACAGGGAGACGACGTGGATCAGCGACGAGATCGTCGAAGCCTACATCTGGCTCCACGAGCTGGGCTTCGCCCACAGTGTGGAGACATGGTACGAGGACAAGCTGATTGGCGGCTTGTACGGTGTGGCTTTGCGCGGCCTCTTCGCCGGGGAAAGCATGTTCAGCCGCCGCCCCGACGCCAGCAAGCTCGCCCTATATCACCTTGTTCAGCGCCTGCGCGACACCGGCTTTGTCCTGCTCGATGTGCAATTCCAGACACCCCATCTGGCGACGCTGGGTTCGATCGAGATATCAATGGCCGACTACCAGGAGCTTCTTCGCATAGCAATGAGGGTTAATCCGCGATTCTAATCTTGCAACACGGATTCACGCGAATTTTTGCAGATATAACGGATAATAAGGCTAACAAGAGACCAATCCGTCTTTATCGGCGCATATCTGAATTCATCCGCCGCAAACTAATTACGCTTTCCATGTCCATCCGTTCTTCATCCGTGCAAAACCGTGTTGAAGGTTTCTCTTCTTAAAGGGGGTATCATGAGTCCACATCCGATAACGCTCGATCAAGGTGATGTCCGGCTGTTCAGCGGCCGTTCCAACCCCGCCCTGGCCGCCAATCTGGCCCAGCACCTCGGCGTGCGGCTGGAAGAGACGCACCTCTCCCGTTTCAGCAACGATAATCTATTCGTCCAGCTCGGCGCCAGCGTGCGCGGCCGCACGGTCTACATCGTCCAATCGCTCATCCCACCCGTCAGCGACCACCTCGTGGAGTTGCTGATGATGCTCGATATCGCCAAGAGCGCCGCCGCGCGGGAGATCCACGCCATCATTCCTTACTTCTCCTATGCTCGCTCCGACAAGAAGGATGCGCCGCGTATCTCGATCACCGCCCGGTTGGTGGCTGACCTGCTGGCGACGGCCGGGGCCACCCACATCATGACGATGACTCTCCACTCTCCCCAGGTCCACGGCTTCTTTAGCATTCCGGCTGACCCGCTGACGGCCCGCGGACTGTTCGCCGACTACTTTCGGCCGATGAAGTTCAGCGACGAAGACACGATTGTGGTCTCCCCCGACGTGGGCAGCGCCAAGTCGTCGGCCCGTTTTGCCGATATGTTGGGCTTGGGCATGGCCACGGCCAACAAGACGCGCATCGACGACAGGCGCGTCCAGTATAGCGGGCTGATCGGCCGCCAGGTGTCGGGCTACAAGCGGGCGCTCATCCACGATGACGAGATCGCTACTGGCGGCACTATTGTGGAGCTATCCCGTTTGCTGGTTGACCATGGACTGGAAGAGGTCTATGTCATCTGCACCCATGGCGTCTTCTTGCGCGGGGCGCTGGACCGGTTGGAAGCGGTGCCGGAGATCAAGCAGATCGTCACCACCGACACCGTGCCGCAGAGCGTGCGCAACAGCGAGTCAAAACTCGTCGTTCTATCCACCGCGCCGATCTTCGCCGGGGCAATTTTGCAGAACTATTACCACCGCTCGATTGGGGAGTTGTTCGACTTCGGCGTCCGCACGCAGCATGAGGAGTAGGGGGCTAATCGGCGGGCGGGGCGGCCGCGCAGGGGGTACCGAGCCCTTCCAGCAGCCAGCAGTCGAGGCCGTCGGCCTGCCACGCGGCGGCGTCGATCCAGATGCCGTTGACCAGCAAATCCCAATGCAGGTGATTGCCGGTGGAGAGCCCTGTCGTACCTACCTCACCCAGCAGATCGCCGGGTTGCACCATCTGCCCCGGCGTGGCGTGGACGGCCGACAGATGGTAGAAGCCGGAGTAAATCCCCAGGCCGTGATCGAGTATGACCGCGCCGCCGCGCACATACAGCTGCTCGGCCACGACGACCTCACCCGCCGCAGGCGCGATCACCGGCGTGCCCCCATAGGCGCTGTAATCCACGCCTTCGTGGTAACTCAGGTACGGCCCGCCGTTGTATGAACGCCGCGCGCCGTAGTTAGCCGATACCTCCAGAAACGTCTCGACGGGGGTGATGAACGCTCCTTCCCACAGGGGTCGGGGCGTGACAACACTCCATATCTCGCGCAGCCGCGCCCGCTCCTCGTCCCGCGCCTGCTGGTCGATGGCCGCCGCCTCGCCGGTCAGCGTCAGATTCTGGTACTCCCACTCTCGCTCCGCGAAGCGCCACTGTTGCGACCACGCCGGGCCGTCGCCGGCAATGATGACCAGCTCCGGCTCCTTGCCGGTGTAGAAGGCGCCCGTGCCCACCACGCCGGCGAAGCGGCCGTCCTGCGCCGCCAGCGACACGGGCAGACCGTCCAGCGCGGCGCGGATCGTCGCCTCGCCCGTCGTCGTTCCACGGATGCCCAGCGCGCGCCCCGCCTGGCCCGTCGGCGCGGAAAGCTCAAGTGTCTCGATTCCACTCGGCAGCTCCCGGATCACTCCCTCGGCCGGCAGCAGCAGCGGTCGGTAGAGGGTCGGCGTATAGGGTGACTCCAGACCGTTGAGCGTGGCGACGCGCCACACCGGCAGGTTGTAGCGGATCGCGCTCGGCCACATTCCCTCCAGCCCGGGGCGAACCAGCCGGCCCGCGCGCTCGGCCGCGCCGTCGGGCAGCGCCACCACCGTGCCAATGGCCGGTTCCCGTGTGGTGTTGAAATGGGGGTTAAGGGCCTTCAGCTCGGTCAACGCCACGCCATAGCGGAGTGAGAGGGCCGTCCACGTATCCCCCGGCTCGACGGAGTGGGTGAGGGTAGTGGACTGGGCTGCGCCGGCCGCCTCACCCAGTGAAAGAAGCGCGGTGAACGCCAGAATAAGCCATGCAACCGTCTGTTTCACACGCCTATTCTAGCCTCCAACCGGCTGAAATCCGAGTTTCCCATCTGAAACACACCCTTGAACTCGTTGACACTCATGACGCACCGTGTTATAAATATCTTTGATAATGCACTGCGTCATATTTTGCAGTTTTAACAGCGGCTACGTCTTGATGGCAGGTGGTGGAAAGATATGAGTTTGATTTACTTGAGTCTGGGTTCCAATCTGAATGATCGGTACGCCAACCTGCGGCGGGCGCTCGACGAATTGCAGCGCCACGTGCGCATCACCGCTGTCTCGCCCGTCTTCGCCACCCCGCCGTGGGGCGACACCGACCAGCCGCCGTTCCTCAACATTTGCGCCGCCGCCCAAACTGATTTATCCCCCCAAGAGTTGTTACATCGCTTCAAGTGCATCGAGAAGGAAATGGGGCGCGAGCCGTCGCGCCGCTGGGGGCCGCGCCTCATCGACATCGACATCCTGTTCTACGACAAGCTCATCCTGAAAGAGGAGAACCTGACGATCCCGCATCCGCGCCTCGCCGAGCGGGCGTTCGTCCTCGCGCCGCTGGCGGTGCTGATCCCCGACTTCCGACACCCTGAGACGGGCCAATCCGTCCAGGAGATGGTGGAGAAAGTCGATTTGTCAGGCGTCGAGCGCCTGTTCGAGATGCCCTTCCCGGCCGAGGCGCCTGACGCCGACCGCGCCCACGCCTGAGTTACGCCGCCGACTGCCAGGAGAACCAACGGCCATGCTCAACTGGGGACAACGCACTTACGTCATGGGGATCATCAACGTCACGCCGGACAGCTTCTCCGGCGACGGTGTCCTCATGGACAATGGGGGCGAATTAGCCGAACGGGCTGCGGCCCAAGCCATCCAGTTCATGGCCGACGGGGCCGATATTCTGGACGTGGGCGGCGAGAGCACACGCCCCGGCAGCCAACCGGTGACGGCCGATGTGGAGCCGGCGCGCGTCGTCCCGGCCGTCGCCGCCATTCGCGCCGCGTTGCCGGACGCGATCATCTCCGTCGACACTTATCGGGCCGCGGTGGCCGAGGCCGCGCTCGACGCCGGCGCGGATTGGGTCAACGACGTGTGGGGCTTGCGCATGGACCCGGCCATGGCCCCGCTGGTGGCCCGGCGCGGTTGCCCGGTGGTCATCATGCACAACCGCAGCAAGCCCAAGGATGTGGAGCAGGAAGAGAAGCTGGGCGGCCGCTACATCGGCGTCCGGTACGACGAGCTGATGGCCGACATCATACGTGAGTTGGGCGAGCAGATCGACGTGGCACTGGCCGCCGGCATCCGCCACGAGCAGATCATCATCGATCCCGGCATCGGCTTCGGCAAGACGGTGGAGCAGAACCTGGAGCTGATCGACCGGCTGGGAGAGCTGAAGGCGCTGGGCTACCCGATCCTCAGCGGGCCGTCGCGCAAGTCGTTCATCGGTTACACACTCGACTTGCCGCCGGAAGAGCGAGTGGAGGGGACGGCCGCGGCCGTGGCCCTCAGCATCGCCCGCGGAGCAGACCTCGTTCGCGTCCATGACGTGCGAGCCATGACGCGCATCGCCCGCATGACGGACGCGATCGTCCGCCGGCACAAACCATGACCCGAGCAAGAAGTCGTAGCTAACGAAGTTTTTTGAACGACGTTCTTATTAAGTAGCCTGTTAATAATTGACAATCTCTCGATTGTGAGGAGAAGGCCATGTTGGATTTTCGTCCGAACGAAGAGCAGAAGATGCTCACAGACACCATCTCCCGGTACGCCCGGGAGCGGGTACGCAAGGTTTACCGCGAGGCCGAGGAGGACGGTGAGATACCGGAGGCGTTGGCGCAGGCGGGTTGGGAGATCGGTCTGCTCCCCACGGCGCTGCCCGAGGAGCACGGCGGCTTCGGCGACTACTCAGTCGTCACCGGCGCTTTGGCCATGGAAGAGTTCGCCTGGGGCGATTTGGCCGTCGCGCTCCACGTGATGACGCCCAATCTCGTCGCCATTCCCGTGTTGCTGTGCGGCACCGACGAACAGAAGGCGGCTTACCTGCCGCGCTTCACCGACGCGGCGCCGCCCCCGCTGACGGCCGCGCTGACCGAGCCCGTCATCCAATTTAATCCGTATAAGCTGAAGACGACGGCCGTCCGCGAAGGCGACGCCTACGTTCTGAACGGCAGCAAAACCTTCGCGCCGCTGGCCGACGAAGCAGAGGAGATCCTCGTCTATGCCAACGAAGACGGCCGCACGCAAGCCTTCTTCATTCCCACCGACACGGCCGGCCTGACTGTCGGCCACCGCGACAAGCTCATGGGCATTCGCGCCCTGACCACCAACTACATCACCCTGTCCGATGTGCGCGTGCCGGCGGCCAACAAGCTCGGCGGTGAGTCGGGTATCGACTTCGGGCTGCTGCTCAATCACAGTCGCGCGGCGCTGGGTGCGGCGGCCGTCGGCGTGGCCCAGGCCGGCTACGAGTACGCCCGCGACTACGCCAAGGAGCGCGTCCAGTTCGGCGAGCCGATCGCCCACCGCCAATCGATCGCTTTCATGCTGGCCGACATGGCCACCGAGATCGACGAGGCCCGCCTGCTGGTTTGGGAAGTGGCGTGGCTGCTCGATCAGGGGCGCGACGCCACGCGCGACGCGACGATCATGAAGCAGCAGATTGACCGCATGGTGCTGCAGGTGGCTGACCGCGCGGTGCAGATCCTGGGCGGCTACGGTTACATCCGCGAATATCCTGTTGAGTTGTGGCTGCGCAACGCGCGGGGCTTCGCCGCGTTCGACGGGCTGGCGATGATTTAGGCCACAGGCCATAGACGATTAGGAGCACGATCCATGATCAGCTTTGAAATTCCTCCTTTTATTGAAAATCAGTTGCAGATGATCCGCATGGTGGCCGAACAGGTCATGCGGCCGCACTCGCGCCAGCTCGACGAGAACGAACATGAGCGGCCGGAAGCGTTCGTGCAGATGACGTGGCCCTTCACCCAGCAGATGGTGAAAAGCTCGCTGAAGCCGCTGATGGCCCACACGAACGGCAATGGCACTAACGGAAGCACCCCCAAGCCCAAGCGCGAAGGCCCTGATTACGGCATGCTCTCCTTCATTATGATGATCGAGCAGCTCAGCTGGGGCGATGCCGGACAGTATCTGTGTCTGCCGCATCCGATGCTCGGCGGCGCGGCCGTCGACTCGGCCGGCACGCCGGAGCAGCGCGTCCGCTTCCTGAAGAAGTTCACCGAGGGCGAGCCCAAGTGGGGGGCCATGGCCATCACCGAGCCGGGGGCCGGCTCCGACAACAGCGCCATGCGCACCACGGCCGTGCTCGACCCCGAGACGAACGAGTGGATTCTCAACGGCGAGAAGGTGTTTATCACCAACGGCGCGCTGGCGCTGGCGGAGTCGGACGGCCTGTGCGTCGTCTGGGCCACTGTCGATCCTCAAGCGGGGCGGGCGGGCATCAAGTCGTTCGTCGTCGAGGGCAATACCCCCGGCGTGACCATCGCCAAGCAGGAGCACAAGCTCGGCATCCGCGCCAGCGACACCGTGGCCCTGCACTTCGACAACGCCCGCATCCCGTACGAGAACGTGCTGGGCGACGCCGAAGTTCGCAAGGTCGACAGCCGCAAGGGATTCCAGGGGGCGATGAAGACGTTCGACGCCTCACGCCCGGCCGTGGCCGCCAGCGCCATCGGCATCGCCCGCGCCGCGCTGGAGTTCGCCAGGGAGAAGCTGGCCGAAGAGGGCATCGTCATCGACTACACCAAGCCGCTGCACGAGCTGACGGCCGTCGAGCGCGACGTCATCGAAATGGAAGCACGCTACAAAGGCGCGTGGCTGCTGACGCTGCGGGCCACGGCGCAAATGGCCCACGGCGAGAGCAACCGCCTTGAGGCCAGCATGTGCAAATACCGCGCCGGCGATGCCGTCACGTGGATCACCCAGAAGGCCGTCGAGTTGCTGGGGCCGCTGGGCTACTCCCGTGAATGGCTGGCCGAGAAGTGGATGCGCGACGCCAAGATCAATGACATCTATGAAGGCACCAAGCAAATTAATCAGCTAATCGTCGCCCGGAGCATTCTGGGCTATTCTCGGCGCGAGCTTAAGTAAGAATCGCGGGCCATCCCCGGCCGCGGACGAATTGAACGGATTGGCGCGAAAAGCCCGTCTGTTCAATTCGTCCATTCTGCGGGGGCGGCCATAGACCCATTCCCACAGGAGCGCGTATATGACCTATCGAATTGATAAGGTGGGGATCGTTGGGGCAGGCACCATGGGGGGCGGCATCGCCGCTCATCTGGCCAACATCGGCATCCCCGTCGTCCTGCTCGACATCATCCCGCCGGACCTGACCGACGCCGAAAAGGACAACCCGGCGGCCCGCAACAAGATCATCAACACCCTCTACGACCGCATGACCAAAGCCCGCCCGGCCAATCTGGCCCGGCCCGACCGCGGTGACCTCATCACCCGCGGCAATCTCGAGGACGACTTCGACAAGCTGGCCGACTGCGACTGGATCATCGAGGTGATCGTCGAACAGCTGGCGCCGAAGCAGGCGCTCATGGAGCGGCTGGAGCGCGTCCGCAAGCCCAACGCCATTGTCAGCAGCAACACGTCGGGTATCCCGATCGGCCAGATCGCCGAGGGGCGCTCGGCCGAATTCCGCGCCCACTTCCTGGGCACCCACTTCTTCAACCCGCCCCGCTATCTGAAGTTGCTGGAGATCATTCCCACCGACGACACCGCGCCGGAAGTCGTCGATTTTATGAAGCAGTTCGGCTCCGAGGCGCTGGGCAAGGGCGTCGTCGTCTGCAAGGACACGCCCAACTTCATCGGCAACCGCTTCTTCGCTGTCGCCTCGTCCTATGGGCTGGAGCACGCGCTGCAGAACGGCTACTCTATCGCCGAAGTGGACGCCATCACCGGCCCGACCATCGGCCGCCCCAAGACGGCCACCTACCGCTTGCTCGATCTCGTCGGCCTTGACGTCATGGCCCACGTGAACAACAACCTCTATGCGGCCGTCCCCCACGACGACTACCGCGAGGTGTTGCGGCCGGAGAAGACCACCGCGCTGATGGAAGCGATGCTGGCGCGCAAATGGCTGGGCAACAAGGCGGGCATTGGCTTCTACAAGCAGGAGCGCGTCAACGGCCAGCGGGAGTTCTGGACGCTCAACCCCGAGACTATGGAGCACGAGCCGACGCCGAAGGTCCGCTTCGAGTCGATTGGCGCGGTACGCAACATCGAGGATTTGGGCGAGCGCATCCGCAAGCTGCTGAGCTTCGATGACCGCGCCGCCAACTATGCCCGCGACTTGCTCTACTACGGCTTCGCCTATGCTGCCTACGTCGCGCCGGAGATCGCCTACAGCCTGTCCGACGTCGACGACGCCATGCGTTGGGGTTTCAGCCACGAGGCGGGGCCGTTCGAGATGTGGGACATGCTCGGCGTGGCCGAGACGGCCGAAAAGATGGAAGCGCAAGGATTGACCGTCGCCCCGTGGGTGAAGGAAATGCTGGCCGCCGGCCACGACTCCTTCTACAAGCGCAACGGCGGCCGCCGGGTCTATGACTTCGATACCAAGGCATACCGCGCCGTCGAGCCGGACAAGAACATCATCCTGGTCAGCGAATTGCGTGCCGCGGGCCGCACCGTGGAGAGCAACGACAGCGCCAGTCTGCACGACATGGGCGACGGCGTGGCCCTGTTCGAGTTCCACGCCAAGATGAACGCCATTGACCAGGACATCATCGACATGGCCTTCCGCGCTCTCGAACGGCTGGACACCGACTTCGACGCGCTGGTTATCGGCAACAACGGTGACCACTTCTGCGCCGGTGCCAATCTGTTCGCCGTCGGCGTGGCGGCGGCATCGGGCCACTTTGACCAACTGGACGAGATGATCAAAGCGCTGCAGACGGCCACGTTCAAGCTGCGCCACGCGCCCAAGCCCGTCGTCACCGCGCCGCACCAGATGGCGCTGGGCGGCGGTGTGGAGATGGCAATGGCCGGTTGGGAAGCAGTGGCCGACCACGAGACCTACATGGGGCTGGTGGAGTTCGGCGTGGGCCTCATCCCCGCCGGCGGCGGTGTCAAGGAGACGTTGCGCCGCAAGGTGAACCCGACGATGCGCGTCACCAACGCCGACGTGCTGCCCCCGCTGCAAGAGGCATTCGAGCAGATCGCCCTGGCCAAGGTGGGCACCAGTGCCTGGGAAGCGCGCGGCTTTGGCTATCTGACGCCGCAGGACACCATCGTGATGAACAGCGACCACCGGTTGGCGCGTGCCAAGCAGCGGGCGCTGCAGCTTGTCGCCAGCGGCGCTCGGCCGCCCGAGGTCGAGCAGATCTACGCCGCGGGCCGCGACGCCCTCTACGCCCTGCGGCTCGGCGTTCGCTCGCTCCATTGGGGCGGCTACGCATCGGACCACGACGCCAAGATCGCCGGCAAGCTGGCCTACGTCATGACCGGCGGCGATATCAGCGCCCCTGCCTGGGTCGATCCGTGGTACATTCTTGACCTGGAGCGCGAGGCGTTCCTTTCACTATTGGGCGAGGAGAAGACGCGCGATCGCATGATGCATATGTTGCAGACGGGCAAGCCGCTGCGGAACTAGGACGATAGAGGAGACAGTATGACACGAGAAGCAGTAATTGTGGCCGGTTCGCGGACGGCTGTGGGCAAATCGAAGCGAGGCACGACGCGCAACTGGCGATCCGACGAAATGGCGGCCGAGGTCATTCGCGACTTGCTGGCCAAGGCTCCCGCCCTCGACCCGGCCGAGATCGATGACGTTATTATCGGTTGCGCCATGCCCGAAGGGGCGCAAGGGCTTAACTTCGCCCGGACGATCGCCCTTCGCGCCGGGCTGCCGGTGGAGACCCCCGGCCAGACCGTCAACCGCTTTTGCTCCAGCGGCCTGCAGACCATTGCCATGGCCGCCGAGCGCATTATCGCCAACGGAGCCGATGTTATCATCGCCGGCGGCGCGGAGACGATGAGCCTGGTGCCGATGACAGGCTTCCGGGTCAACCCCAACCCTTACATGGTGGAGAATATGCCTGAGGTGTACATGGGCATGGGGTTGACGGCTGAGCAGGTGGCCGAGGAGTACGAGGTAACCCGCCAGGCGCAGGATGAGTTCGCGGTGAACAGCCATCGCAAGGCGGCCGCCGCCTATGAGCGCGGCGCCTTCAATGATGAGATCGTCCCGCTGGAGATCGAGGAAGTCGTGGCTGGGCCGAACGGGCCGGAGCGGTCGACGACGCTCTTCGACCGCGACGAGCACCTGCGCCCCGACACCACGCTGGAGGGGCTGGCGAAGCTGAAGCCGGTCTTCAAGCAGGGGGGCACGGTGACGGCCGGCAACTCCTCGCCGCTGAGCGACGGCGCGGCGGCCGTCATCGTCATGGAGCGCAGTAAGGCCGAGGCGCTGGGCCTGACGCCCATCCTGCGCTTCGTCGGCTTCAACGTCGGCGGCGTGCGGCCGGAGATCATGGGCGTGGGGCCGCTGTCGGCGGTGCCGCGCCTGCTCGACCGCATCAAGATGAACCTGTCCGACATCGACCTGATCGAGCTGAACGAAGCGTTCGCCGCGCAGGCGGTAGCCGTCATTCGCGGCCTGAATATGGATGAGTCGCGGGTCAACGTCAACGGCGGGGCGATCGCCCTGGGGCATCCACTGGGGTGCACGGGAGCCAAGCTGACGGTGCAGCTGATGCACGAAATGGGCCGCCGCGATGCCCAGTTCGGCATGGTGACGATGTGCATCGGCGGCGGCATGGGCGCGGCCGGTGTGTTTGAACGGTTGAATTAAATCTATCAAACACGGATTCGCACGGATAAAGACGGATAGGGACGGATTTCTCCGTTTTTATCCGTCAAAATCCGCGTGCATCCGTGTTTAAAATATTTTATCTATCTACTGTCCCGTCGGCACCGGGCCGGGGCGGGGCGTTCTCGCACAGCACGAAGAAGCCTCGTTCGCTCAGGTGATAGTCATACTCCTGGCCGTTGGCGACGAGCCTGACCTGATAGCCCGGCTCCAGCGCCTGGGTGTACATCATGCCCGGCTGCGGGCAGCCCAGTGACCCATCATTCCAGACGACGGACAAGCTCTCGACCACTTCTACACCTTCGATCGCGACGCCCGTCCGCTCCTGCAAATCTGCCAGCACCACATCGAGCAACTCCTGCGGCACCTCGCCCGTGGCCGGGATGAGCGGCGTCGCGCCCGGCAGCACCGGCTCCAGCGGCGTCAGTTCGCTGACCGTGGGCTCGACCGACGGCCGCTCATCGGCCGGCTCCGGCGTGATCGGGGTATCGTCAGGCGAGATGGTCGCTCCCGGCTCGCTTCCGACCGGGCCACAAGCCACCAACAACGCCACACACACCGCGACCAGTAGTAGCAACACTCTGATTATCATATGCACTCTCCCTTACTTGTTGTGTATACAAAGATAACGCAGGTTCATTCGGCCGGGTTCCATTTCCAAGGGAATTCAAAGAGATGGCTGCCCGAAAACGCCCTTCTGCCGATGTCGACAAAAGCTCTGATCGGTGCTAATAATTCCCCATTACTGAACGCAGGAGATGATAGCGTATGTCGATTGCGATCATTGTGCATGGTGGGGCGGGCGGTTGGAATCTCTCCGGGGAGAGGCAGCGGGAAGCCGTTCGCGCCTGTGAGCAGGCGGCCGAGGCGGGCCGGCAACTGCTCCTCGGCGGCGGCTCGGCGCTCGATGCCGTCGAGTTGGCCGTCACAATTCTCGAAGATTGCCCCGTGCTCGACGCGGGGCGCGGCAGCTACCCCAATCAGGACGGCAACGTCGAGATGGACGCCCTTATCATGGACGGGCGGGATTTGAGCATGGGGGCGATCGCTGCCATCCAGCGCGTCCGCCACCCGATTAGCCTGGCGCGGCGGGTTATGCTCGACAGCGGCCACAACTTCCTCGTCGGTGAGGGGGCGGACGCGTTCGCCGACGCCATCGGCTTCCCGCGCTGCGACGTGTCGGAGTTGCTCGTCGATGACTACGGTTTAGATGCCGGTTTCGAGGCATCGCCCGAGGCAGCGAGCAGTGCATCGGCCACGCCCGCCCTCGGCGACACAGTGGGGGCCGTCGCCATCGACGCCAACGGCGATGTGGCCGCGGCCACATCCACCGGCGGCACGGCCAACAAGCGGCCCGGCCGCGTGGGCGACAGCCCGCTCGTCGGCAGCGGCGCCTATGCCGACAATTGGACGGCGGCCGTCAGCGCCACCGGCTACGGCGAGGCGCTGATGCGTGTCGTCATCAGCAAGCGCGTCTGCGACTTCGTCGGCGCGGGCTTGTCGGCCCAGGCGGCGTGCGACTCCGCCATTCGCGTGCTCGAAGAGCGGACGGGCGGCCACGGCGGCCTCATCGCCGTCGACGCCCGCGGGCAAGTGGGCTGGGCGTTCAACACCCAGGGTATGCCCTACGCCTACGCCACCGGTGATGAGCCGGTGGTCAGCGGAATTTAAATCCCAGACCAAAGAGGTGGGCGCGTCGACCCTTGGCATCGCATGCGGGCCGCTCACCGCGCCCACCTCTGAGGTCTTCATAAAGCGAAACAGGAGGAAGCCACCCATGGATATGGACAATGACATCTACGGCGAGAGCCCGTTCTCGGCCATTCTGGAAGGGAACCAACCGGGCGAGATCATCGCTCGTGACGACGAACGCCGCTTTGCGCTCATCGCCAGCCTGGAGCCTGAGGCGGCCGTCCACTGGCTGGCCGTCCCGTTCGAATCCGGCTTCAGCACGCTGCAAATGAAGGACGAGCAGGGGGAGCGCTTTTTGGCCCTTCTCGATTACGCGATCAAGGAGACACAGGCGCGGGCGTCGCTCCATCCCGAGCTGGCCAACGGCTTCACGATCAAATTCCACCTCGGCGCGTATGAGACTGTGCCCCACGCCAAGTTCCACATCCTGTCGATTGAGTAGCCCGGCGGCCGAGCGAGCATGAAGATTCAGGCCGCTGTTCTCGACGCGCCCGGTGCGCCCTTTTCCGTGGAGACGCTCGATCTGGAGCCGCCACGCGACGGCGAAGTGCTGGTGCGCATGGCCGCGACGGGCGTCTGCCATAGCGACTGGCACCTCGTCACGGGGGCCACCCAACACGCGTTCCCTGTCGTGGGTGGGCACGAGGGGGCGGGGGTCGTCGCCGCCGTCGGCACCGGCGTCAGCCGCGTGAAGGAGGGCGATTACGTGGCCCTCAACTGGGCGCCGAGCTGCGGGGGCTGCTTCTACTGCCTGCATGATCGACCGAGCCTCTGCGGCACCTACGTCGAGCCGATCTGGGCCGGCACGATGCTCGACGGTACCACGCGCCTCTCGCGCGACGGCGCGCCCGTCTACCACTTCAGCGCGTTGGCCTGCTTCGCCGATCACGCCGTCGTGCCTGAGGTGTGCTGCGTGCCGCTCGACAAGCGCGTGCCGCTGACCGTCGCCGCGCTCATCGGATGCGCCGTGACGACGGGCGTGGGGGCGGTGCTGAACACGGCCGCGTTGCGCCCCGGCTCCAGCGTCGCCGTCTATGGCGCGGGCGGCGTCGGCCTCAGCATCATCATGGGTGCCCGGCTGGCCGGGGCGGGGCGGATCATAGCCGTCGACACGCACGAGGCCAAAGGGGACATCGCCCTCTCCTTCGGCGCGACCGACTTTCTGATGAGCGGGTCGGACACGCTCAGCGCCATTCGCCGGATGACTGAGGGGCGCGGCGCCGACTATGTCTTTGAGGCGATCGGTCTGCCCACCGTGCAGGAAGAGTGCCTGGCGGCCGCGCGCCCCGGCGGCACGGTTATCCTGGCCGGTGTCGCCCCCATGGGCAGCGGCACCAATCTGCCTGGAGCGATCATCACCCGCCAGGAGAAGACGATCACCGGCACCTACTACGGCAGCGCCAACCCGGCCCGCGACTTTCCGCTCTACGCCGACCTGTACCGGCAGAAGCGCCTCGACCTCGATCGACTCGTCTCGCGCACCTACCGGCTGGAGCAGATCAACGAAGCCTACGCCGATATGCTGGGCGGGCAAATGGCGCGCGGATTAATCGTTTATTGAATGACAGACCCATTACGGGGGAGAATTTCACTGATGAGAGGACGCAGTTTTGCTGTTTTCGGCGTGCTGGCGGTCATCGCCGTCGTCGCCCTGTTCGTGGCGCTGCAAACCAGCACTACCTGGCTGTGGTATTGGAACTGGCTCATCGCAGCCGGCGTCGTGGCGTTTGCCTACTACGCCCTCGACAAAATTTTCGCCAAGGCGGGAACGGGACGCATTCCCGAGTCGTTGCTCCACCTGCTGGCGCTGGGCGGCGGCTTCGTCGGGGCGCTCATCGGCATGCTGGCATTCCGGCACAAGAGCAACGTGCGTTTACACCCGCTCTTTCTGCCGGTCATCGTCCTCGGCGCTGTGTTGTGGGGCGGGCTGATCTACTGGCTGATCACCCGCCCGGCGTAACACGTGTCGGCTAGTGGGCTGCCGCCAACATCCGGATTTGATTCCACCGCTCCGTGGCCCCGCTGCGGAACAGTGCCGGATCGAAATCGGCCAGCGCTTCCCACCCCTCGACGCCGGCGATGTCGCGCTCCTCGTCGGTAAGTTCGATCACCAGCTCGCGGCCGTCCGTCCTCATCTCGATCGTCAGCAGATCGCTGCCGTCATCGATGATGTCGCGAATGCAGTGGCGATCCACGCCTTCGGGGTAGGTGATGAACGCGGCCGAGCACCGCTGACAGTATGACAGCGTCGCGTCGCAAAGTTCCCGATCGATTATGACCCGCATGGTGCGCTCCTTTGTGCATCGGGGGCACCCGGGCCGGCGCCATACCGGCCATTCGACAGACCGCCGCCAATGATGCACACTGACACTCTAGCACTTTCCCATGCATGCCATAGTGACAAATGTCAGGTTTTGCCGTACGATTTGTCATATACCTTCACGCTGTCCACCACCTCTTGATTCAGGTTGATTTATGCCCTCTTATTTCGTGACTATTGCCGGGAATATTGGTGTCGGAAAATCGACACTCGTCACGCTCCTCTCTCGCAAATTGGGTTGGGAGCCGGTGTTCGAGGCTGTGGCCGAGAACCCCTACCTGGCCGACTTCTATCAGGACATGACCCGCTGGGGGTTCCATTCGCAGATCTTTTTCCTTGTGCGACGGCTCCAGCAACACCACAGCCTTCTGCAGCATACCAGCGCCGTGCTGCAGGATCGCAGCGTCTATGAGGATGCCGAGATCTTCGCCCGCAACCTCTACCATCAGGGCTTCCTTAGCGAGCGCGACTGGCTGGCCTACTTCGACCTGTACCAGACGTTGGCCCGCATGCTGAAGCCGCCCGATCTCGTCATCTACCTGCGCGCGTCGACACCGACGTTGCGGCGGCGCATCGTCGGCCGCGGCCGTGAATACGAGCGAGGCATCGCCGAGACCTACCTGTCCGACCTCAACGAGCTCTACGACGAGTGGGCCGCCAGCTTCACCCTCAGTCCCGTGCTGACCGTCGACACCGACAACCTCGACTACGTCCAGTACGACGACCATCTCGAACAAATCTGGGCTCGCATCGCCGACCGCCTGCACGGAAAGGATTATCTGGCTTTAAAATAATGTTTTTAACATGGATGGAGCACGGATGGGACGGATATCCGCCAACAAGAAAGAGATTTGCGCAATCCAATCCGAAAAATCCGCATCATCCTTGTCCCATCCGTGTTTAATTTCTCTTCCGTCATTCATCCCGTAAGTTCGGGAAAGGAGAAAAACCATGAGTGTCTATAAGATGATCGAAGTGGTTGGCACCAGCAAGACGTCGTGGGAAGACGCCGCCCGTGTGGCCATCGAAACGGCCGGTGAATCGCTGCGCGATCTGCGCGTGGCCGAGATCACCAAACTCGACGTTCGCCTCGACGACGGCGAGATCGTCGAGTACCGCGCGCGGGTCATGATCTCGTTCAAATTCGAGGGTTCGGAAGATTAGGGAAGGTGATTTTACCTTGACGCCTCCACGGCTTAGGGTATAATCACAGCTTGTTGTTCCTCAGTAGCTCAATGGCAGAGCACGCGGCTGTTAACCGCAAGGTTGTTGGTTCGAGTCCAACCTGAGGAGCTGAATGTTAATAAAAGCGGCGGCCGTTCGGTCCGCCGCTTTTTAATTTCCGCAACACTTGACAGAGGTGGTGAGATGATGAAGTCCTATCGCCCGGTGGACCTGATCATTCTGGACGGCTGGGGTATTCGTGAGATGGAGCACGGCAACGCCGTCGTGCAAGGCCGCACCCCTAACTACGACCGCTGGCTGCGGGAGGGGGAGCGCAGCGTGCTGGACGCCTCGGGCGAGGCCGTCGGCCTGCCCGACGGCCAAATGGGCAACTCCGAGGTGGGGCACCTCAACCTGGGCGCGGGGCGCATCATCTACCAGGACCTGACGCGCATCAACCTGGCTATTGACCGGGGCGAGTTTTTCGCCAACGAGACGCTGCTGGAGACGCTCAACGGCGTGAAGGCGCGCGGCGGCAAGCTGCATCTCATCGGCTTGCTGGGTGAGGGGGGCGTCCACAGCCACCAGAAGCACATGTACGCTCTGCTTGAAGCGGCCGAGCAGCAAGGCGTCATGCCGATCATCCACGTCATCACCGACGGCCGCGACACCCCACCGGAGAGCGCCCTTGGCTACGCCCAGGAGCTGGAGCGCTACCTTGACGAAGGCCACCCCGGCATCATCGCGTCCGTCACCGGCCGCTACTACATCATGGACCGCGACAAGCGCTGGCCGCGCACCGAGCTGGGCTACCGCGCCGTGGCGCTTCACGAGGGCAACCGCGAACCCGACGGCACGACCCGCACCGCCCCTTCACTGACGGCCGCGCTCGAAGCGTCCTACCGCGAAGGCATCACCGACGAGTTCGTCCTGCCGGTGGCCATTGACGAAGAAGACGCCGAGCCCAACACCCCCCGTCGCAACGTGCTGATCGAGCCGGGAGACGCGATTATCTTCTACGACTTCCGCGCCGACCGCATGCGCCAGATCGTCGCCTCGTTCGTCGAGCCCGACCACGACGGCTTCCCCCACGATTACATCAGCAACCTCGACATCGTGACGATGACCAACTACGACCCAACCTTCCCGGTGAAGGTGCTTTTTCCCGAGGCCGACATCACCAATCCGCTGGCCGAAGTGGTCAGCGAGGCCGGGCTGCTCCAGTTCCACGCGGCCGAGACGGAGAAGTATGCCCATGTGACCTACTTCTTCAACGGCGGGCAGGAGACCCCGTTCCCCGGCGAGACGCGCCACCTGGAGCCGTCGCCCAAAGTGGCCACCTACGACCTGCAGCCGGAGATGAGCGCCGGACCGCTGACCGACGCCGTCATCGAGCGGCTGCGCGACTACGATGACGATTTCATCCTGGTCAACTACGCCAACCCCGACATGGTGGGTCACACCGGCGTCCTGTCGGCCGCAATCCGGGCCGTCGAGGCGGTGGATGAATGCGCCGGGCGGCTGGTGCAGGCCATCACCGACAAGGGAGGCGTGGCCATCGTGACGGCCGACCACGGCAATTGCGAGCGCATGGTCGACGAGATCACCGGCGAGCCCCACACCTACCACACCACCCAGCCCGTCTCCCTTTTCGTCATCGGCGACCGCTATTACGATCTCCGCCCGCGTGGTATATTAGCTGACGTATCGCCCACCATTCTGCATCTCCTGGGCCTTCCGAAGCCGACGGAGATGACCGGCCGCAGCCTGCTCAACGGCTAAGCCGCGGCCGCGACGCGGGTGGGCGAGAGGAGCGCAACATGACGACCGCTAACGGCCAGGCGTATCGCGCCTATCTGGAGAGCGCCCAGGGGGTGCTCGAACAACTGACGACGGCCGACTACTACGCCGCACCGCTGCCCACGCCGGCCGACGAGGCGTTGGCCGAGATCGTCGGCGCTTTCACCGCCTGGCCGCTGCCGGTGCGTGAGCGCTTTCTGGAGAACCTGCCGGCCGACAAGCGTGGCCTGTTCGGTATCTTCGGCCACCGCGCCGCTACCCTGGCCATGCGCCGCGAAGACCCCGACCAGCTCCGCCTCGGCCTCATCGGTAACGTCCTGGCCAACTCCCCCGTGCCGTCCAACCGGAATGTCGACGCGGCGCTGGCGGTGTTCTATCATTGCGCGCAAAGGTTGGGGCTGTCGCCGGGCGAGCTGTTCGCCGACGCAGCCCAATTCGCCACCGACGACATGGCCGAGCGGCTCGCCGCCTTTGGCCGTCGCACCGACGTCACGCTGAAGCAGTTCGGCTGGCGGGAGATCAAGACGCCCGAAGGCGTGCGTTACAAATTCGAGTGGTAGTTCGCCGCTGGTCTGATTAATCGCTGGATGAACCCGGTAGAGGCCCATTACGACCGCCACGCCGAACGCGAGTGGGAGCGTCTGGACCGGCACCGGACGGAGTTCGCCGTCACCTGCCGCGTCCTGGCTGAGTTCATGCCGCCCCCGCCCGGCCGGGTGCTCGACATCGGCGGCGGGCCGGGGCGCTACACCATCCATCTCGCTCGCCTCGGCTACCGGCCGACCCTCATCGACCTCTCGCAACGCAGTCTCGACCTCGCCGTCGAGAAGGCCACCGCCGCCGGAATCTACTTGCCCACGCCGGTGCGCGGCGACGCCGTCTTGCTGCCCGATAGATCGCCCGGCTTCCCCGACGACTACTCCGCCCTGTTCGACGCCGTCCTGCTGATGGGGCCGCTATACCACCTGCTCGACGAGCCGGCCCGCGCCGCGGCCGTCGACGAGGCGTTCCGCGTTCTGCGGCCGGGCGGCATCCTCTTCGCCGCCTTCCTGACCCGCTTCGCCCCGCTGCGCGATGTGGCTATCCACTCTCCGGCCTGGATCCGCGACAACCCGGAGCGCTTCCGCGAGCTCGTCGACAACGGCCGCAACCCCGCCTTCGACGGCAGCACCTTCCCCGACTCCTACTTCGCCCACCCCGACGAGATCGAGCCGTTCATGCGAGGCCGCGGCTTCCACACGCTGGCCTTGCAGGGGTGCGAGGGGCTGGTGGCCGGGCATGAGGACGGCGTCAACACGCTGGACGGCGAGTTGTGGGAGCAATGGGTGGACATCAACACCCGAGCCGGACGTGAGCCGTCGTTGCTCGGCGCGTCCGATCACCTTCTCTACGTCGGCGCCAAACTCGTCCCACCGCCCCATGAAGACGAAGAACTATAGCTGGGAAACGGAAGAAGAGAGCGACTGGGACACTGTCGTCGAGCCTGAGCCGCCGCCCCGCCGCCACGCGCGCCGCACGCTGCTGTTGCTCGGCGCGGCCGTCGTGCTGGTGTTCGCGGCCATCTTCGTCCTGTTCGAGCGGCGGCTGGCGGCCCGCGAGGAGCTCGTTCGCCAAAACGTCATCGCCGCCCACCGCACGTGGGAGCAGGCCGTGGCCCGGCAGGATTTGGAGCTGTTTTCCTCGCTGGTAGCCCGCGAGGACACCGACTGGTACCAATCCCAACGCCGGCTGCTCATGGCCGGGCGGGCCGTTGACCGGGGGACGCTGGAGATGAGCCTGCAACCGGCCGAGTTGCCCGAACCGGCTGTAGAGCTGGACGCCAACTGGCGCCGGGCACTGGTCTCCTATCCCCGCGCCTACACCTTTACCCGTGACGGGCGAGAGCAGACCATCAACCTGCTGCTGACGCACCATTACCAGCTGCGCGGCAGCCGTTGGCAGGCGGTTCCGCCGTCCGTGTCCTTCTGGGGCGCGACGCTTGAGCAAGAGACTCACTTCTTACACGTCACCTACCCGGCTCGGGACAGGCAATTTGTAGAGCGCCTCATTGCCGACTTGACGCGCGACATCGCCGCCCTGTGCGCTGAATACCCGACGATGCGCGATTGCGCACCCAGGACACGCGTGCCCATTCTCTTCGAGACCGACCCCGAGTCGCTGCTGGTACTTGGCGATCCCACCACCCCTGCGCTCAGCGGGAGAGCCTTCCTGCTGCCTGCGCCGTCGCTCGTCGGCACGCCGTTGGACGAGACGTCGTACCACGCGCTCTACCACGGCTACACCGACCGCATCATCCGCGCCTGGCGCAACAACCTTTCTCTGCCCATTCCGCTACCCGAGCAGGATATCGCCGTTCTCTGCTTCCCGTCCCCCGACGAGGGGTTGGCTCTGTTCTCCTACACTCCCGCGACGGACACGTGGGCACAGCAATCGGACACGCGTCGCTTCAGCACCATGCAGCCGCTGCCCAACGACTCCGGTCTCATCCTGCGGGCGGGCTTCCCCGGCACCGAGCTCGCCCACCTGGAGTTGTTCATGCGTCGCGCCGGTGCCGAGACTCAGCTGTTCAAAGAGGGGACGACGGAGCAATCGGTAAGGCTCGACGACATCCCGCCCCGGCCGGATAGCGACAGCCTCATCCTCAGCTCCGTCCAGGGCAGCACCGGCCTGACTTCCTACCGCCTGATGCCGCTGGAAAGCTGCGACGACGGGGCGTGCGATCTCATCAAGCTGTCGGGCTACCCCATCTGGTCACCCGACGGCCGTGCGACGCTGGTATTGACGGGATCCGACGTTTACCTGGGTGACCCCAACGGCGCGCCATTGACCCACATAGGGCGTGGCTTCAGCCCCTTCTGGCTCACTGATGACTTGTTCGGCTATGTCCGCCTGCCGATTGGCGCCACGGGGCAAGGGCCGCAGATGGAGCTGGTGTTGGGCTCGCTCACCACGGGCGATCAGCGCCAGTTGGCGAAATCGGCCGACTTGCTCAACAGCCTCGGCACCCAGTACCCCGGTACGTTTCGCATCATGTACGCCGCCGCCAACCCCAGCCGCCCGTCACAACTCTTCCTGGCCGGGACGCCGGTCGCCGGCCGCGACAACTTCTACATCCTGAAACTGCAGCTGGAGGAGCAAGGCGGGGAGCTGTCCCTCGATTCGCGCGTGAGTACTATCGAGGTTTTTCAGGCACTCAACGACCTGCCGGTGGGCGACGCCTCGACGTTGACGCCCACCGGCTACCCGCCGTTTTCAATCACCTCCGACGGCCGCTGGCTCACTGTTATCCGCTTCGACAACCCCGTCACCAACACCTGGGTGTTCTACCTGATAGACACGCAGACAGCCGAGACGAAAGTGCTGACGCTTAGCTACCCTGCCTACCCGGCACCGTTTCCGTTCTACGACTGGTCGGCCGACAGCCAGTGGCTGCTGCTCGTCGACAACGGCTTCCTGCGCCTCGTCGCCCCCGCCCACGACTATGAGCGCACCATCACCCATGACTATGCTGCCTGCCGCTACCCATCCTGGGTCAACCCGTCCGTTGTCTCCCTCTCCAACTAATAACCCTCTTCACCCCTTCACCCTTTCCCCATGTCTCCCCAGCATCACTTGACCCCCCATGTCCCCTCTGCTAAACTGCCCACACAACCGAATAACAAAACCCGTCTCAGGTCGCCCATGCCCCGGAAGGCAGGGCGTAATCGCGAAACCGGTGGTGCTGCTGAGTCAGCCAGCCCGGTGCTGTTCCCGCAACTGTGATTCGAGTGGAATAAGATCCGCCCGATAAGCCAGGTCGACACCCTGAGATGAGTTTTCGGCCCTCGTGGATAAGGGTTGGGAACTGTGTGGCATTCTTCACTCAACTATCTCAACTCGATGTTCCCGCATCGAGTTTTTGTTTCCAGAGCCCCAGTCAGCCTATCCGCGTCAGGCGCCGACATAACATCAGGAGAGGTAAAGATGCGAAACAAGATAGGCATACTGATTACAGTCATTCTGATCATCCTTTTGCAACTGGGTTGCCAGGGTGGAGGAGCGGCCGAGGTTTCTGCTCCGGCACAGACCGAAGCCGTTCAATCCGCCACTGCGTGGCTCGTGCGCGAGTTCCAGAACGACGACGGCGGCTACGCCGCCCTCAGCAGCGGGGCCAATGCGTCCCCCTCAACGGTCGCCGGCACGCTTGACGCCATCCTGGCTATTGCCGCCGGCGGCAACGATCCCGACAATCCGTTCCCCGATCAGGAGAGCACGCCGATTCAGTTCCTGCGCGATTTCAGCGCTGATCTGGGCCAATTCGCGGCCGAGAACGGCGGCCAGGCGGGCAAAGTCGTCATGGCCCTCAGCGCCGCCGGGCTCGACCCCCGTGCGTTCGAAGGGACGGACTATGTAGCCATCCTGCTCGACCAGTATGAGCCGTCGGGCGGCTACTCCGCCGGCGACGCCTTCAAGCAAGCCACGGCCATACTGGGCGTCGCCGCCAGCGGAGAGGTCGTGCCCGAAGAGGCGCTTGTCTGGCTCGAAGCGACACAGGCCGACGACGGCTCGTGGGACGACGGCTTCGGCACGCTGGCCAACCCCGACGCGACGGCGATGGCGGTCATGGCCCTGCTGGCCGGCGGCCGCTCGGCCGATGACGCGACCGTGCAGGACGCGCTCGCCTTTCTGGCCGCCGCGCAGACGCCGACGGGCTGGACCTATGCTCCCGGCTTGACGCCGAGCGCCAACTCGACGGCCGTCGTCATCCAGGCCCTCAGCGCCGCCGGCGAGGAGTGGCAATCCGCCGACGGCCCCTGGGCGGTGGACGGCCGCTCCCCGCTCGACATGCTGCTGGCCTATCAGAGCCCCAGCGGCGCGTTCCAGGCCGACTTCGGTCAGGGTCCGTTCGATGACTTCTACGCCACTGTCCAAGCGATCCCCGCGCTGGCCGGGCGGCCGTTCCCGCTGCCGCCTTTCGACGGTGTGGCGCTGGTTCCTGCCATCCGTTTGGGGATGTAGGCACGTATGATATTCCGTCTCGTCGTGCTTCCCGCGCTGTTGGCGGCTCTGTTCGTCACCTTGTTGGTCTTTGCCCCTGACGGCGTGGCGCAGGACGGCGGCGATAACCGCGTCGCCCTCGTCGTCGACTACGGCAACGGCCAGATGGCCGAGCGCTGCGTCAGCTTCAGCGAGGAGAGCATCACCGGCTATGAGGCGCTGCTGCGCTCAGGCCTGCCGGTGGAGACGGACTTTCAGACGGGCGGGGCGGCCGTCTGCCGCATCGACGCACAGGGCTGCCCCGCCGACGATTGCTTCTGCTCTTGTCGTGGCGGTGGCGAGTGCCAATACTGGTCCTACTGGCATCTCATCGACGGCGAGTGGCGCTACGCCGCCGGCGGCTCGGCCATTTATCAGGTCAGTCACGGCACAGTTGAGGGGTGGAGCTGGGGGTTGGCCTCGGTGTCGCAGGCCGTGCCGCCGCCGGTGGTGTCGTTCGCCGACGTCTGCGGCGTGTCGGCCGTCAGCTCGACGGCCGCGCCCGCGACACCGGTTGCGGCCGGGCCGGAACGCTTTGACTTCGTGCCCTACGCTGGTTTTGCCGGTCTACTGCTGTTCATCGGATTGATGGCTCTCGTAGTTTATCAGCGCCGTCGGGCGACGTTCAGGAGCGATAATGGGAGCTAGGCTCATCTCTATCGCCCTCTATGTGGTCGCCGGAGTGGTAGGCGTGTTCGCTCTGGCGCTGCCGTTCGTGCTGCGGGCGGCCGGCGCGGGCGCAGGCGACGGCCTCATCGGCGCCAACGAGTCGCCGCTGCTGGCGACGCTGCTGGTGTCGCTCTGCCTGGCCGTGTTGCTGGTCGAGGTGCAGGGGCAATCGTCCGGCTCGAAAACGGTGGCTGCCCTGGGCGTCATGGTGGCGATTACCGCTACGTTGCGTTTCATCGAGGTGGGCATCCCCGGCCCGGCCGGCTTCTCCCCCATCTTCGCGCCGATCATTCTAGGCGGCTACGTCTTTGGCGCGCGCTTCGGCTTTCTGCTGGGGGCGATGACGTTGTTCGTCTCCGCCCTCATCACCGCCGGCGTCGGCCCGTGGCTGCCGTACCAGATGTTCACCGCCGGCTGGGTGGGGCTGACGGCCGGCTGGCTGCCCCACCCGAAGAGCCGGCGGGCCGAACTCGTGCTGCTGGCGGCCTTCTCTTTTCTGTGGGGCTTCGCTTATGGCGGCATCATGAACCTCTACAGCTGGCCCTACCTTGTCGGCGATCCCGCCGCTACCTGGGAGCCGGGCCTGGGTGTGGCCGACAGCGTGCGCCGCTACGCCGCTTACTACCTGGCGACGTCGTTGCTATGGGACTTGGGCGCGGCCCTCGGCAACGTCATTCTCATCGCCACGCTGGGCCTGCCGACGGTGCGGGCGCTGAAGCGTTTCCGCGGCCGCATGCAATTTCAGGTGCAACCGCTGTGAGGCAGTTCGACGTCCGCGCCTGGCTCATCTGGCTGTTCGCTGCCGGGCTGCTGTCCATTCTGACCAGCAACCCGTTCTACCTCGTCCTGCTGCTGCTCCTCAGTCGACTGGTCAGCTTCGCCTGCGCTCCGGCCGAGTCGCGCGGCTGGCGGCTTCCGCTCTGGCGCATCAGCGCGCTCATCCTGTTCTTCTCCACGCTGTTCAACATGCTGACCGCCCACTTCGGCCAGACGATCATCACCGCCTTGCCGGCCAATTGGCCGCTGATCGGCGGGCCGATCACACTCGAAGCGGCTGTCTTCGGCTTCCTCAACGGCCTGCGACTGGTGACGCTGCTCTCCTTCTTCTTGGC
This sequence comes from uncultured Ardenticatenaceae bacterium, assembly GCA_964398825.1. GTDB lineage: Bacteria > Chloroflexota > Anaerolineae > Promineifilales > Promineifilaceae > Promineifilum. The sequence goes on from CAYNOL010000010.1 coordinate 29,135, forward strand.
CTTCAATACCATCGTCCCGGTCAGTCAACTGGCCCGCATGGCCCCCCGAGCGCTGCACGAGCTGGGGCTGGTGGTCATCATCGCCATCACCTACGTGCCCGAGACGATCCGCCAATTCCACCGCATCCGCGAGGCCCAGGCCATTCGCGGCCACCAGCTCAACGGCCTTCGCGCCCTGCGGCCGATCCTCATCCCGCTGCTCATCGCCGGGCTGGAGCGGGCGCTCAACCTGTCCGAGGCCATGGTATCGCGCGGCTACGGCTCCACCGCCCATGTGGCCACGCCCCCCCGTGCCCGGGTGCTGATGCTGGCGGCTCTGCTTTTGGCGTTGGGCGGGGCGTTGCGGCTGACGTGGGGCGGCGCGGACGGCTGGGCGTTGATGGCGGCCGCCGCGCTGGTCGTCGCCGCCGCCTACGCCAACCTGAGCCGGCTTGTGGCCCAGACGCGCTACAAGCCCCGCCGCTGGACCGCCGCCGACACGCTGCTGGCCGCCGGCGCGCTGCTCGCCCTGTGGCCGCTGCTGACGGGGGGGCCGTCCCTGGCCTATTCGCCTTACCCCGCCGTGCTCCCTCCGCCGTTTGATCTGCTCGTCGGCGTTGGGCTGCTGGGCCTGGCTGTGCCCGCGGCGCTGGCTGTGGCCCGCCCGCAACCCGTCGAGGTGACGCGGTGATCGCCGTCCGCAACCTGACCTACACCTATCCCGACGCGGCCGAGCCGGCGCTGCGCGGCATCGACTGGGACGTCCCAGCCGGGAAGTTCGTCCTCGTCGCCGGGCCGTCGGGCTCGGGCAAGTCGACGCTGCTGCGCTGCCTCAACGGGCTGGTGCCCCATTTCAGCGGTGGCGTGTTGTCCGGTTCGCTGACCGTAGGCGGCGTCGATCCCATCGCTGCCGGGCCGCGCCTGCTCAGCCGCCACGTCGGCCTGGTGGCCCAAAACCCCGAGGCGCAGGCCGTGCTGGACGAAGTTGAGGGAGAGATCGCCTTTGCGCTGGAGAACGCCGCCGTTCCTCCGCCCGAGATGCGCCATCGCATCGAGGAAGTCCTCGATCTGCTCGCCCTGACCCAACTGCGAGCCCGCGCCCTGCACACCCTCTCCGGCGGGGAGCGACAGCGGCTGGCTATCGCCTCGGCGCTGGCGTTGCGGCCGCACACACTTGTGCTCGACGAGCCCACCAGCCAGCTCGATCCCCAGTCGGCCGATGATGTCCTGCGAGCTCTCGTGCGCCTCAACGAAGAATTGGGCATAACCGTCGTCCTGGCCGAGCATCGCCTGGAGCGTATCGCCCGCTACGCCCACCGGCTGACCTGGCTGGAGCATGGCCGGGTGGCGGCCGACGGCCCCGTGCGCGAGACGTTGAGCCTGATAGAGGGTGGCCCGCCGCTGGTTCAGCTCGGTCGTGTGCTGGGCTGGCGCCCGTTGCCGCTGACGACAAGTGAGGCCAGGCCATTCGCCGTACAGACGCTCGAAAGCGTGTCGAATGCCCGAATCCAGGAACCAAGCCATCGATCGCCCACACCTACGCCTGTTCTGGAGGTCAAAGACCTGCATTTTGCCTATAATGGCCATAAGGCGTTGCGCGGCGTCGATCTCGTCTTGCACAAGGGCCAAGCTTTGGCGCTCGTCGGCCGCAGCGGGGCGGGCAAATCAACGCTGCTGAAATGCCTGGTGGGTCTGCTGCGCCCCCAATCGGGTGAGGTGCTGCTCAACGGCCGCTCCACGCGTGGCCGTTCCGTGGCCGATATCTGCCGCGAAGTGGCTTACCTGCCGCAGAACCCGGATGACCTGCTGTTCGCCGACTCTGTGCTCGATGAGCTGCAAGTCACGTTGCGCAACCATCGCATCGATCCGGCTGCCGGCGAGGTGGAAGAATTGCTCGGCACGCTCGGTCTGGGCGGTCTGGAAACCGCCTATCCGCGGGATCTGTCCGTCGGCCAGCGGCAGCGGGTAGCGTTGGGGGCGGTGACGGTCACCCGGCCACGCGTTGTCCTGCTCGACGAGCCGACGCGCGGGCTGGACCCGGTGCTGAAGGAGGAGCTGGTGGCCCTGTGGCGGCGCTGGCTCGACGACGGCGTGGCCTTGCTGCTGGTGACCCACGACGTCGAACTGGCCGTGCAGATCGCCGGCCGCGCGGTGATGCTGGACGAGGGCGAAGTCGCCGCCGCCGGCGAGACAGGAGATGTGCTCGGCCGCTCGGATCAATTCACGCCGCAGATCGCCCGTCTTTTTCCGGGTAGTGGCTGGCTGACGGTGGATGACGTGGTACAAGCTGTGGATTCTACAAACGGGAGAAAATGATATGCCGCGATTAACCAAGATTTACACGCGCAAGGGTGATCAGGGTATGACCAGTCTCTCCGGCGGCCAGCGGGTGCAGAAGGACTCGCTGCGCGTCGCCGCGTACGGCACTGTCGACGAGCTCAACTCGGCTATCGGCGTGGCCCTTGCGTCGGGCCTCGTCGACCGACTGGCCGAGGTGTTGCCCGTCATCCAGAACGAGCTGTTTCACCTGGGCTCAGACCTGAGTTTCATCGAAGAGGACAAGGCCAAATACCCCATTCCGCAGATCGAACCCCGCCATGTCGAGAAGCTTGAGGCGCTGATCGACGAGATGACGGCCATCGTCGGCCCGCTGCAGAACTTCATCCTGCCGGGCGGCTCGGCTGGTTCGGCCCATCTCCACGTGGCGCGCACCATCTGCCGCCGTGCCGAGCGCGACGTCATCACCCTCGCCCGTGAGGAGGGCGTGGGCGCCTTTGTCATCCAATACCTTAACCGCCTTTCCGATGCGCTGTTCGTCATGGCCCGCTACGAAAATCACGAGCGCGGCGTCGCCGAACCGTTGTGGGATTCCATGGCTTGATTCCGGCGAACCGAATACAATCCGGGCTATATCACCGCCTTTGCCTTCCCGTTGGGGGAGGGGAAATTCATGAGGGCGGCAATTTATATGAGGAAAAAAGCTTGAACGGTTTGCTCATTCCAACGTTGATCGTCATCATCTTTTGGATCGCCATTCTTCTCATCTTTCTGGCCATCTCCCGGAAACAGCCTGACGTGCAGGCGCAAATGAAGAACCTGGAAGATCAACTCAACAGGTCTGAGAAAGAGGGCGGACGAGGTTAGCCCATGCATCGATTGGTATGGGATAGGCGGAGGCTAATCGGGTTGATCATGGCGGCCGTGCTGCTCATGGCGCTGGCCGCTTGCGCCGGTGGCCAGCGCGAGCCGGACACATGCGACGCGCTGCCCAGCGTCCTTTTCTTCGACGATTTCAACGGCGAGCAGGATTGCGGCTGGGCCACATACAACCGCAACGGTAGTGTGGCCGCTATCGAAAACGCATCGATGCGCCTGACGGTCAGCCAGCCCGGCCAACTGTGGTGGACGAACCCGAACCGTGTCTTCGACGACGTCGTCATCAGCGCCGAAGCCCGGCAGGTCTCCGGCCCCAACGACAACGCCTACGGCCTCATCTGTCGCTACCAGAACGAGCAGAACTTCTACGTCTTCCTGATCAGCGGCGACGGCTATTACGCCATCGGCAAATACCAGAGCGGCAGCGAAACGGTCCAATACCTGACCCCCGACGGCCAGTTCCAGGAGTCGGCGGCCATCAACACCGGCGTCGCCACCAACGAGCTGCTTGTCACCTGCATCGGCAACGAGCTGACGTTGCAAGTCAACGGCGTGCCGCTTGTCACCGTCACTGATACAACGTTCCAGGAAGGCGACATCGGCGTCGCCGCCAGCACGCTCCAGGCGCAAACGTCCGTCGTCGAGTTCGACAATGTCCAGGTCACGCTGCCGTAGACTCCGGCTGTGGGCGCTTGTCGCGCTCGCGGCGCTGGCCGGCTGCGGCGGCCGCCCCTTGTTGCCCGACAGTCAGTCAACCGGCGGCGGCACGGCTGCCCCGCTGGTGGCTGACTTCACCGAAACGTTCGCTCCGGGGCAGTTAGGCGCCTGGCTTCTCGAACAGGATGAGCACGGCTCTACGGCCATCGTCAACGAGCAGTTGGTCATCACTCTGGCCGCGCCTAACACCATCCAGTATGCCACGCTAGACGGCCGCACGTTCGGCGACTTCGCGCTGGAAGTCGACGCCACGCAGCGCGCCGGCCCGGCCGAGAGCAGCTACGGCATCCTCTTCCGCATCGTCGACGGCCAGCAGTTCTACCGCTTTGATATCACCGGCAATGGCCTCTATATGATCGAACGGCACAACAACGACGGCACGTGGACGCGCCTCGTGCCCGACTGGACGCCCACCTCGGCCATTGTTCAGGGGCTGAACCAGACCAATCGTCTGCGCGTCCTCGCCGTCGGCTCCTCGCTGACCTTCTACGTCAACGGTATCCTGCTGACCACGATCAGCGACGCGACGTATACTTCCGGCGCCATCGCCCTTGACGCGGGCACATTCGGCGGGGCCAACATGCAGGTGTCATTCGACAATCTGGCGATCACTACGGCCAACCCTTAATCGATGGACCTTCGCGCGGCGCTCCGCTCGACCGGCTACGAGGCCACCGACATCGAGCCGTTGGGCGGCGGCTGCGTCAGCGCCGTCTTTGCCGTCCGCACGGCCGAGGGCCGCCATGTCGTCGCCAAGTTCGACGAGTCGGGACGCGCTTCGCTACCCGTCGAGGCGGAGATGCTGCGCTATCTGGCCGCCAACACCGGGCTCCCTGTGCCCGCCGTCCGCCACGCTTCGGCCGAACTGCTCATCATGGCTCACATGCCCGGCGACAGTCGCTTCACTTCCGTTGCGGAGCGGCACGCGGCCGAGCTGCTGGCCGCGCTCCATACTCACACCGCGCCGGCCTACGGCTTCGACCGCGACACGCTCATCGGCGGTCTGCTGCAGCCCAATGAGCGCTTGGCTTCCTGGCTAACCTTCTTTCGCGACCGGCGCCTGCTTTACATGGCCGGCGAGGCGGCGCGGGTGGGACGACTACCGCGCGCCGTCGCCGGCCGCGTCGAGGCGCTCGCCGCCCGGCTGGGCGACTGGCTCTATGAGCCGGAGCGACCGTCGCTCATCCACGGCGACGTCTGGACGACCAATATCCTCGCCGTCGGCGACCGCGTAACCGCCTTTCTGGACCCGGCGATTTACTTCGCCCACAACGAGATCGAGCTGGCCTTTACCACTCTGTTTCATACCTTCGGCCGTGACTTCTACACCCGCTACGACGAACTCAACCCCATCGCTCCCGGCTTCTTTGAGGAACGCAAAGACCTCTACAACCTCTACCCGCTGCTCGTCCACGTGCGCCTCTTCGGCGGCTCCTATGTGGCTTCTGTCGACCAGACCTTGCGGAAGTTCGGCTTCTGATGCCCGCCTGAGCGTCACATGGAAGAGGCAATCGTTCGCCGCCTGGTCGAGATCAACGCCACCTTCTACCGGCAACTGGCCGAGCCCTTCGCCGCCAGCCGCAACGCCCCCCAGCCAGGCTACGAGCGCCTGTTGCCGCATATACCCGAGCGCCCACTGGCCGTGCTCGACGTCGGCTGCGGCAATGGCCGCTTCGGCCGCTACCTGGCTCGCCACCGCGCGATCACCTACACCGGCGTCGACTTCACCCCGACGCTCTTCACCCCCATTGATGGCGTCATCAGCCGCTTCGAGACCCGCGACCTGAGTAACCCCGAGAGCCTTGCCGGGTTGGGGCAGTTTGACCTCGTCGCCTGCCTATCCACACTGCAGCATATTCCCGGCCACCGCAACCGCGAGCGCCTCGTCCGTGAGATGGCCGCCCACATGTCACCCGGCGGCCTGTTGCTCCTCGTTAACTGGCAATTCCTCGACAATGCCCGCCAACGCCGCAAAATCGTCCCCTGGTCCGAGGTGGGGCTGGAATCGTCACAAGTTGAGCCGGGCGACCACCTGCTGTCTTGGGATCGCGACGGCCGCGGCGTGCGCTACGCCTCTCACATAGATGAGGAAAACACCGAAAAGCTGGTAAAAGCCGCCAATTTGCGTATAGTCACCCAGTTTCGGGCCGACGGCCGCGAGGGAAACCTAAATCTATACTCCCTGATGGCGGTTGACACCCCACTTGCCAATGTTACAATCAAGTTGGAATAGGCGATTCAATGGAATTGAAAGAGAAGCTTCGCGAAGACATGGTTAAGGCCGTAAAGGAAGGGGACGCGCAACGGCGTGACGTTTTGCGCATGGTTGTCGCGGCGATCAAGCAGGCCGAGGTGGACACCCGCCAACCTCTCGACGATCAAGGTGTGCAGGACGTTCTTCGCAAGCAGTTGAAGCAACGACAGGAAAGCATCGACGATTTCACCAAAGCCGGCCGCATGGACGACGTCGCAAAGGAGCAGGCCGAGAGTGTGATCATCGAAGGCTATTTACCGCAGATGATGTCGCGCCAGGAGATCGAGCAGCTCGCTCGGGCGGCGATCGCCGAGCTTGGAATCACCGACGCGAAGGGCATGGGGCAGGTGATGAGCCGCCTGATGCCGCAGGTCAAGGGGCGGGCCGACGGCCGTCTGGTCAACGACGTCGTCCGTAGCCTGCTACCGTAGCTCTCTTCCCGCGCGTCTGCCGTGCAATCAATGGATCGAAGCGTTTTTAGCGGATGGGCCGAGCGGTTCCAGCAATGGATCCGCCGTTTTGCGCTGCATTTGTTCATCCTCTTGCTGTCAATCGGATTGATCCTCATCCTCTCGATCAACCTGCCCGGATCGAACCAGGTTAACGCCACTGTCGGCCAACCGGCACCAAACGACATCTTCTCTCCACGCACGCTGACCTACACCAGCGATCTGCTGACCAAGCAGGCGCGCGAGCAGGCCAGCCGGGCGGTCAACGACATCTACACCCCTCTCGATTTAGGCATCGGCCGCTCCCAATTGGCGCAGGCGCGGCAAGCCTTCTCCTTCATGGAGACGGTTCGCGCCGACACCTCGGCCAATATGGACCGTAAGCTGGACTATTTGCGGGCGATCGATGGCCTTGTCATCAGCGAAGAAGTCGGTCAGACGCTGCTGGAACTCAGCCAGCCCGATTTCGACGAAGTGCGCAACAACGTCTTCGTCATCATCGAAGACCTAATGCGCCAGGAGATCCGCCCGACCCAGTTAAGCGACTTCCAGCGCACGGCGCGCCGCCTGGCCAGCCTGGAGCTGTCGGCGGCGCAAACCTCGGTGGTCACTGAGATCTCTCACCAGTTCATCGTCCCGACGGTGTTTCTCAATGAAGAGGCGACGGCCATCGCCCGCAACGAAGCGGCCGCCGCCGTCCAGCCCGTGACGCGTACCGTTGCCCGCAACCAGCGCATCGTCCGCGCGGGGGAGATCGTCGCCGAGGCGGATTTTGAGCTGTTGTCGGAGCTGGGCTTGCTGCGTACGTCGATGAATTGGCAGCGCATCGCCAGCATGGCCATCGCCACCGCGCTGGTTGTCACTTTCATCGCCCTCTACTGGGTGCGCTTCCAGCAAGCCCATTTCACCAACGGCCGTTACCTCGGTGTGCTGGGTGGGCTCATCCTGATCTTCACTCTCATGGGCAAGATCATGAGCGCCAACGACGTGCTGGCTACCTGGTATCCATTGGCGGCCCTGTCGCTGCTGCTGGCTGTGGTCTATGACCTGCGCTTCTCGATCCTCGTCACGGTTATCATGGCCGGTCTCATCGGCTTCATCAGCCCCAATTCGCTGGAGATCACCCTCTATCTGGCGGCGGGTGGTCTGCTGAGCATCCTGACGTTGCGCGATACGCAGCGCATGTCGGCCTTCTTCCGCGCCGGGCTGCTGGCGGCGGTTGGGTACTTCATCGTCGTCGTGATGTTCTGGCTGCTGTCGGAGATCGACACCAACACGGCCGATCTGGCCCTGCCGGCGGTCTACGCGCTGGGCAACGGCCTCATCTCGTCAGCGTTGACGCTGGCGGGGTTCTACATCCTCGGCGGGCTGTTCGGCCTGGTGACGATCATCCAGCTGCAGGACCTCTCCCGCCTCGATCACCCGTTGCTGCGCGAGCTGCTGCGTCGCGCGCCGGGGACGTATCACCACAGCATCATGGTGGCTAACTTGGCCGAGCAGGCGGCCGAGCGCATCGGCGCCAACAGCACCCTCGTACGCGTCAGCGCCTTCTACCACGACGTGGGCAAGATGGTGCGGCCCCCCTTCTTCGTCGAGAATCAAGAGGGGATTGACCCCCACGCCACACTCGATCCGTACACCAGCGCCCGCATCGTCATCAGCCACGTGGCTGACGGGGTCAACCTGGCCCGCCAATACCGTCTGCCGTTCCTCGTGCAGAACGTCATCGAGGAGCACCACGGCAACCGGGCGGTGAAGAGCTTCTATCGCAAGGCGCAGGAAGCGGCCGGGGAAGGGGTCGAGGTGGACATCCGGCCGTTCCGCTACCCTGGCCCCCGACCCAGCTCGCGCGAGGCGGGCATTGTGATGCTGGCCGACGCCATCGACGCCACATCCACTGCCCTGCGGCCGAACACGGAGAAGGCGATCGAGAAGTTGGTCAACACCATCATTGAGGAAGATTTGCTGGAAGGGCAACTGAATGCCTCTAAGCTCAGCATGGGCGACATCGAGCAGCTGCGGGCGTCGTTCATCGAGACGCTGAAGGGCCGTTTCCACGTGCGTGTGCAATACCCCGGCAACGAGCTTATGGTCAGCGACAACCTGCCCGAGTTCGTTCTGCCCGCTCCCCAGGCCCAGCGGCCGGAACAGCTGCCCCGCACTACCCAAACCGCCGGCTCCAGCTCTGATTAAATGACGAATCGTTCTCCGCTCGTAGTGCAGCGATCTGGTGCTGCTTCTGAGACCATTGTGAAGTTCGCCGCAACAGACGAGCAAAAAGGGCGGGTTATAGGCCCGCCACTACCTGCCTCCGCTCACCGACCTGCAACCATAACCCAATTCCCTCCTGGAAGTTGAAATGGCTTACACAATCGATATTAAGAGCACCAAACGATACCCCACGCCCCTCATGCGCGACGCCGCCGCGGCCGCCAACGAGGCGATGGCCACGCAAGGCGTCTCCGACGGCGCGGCCGTGACCATCCTGTTAACCGACGACGAGTATATTCGCGCTCTAAATCTTCAATATCGCGACGAAGATGCCGCTACTGATGTGCTCAGCTTTCCAGCCGGTGACCCACTGCCCGGCAGCGAGCACCTGCTGGAGTATCTGGGCGACATCGCTATCTCCGTGGAGACGGCCGAGCGGCAGGCCGCCGCTAAGGGCCACGACCTCGGGGCCGAGCTACAGCTGTTGGGCGTCCACGGTGTGCTCCACCTTCTCGGCTATGACCACGCCGACGAGGACCAGAAGGCGGAGATGTGGGCCGCCCAGTCGGCGATTCTCAAAAAGCTGGGTTTGGAAGGGGTGCAACCGACAGAGGAAGGACATGATGAGTAGTGAATTGAAGCAACACTTGCGCCTGCGGCGACGGTCACAGAGCTTTGCCTACGCCTTCGAGGGATGGTGGCACGTTCTGCGCACGCAACCCAACGCCTGGTTCCACGCCTTGGCCAGCGTGGCCGTCTTTGCGCTGGGCTTCTGGCTGCAAGTGTCGCTGACCGACTGGGCGCTGCTGCTCATTGTGACGATGTTCGTTTGGGTGGCGGAGTTCTTCAACACCGCGCTGGAAGCGGTGGTCGACATGGCCATGCCCCAATACCATCCATTGGCCAAGACGGCCAAGGACGTGGCCGCCGCGGCCGTGCTCGTTGGTGCGCTGGGGGCGGCCGTTGTCGGTCTGCTGATTCTGGGGCCGCCGCTCTGGGGCCGGCTCATCGGCTGACGCCGAGCCGTCTCACTCCGGCATCGCGCCGGCGGCGATGTCCTTGAAGAACGGGTTGGCCATGTCCCGTGGCGACAGGATCGGTTCGCTCTCGGCGTTCCACGCCACGGCCACGTCGGGATCGTTCCACGCCAGCCCGAACTCATCCGCGCCGTCATAGTAATTATCAACGATGTAGACCAGCGTGACATCGGTCAGCGCCAGGAAGCCGTGGGCCACCCCCACCGGGATGTACAGCCCGCGCTGATCGGCCGCGTCGATGTCGATCGTCGCCGTCTGCCGAAACGTTGGCGATGAACGCCGCAAGTCGGCCAGACCGACGCGAATGCGCCCCTCCACGACGTACCAGTAATCGACCTGGTTGAAGTGGTAATGGAGCCCCCGCAGCACCCCGGCGCGGGATTCGGAGCGGTTCGACTGCACGTTGTGCCATGCTCGCTGGGGAAACCACTCTTTGCGGAATAGCTCGACAAAGCGGCCGCGATCGTCGGCGAACGGTTGTAACTGGACGGTCAGGACGCCGGGAATAGCTGTCTCGGTGATGATCGGCATGGCACAGGCTACCCGCGAACGAAATTGCTGATGAAGAACCACAAATTCGCCGGGCGCTCGGCCAGCCGCCGCACGAAGTAGGGGTACCACGCCGTACCATAAGGCGTGTAGACGCGCACTTTGTACCCTTCCTGCACCAACTGCTCCTGCAGGTCGCGCCGGATGCCGTAAAGCATCTGGAATTCGAACGCCCCACTGGGGATGTTGTTGGCCCGCACATACCGCTTGATGTCGTCGATCATCGCCGGGTCATGGGTGGCGAAAGCGGGGTATACTCCCTTGCTTCGTGCCTTGGGGCTGAGCAGCAGGCGCGACAGGTTCAGGTAGTTGGCGTCGACGTCGATCTTATGGGGGAAGGCAACCTCGGGTGGCTCGGCATAGGCGCCCTTGCACAGCCGCACGCTCGCCCCCTCTTCGATCAGCTCTTCGATGTCCTGCTCGCTGCGATAGAGGTAGGATTGAATGACCACGCCGACGTTGTCCAGGCCGGCGTTGTGCCGGATATGGCGGTAGATTTGCAGTGTGGTGTCGGTGGTGGGGTGGTCTTCCATGTCGATGCGGATGAAGTTGCCGAACTCGTTGGCCCGTTGCACCAAAGCGCAAATGTTGTCACGCGCCAGCACGGGATCGAGCTTCAGGCCGAGTTGTGTAGGCTTGATGGACACATTGGCCCGCAGCTTGTGCCGTTCGATGTCGTCGAGCAGACGTAAGATCTCGGCGCGGGCCTGCAGCGCCTCTCCCTCACTGGTGCAGCTTTCGCCCAGGAAGTCGAGCGTCACCAGCATGCCGCGGCCGTTGGCGGCGCGCGTGGTCTCGATCGCCGCGTCCCGGTCGGAGCCGGCGACGAAACGGGAGGCAACCGCCCAGGAAACGCTCCAATTGCTGACCAGTTGGCGCGCCCAACCGGCCTGAGACAGATAGAGTAAAATGAGCCTCAGCCACTTCTCGCCGTTGCGAAAAATCAGGAAGCTGAGCGCGGCAAACGCCACGACTGTGGCGACAAAAGGTAGACGGGAGCGGGTTTGGGGAATGGGCTTGTCCATACTTGAATTTTACTTCGGCGATAGGAAAGTGCCATAGTTACGCCTGGTCGCCGCCCCTGACAAGACATCGTGCGAATCGATCCACGGTTGGCCGGGTTATAACGTTAGTGGCAGCCAAGAGGCCGCCGATCGAATGACCAGGAGACGAATCAATGAGTTTACTCGCGGGGAAGAAAGCACTGATTTTCGGCGTAGCCAACAAATACTCCATCGCCTGGGCCATGGCCGAGGCGTTTCACCAGCAGGGGGCGGAAGTGGGGCTGAGCTACGCCATTCCGCAGCTGGAGAAGCGCGTGCGTCCGCTGGGCGAGGAGATCGGCGCGACGTTCGTCGAGAAGTGCGACGTCTCGTCCGACGAGGAGATAGACGCGCTCTTCGCCAAGGCGGCCGATCACTTCGGCACGATCGACATTCTCGTCCACGCCGTGGCTTTCGCGCCGTCGGAGGAGCTGGAAGGGCGGTTTTACGACACCAGCCGGGAAGGCTTTCGCATAGCAATGGATATCAGCGTCTACAGTTTCATCGCCCTGGCGCAACGCGCCGCGAAGTTGATGCCAAACGGCGGCAGCATGGTCACGATGACTTACTACGGTGCTGAGAAGGTAGTTCCCCACTACAATGTCATGGGTGTGGCCAAGGCGGCGCTGGAAGCCAGCACGCGCTATTTGGCGGCCGACCTGGGCCCGCACAACATTCGCGTCAACGCTATTTCGGCCGGGCCGATCAAGACGTTGGCCGCGGCCGGGATCGCCGGCTTCCGCAAGATGTTGGGCTATGTGGGGGAGCGCGCGCCGCTGCGGCGCAACATCGATCAGGACGAGGTGGCCAAGACGGCATTGTGGCTGTGCAGCGATTGGGGCAGCGGCGTCACCGGCGAAGTCGTCTATGTCGACGCGGGCTACCACATCCTGGGGATGCCCGAGCCGCCGGAGAAGTGGGAGTAGGGGGCATGGGGCGCCTTAACTCTGACCGTAAGACGCGCGTCGTACACTCTTGACAAATCGCCCGGAGCGACTATATTCCCTGGTTTGGAACGTTACGATAGAGCAATCGCGCTTATCTAGAGCAGTCGAGGGACCCGGCCCGTTGACACTGCAGCAACCCACCGAAAGGAAAGGTGCTAACTCCGGCAGCGAAAGCTGAAAGATAAGAGGTAAAAGTGAATCAGTACGCTACGCCTCTTGACCTGCTCGGGAGGCGTTTTTTGTTATATCGCGGCTGCCCAACTACATAATTTGGGAGGTAACCAAAGAGATCAATGTCAACAACTTTCATGGCCTCGCCGAGTATGCTTTTCACGTCGGAATCCGTCACCGAAGGGCATCCGGACAAGATGTGCGACCAGATCAGCGACGCGGTGCTGGATGCGCTGCTGGAGCAAGATCCGACGGCTCGCGTGGCTTGCGAGACGGCCGTCAAGACCGGCTTCGTCCTGCTGCTGGGCGAGATTACGACCAACGCCTTCGTCGACTTCGACAAGCTGGTGCGCCAAGTGGTCATCGACATCGGCTTCGATGACAGCAGCAAGGGCTTCGACGGCAACACCTGCGGCGTCC
>CAYNOL010000011.1:0-41612 GCA_964398825.1 uncultured Ardenticatenaceae bacterium
GGGGTGGGGTGGGGGCTGCACCTGTTGCGGATTTAGGGGGAGAATTAAACATGGGTGGGGCGGATGTGCCCCATTTGATGCGTGGGGGAAGAGCGCAGGTCATAGACTCGCCCCTATACGACGCCAACCATGGTAGGGGCGGGTCTGTGACCCGCCGAACGGCTCGATGCAAGACAGCCCTATAAGCCCGTCTATGCACGGTGGGTTGAAACCCACCGCTAGCGGAGAAAGTGCGTTAAAACGCACTAAAGACGCGCCGCACCCCTCCTCCAGTGCGTTTTAACGCACTTCCCGTCCTAGCAGCGGGTTTCAACCCGCCGCGCGCCCAACCCGCCGCGCGCCTAACCCCCACTTCTTGCTCGTAGCGCGCCACTTCGGTGACGCCTCTCGAAAAGTCACTGAACTCCCCACTACAAACAAGCCCTCACTCCCCCACCAACACCTCCCTAATCCTCGGCAACGCCTCTTCCGCCGCCGCCTCGCCCGCGGCGATCACCTCGTCCGCCCGGCTGAACCCTGTCAGCAGCGTCACCCCCGCCGGCAGCTCCGGCCGGATCAGCAAGTCGGGCGGGAACTCCTTCAACCGGCTGTTGGTGAGCGCGGCGATCATGATCATGATGACGTGGTACGTCTCGTTCAGGTATTGCGGCGCGAACGGCAGGCGGATACCCGGCTCCAGCGGCCGCATGCCGGGGATGTTCTGCGTGAAGCTCGGCAGCACGTCGACGGCGATCGTCTTCGTCGCCCCCATCGCCCGCGCCACGTCGACCGGCACGTTGTCCAGCACGCCGCCGTCGACCAGCCGGTAATCCCCCAAATCCACCGGCTCGAAGATGCCCGGCACGGAGATCGTCGCCCGCACGGCGTCGATGACCCGGCCGCCCTGCAGCAGCACCTCGCGCCCCGTGCGGATATCGACGGCCACCATCGACAGCGGCAGCCGCAAGTCGGCGAAGGTCAGCTCCTCGCCGATGAGGTCCGCCAGGAAGTTGTAGATGCGACGGCCGCCGATCGACAAGCCCGAGGCGGAGATGTTGACGTCCACCAGCCGCAACTGCTCCTTCAGCAGGCTCAGCCGCTCCACCTCCTTGCGAACCGTCTCAATCGGCACCCCGGCGGCATAGACCGCCCCCACCAGCCCGCCGATGCTCGTCCCGGCGATCAAGTCAACGGGAATCCTCTCGCGCTGAAAGACATTCAGCACCCCGAAATGGCACAACCCGCGCGCCCCACCCCCGCCGAGGACAAGCCCCAGGCGCGGGCGGGTGTTGTTTTGGTCGATCATTGTGTCTCCTGGTCAGCCCGAAACTGAGTTTATTCCCGCGAACTCTTGTTCGCCAAACCCGGTTACTATCGCACATCAGAAACCAGGTTTTCAAGAAAAACCCGGTTTCCAGGCAGGTCAGCCCACCCAGTTTACCAGTCTCCACTCGCCAAGTCTCCCAATCTCCAATCCCTAATCCCCAATTCCTTCTTCATTCCTGAATTCCCCTCTCCCGTCTGCAAACTCGAAAGTTTGCGCTACAATTCTGCCAAACCGTGATCATCCGCCGTCTACTGCTTCTACTGCTCAGCCCCATCTGGGTTGCCGTCGCCACGATTAGCGTCCTGGTGGGCATGGCCACGCTGTCGGGGGCGAATCTGCCGGCCATTCTTGCGCGGGCGTTTTACACCGGCACGGCCGAGGGCGAGGCGCTGGCCGCGCTGGCCATGCGCGTGTTGTTGCTGCCGCTGCAGCTGGTGTTCGTCGCCCTGGTGGTGGGCGCGGCCGTCTGGGTCTTTCGCCGCCGTCATCGCTTCGGCTCTTGGGTGCTGGGCGACCCGCTGGCCGAAAAGCTCATCGCCCGCGAGCCGAACGCCGGGGAGCTGCCGTCTGTGCTGCAGCCCGGCCGCCGCCGCACTTTGCAGCAGATCTTCTCCAGCGCCATCGCCGTCTCCGTCATCTTCACCGCCGCCTTCATGATCTTCGGTCAATTCGTCGAGCGCGCCGACTTGGCCGTCGTCTTCGCCGCCCTCAGCAGCAGCCTCACCTGGGGCGCCCGTCTGCCCATCGGCGACCTGCTCGGCGGCCTCAGCAACATCTTCGAGAGCAACCTGGCCGTCGGCGACCGCATCCGCTACAAGCATATCGACCTCGAGATCGACGGCACAGTGGAGCTCGTCGACCTGCGCTTCCTCTCCGTCCGCTCCCGCACCGGCGAGCTGACGTCCATCCCGTTCGGCGACCTGCGCGTCTTCCGCAACTACAGCCGCGGCGAATACATCGGCGTCTATGCCACCTTCCCCGTCCTGGCCGCCGACCTGGCCCGGGCCGTGGGGCTGCTATTCGACCTGGCCCCCACGTCGACCCAGCTCGTGCCCGAGCTCCTCGTCCCGTGGCAGGCAATGTCGCGCGAGGGCATCATGGGCAAGATCGTCGACATCGTCCTCTTCGGCGAGACGACCGAAGATCTGGAAGACGAGCTGCAGATCTCGCTCCACGCCGTCGTGCAACAGCTGTTCGCCGAGCGCGGCATCCGCCTGGCCGGGGCCGAGGGGAGCGCATGAGAAAGCGGCTGCTGTTCGTCTTGCTGGCCCCCATCCTGCTGCTCGTCGGCCTCACGGCGCTGACGATCGGCGTGCTGCGGGCGGCCAACATCAACGATATCACCTTCGTGCAGTCGATCATGGGCAACTCGCCGCTGGCCCAGGCGTTGATCGACTACTTCCCGCTGGTGCGGCTGCCGCTGCAGCTCGTCTTCGTCGTGCTGATGTTCCTGCTGGCCTTCGCCGTCAGCAAAGGGAGCGACCGGCTGGCGGGCTGGGCCATGCGACTGGGCGGCTATGACCCCGACGCCATCTTCGGCCCGCCGCCGGCCGACCCCGCGACCGGCGACACCCCCGACGGCGACACCCCCACCCTGGCCGAGCGCCGCCGCCGAACCGTCCGCCAGCTCGTGGCCGGCTTCATCAGTTTCACCGCCTACATCCTGGCCCTCGTCCTGTCGCTGGGGCAGTTCTTCAGCCTGGCCAATCTGGCCATCGTCGCCACTGTGGCCGCCAATGCCTTCGGCTTCGCCGCCCGCGACTACGTGGGCGACCTGCTCAACGGCGTCAGCAACATCTTCGAGAACCGCTTCAACGTGGGGGACAAGATCGCCATCTTCCGCGTGGGAGACAAGATCGAGGGCGTCGTGGAGCACGTCACCGTCCGCACGCTCAGCATCCGCACACGCGGCGGCGAGCTGGTCAACGTGCCCCAGGGCGAGGTGCGCGTGCTGCTCAACTACAGCCGCGGCAGCTACTCCGGCGTCGACGTCATCGTCAAGGTGGCCGCGGCCGACCTGCCGGCGGCGATGTCGGCGCTGCTGGCGCTGGGGCAAGAAGCGCCGTCGATCCTGCCCGACTCCATCGCTCCGTGGACCCTCGTCTCGCGCGACGGCACGCTGGGCAGCGCGGCCGAGATCCGCATCCACGCTCGCGCTCCGTTCGGCTATGGCGCCGGATTGCGGCTGAAGATCATGGTGCTGGTGGAAGAGCGCTTCCGCGAGGCGGGCATCGCCCTGGCCTGACGCGCGGGCCTACCTTCGGTGGGCCTACCTTCGGTGGCGCGTCATCCAGCGCGCGGCGAAATCGACCAGCGGCCGCTGCGGCATCAGCCGCGCCGTCCCCCGGCCCACCCGCCCGACGGCCACCCCGCCGCTCTCCCGCTCAAACGCCTCGCCGATGATCGTGAAATCCCCGTCGTCGAGATCGATGTCGCGCAGCGTCACCCACCGGCGGCGGCCGTCGACCCGCAGCGGCGCGCCGTTGGGCTTCTCCGTCTTGCCGGGGAAGGTGGCGCGGTACTCGGCCAGGTGGAGCGAGGTGTTGTTGGCGTGGCCCACGCCCAGCAGCAGCACCCAGCCGTCGAGGTCGTAGACGCGGGCCAGCGGCGAGCCGTCGCCCAGGCAGTAGTCGAGCTGGTGGCCGGCGGTGATGAACTCGGCCGCGGGCCCCTTGGCGGCGAACGACGTCTGCGGGTGGCGGCTGCGGACGACGCCGCGGCCGCGCCGGAACGTCTCGGGGATGATCCCCATGCCGCGCGTCGGCGTCAGGTCGGGGTCATAGGGCGGCATCGTGTCGCGGATGACGGGCCACCACGCCTCAGGCACGGGCGGGTTTTGCCACTGGGCCGGGTCGGAGAGATCGGCCGAATGCGTCGGCATCACCAGCGTCCCATCGTCCCCCAACGCCATCTCCAGCGCCAAAATGACGGCCACCGCCCCGCCCGACACCCACCCCAGCGCGTTGAGCGACGAATGAACCAGCACCACCATCCCCGGCCGCACGCCCAACCGCGTCAAATCCGCCCGCAGCGACTGGATCGTCGCCGGCGGCCCGTCCTTGGCGCGGTCTACGGCTTGGGCTTCGGTGGGTGGGGGCATAATAAAGACCTGATAAGTGGAGGCGCGACGTTACTGCTCCATCCACGGCCTGTCAGCGCCCGCCCGTCAGGTCTTGCTGGGGCCGGCAAGCGCAGAAGCCGGGTGCAAACCCGCTCTCGATTCTCGACAATCACTCCGCCTCGATCCGCCCATACGCCCGCAACGTCTTCAGCGTCCGCAACGTCAGCACCCCGCGCCACTCCTGCTCGGCCGTGGCCCAGGCGTCGGCGTCGACGAACTCCCACGACCAGTTGGGCGCCCAGCTGCCGTCGGGCTGCTGGCGGCCGATCTCGTAGTCGAGGTCGGCAGCGATGATCGCCGGGTCGATGACCCCGGCCAACGGCGAGTCGGGATAGTAGACCACCTGAATCGGCCGCAAGCCATACTCCGCCCACTTCTGCGGGTCCAGCTCCACCGAGTGCGGCAAGGCGCGGCGCAGCTTGTCGCTGATGTTCTCGTGATCTTCCTGCGGCAGCCCTTCCGTCTCCAGCAGCTCGACGAAGCACAGCAAATCGTGCATCTCCATATGCTGCGAATAGCGCATCAAGTCATCAACGGCCGCCCGCCGCGCCCCCTCGATGAACGGCGACGGCGTCAGGCGGCTGAACTGCTGCAGATAGGCCACAACCGACGCGCGCGGATTGGCCCAGAAGCCGCGACAATTCTCCTCAAGGTCGGCGTAGTTCCACCACGGCGCGTGGGGCGCGTCGTCGACCTCGGGCGGGGCGATGGGCCAGCGGTCGCGCTCTACGTCATACTGCTCCACCAGGTAGGCCAGCGCGGCGGGCAGGCCGGGCGTGTCCTCGTCGGCGCGGACGCGGCGCAGGATATCGAGCGCGGTGATGGTGGCGATGACCGACGAGGCGGGGGTGCGCACATCCGGCTCCAGCCCGTGGCCGAAGCCGCCGTCGTGGTTCTGGTAGGGCACCAGCGCGGCCAGCACGTTGGTGCGGCTGCCGCCGTTGAAGTGGTAGGCGAACAGCGCCCTCTCCAGCGGGCGGGCGCGCTCGCGCATGAAGTCGGCGGCCCTCTCGAACGCGGCTCGGCTCAGCATCAGGCTCATATGGGTTCACTCCGTGGGAAGGGCAGCCGGCGGCTAGGGAGCGCGCGGCACCCAGATGGAACGGCCAATGACCAGCGGGCCGGGGTTGGCGCGCTGCAGGATGGCGGTAGTCGTGCCGTGGCGCTGGGCCAGCAGCTCCCACGTGTCCCCGGCGACGACGGTGTAGGCGACGACGCAGGGCGGCCCGCTGATGCTGCCTTGGCTGCCGGCGTTGGGCACGGTGATGATCTGCCCGGGGACGATGTAGTCGGGGTTGGGCAACGCGTTGGCGCCGCGCACGGCCGAGTAGGGCACGCCATAGCAGCGGGCGATCTGCAGCAGCCATTCGCCGCGCGAGACGGCGTGGCGGACGGTGGTGCCGGGTGGGATGCCGCCGCTGCCCGAGCTGGGGACGGGGACGGTGTCGGCTGCGGCCGTCGGCGCGGGGGCGTTGGGGTCGGTCGTGTCGCCGGGCGGGTTCAGGTCGGTCGTCGGCATGGGCGCCGGCGTGGGGCTGGCCACGACAGGTGGCGCGGCCGGGTCGGGCGTGGCATCGCCGCCGGGGGTGACGGCCGGCGTCGGCACCGCAGGAACGAGCGGGCCCAGGTCGGGCGTCGGCGTCGCGGTCTGGCCGCCGAACGGGTCATCGGGCGTCAGGCCGGCGAAGATGTCGATCGTCGCCGAGGCCGTGGGCTCGATCTGCCCCGCCCCCATCTCGCGGCACGACACAGCCATGCCCAGCACCAGCAAGACGAGCAGCAGCGCGCCAAAAAAGATGAGCGCGACCTGTGCGATACGATCCAGAACCATGACACACCCTCCGGTCGGACAGTCGTTGAATGCTCAACAGATTATGTAAGGTAGCTTGCCAGTATGATACACGAAACTAACTGGAGATGAAACTATTGATTACATGGATTTGGCGAAGGGTTTGGAGATTGGGAGATTGAGAGATTGAGAGATCGCGCAATCCTTGATTTCCTCTCCCAGCCTCCCAGCCTCCCAGTCCCATTGCTCCAAACCCCCCAATCATTGTAAACTACCACCAGCCCCCAAGGGGGTGTGCCCACCTATTAACATTTCCCATTTCCGGAGAGAGTCATGAATCACGTTTCCGACAATGCGGCCGGGGAGCCGCGCGACTTGTCTGACGAATTCCCCACCGGCTATGCCCTGTTGGCCAACCCGCTGCTCAACCGCGGCACCGGCTTCACGCGCGCCGAGCGCGAGGCGTTCGAGCTGTGCGGCCTGTTGCCCACGCGCGTGCTGAGCATGGAGCAGCACGCCGCGCGCATCCTGGAGAACTTCCACAAAAAGCCCACCGATCTGGAGAAGTACGTCCACCTCATCGACCTCGAAGATCGCAACCGGACGCTCTTCTACCGCATCCTCATCGACAACATGGAAGAGATGATGCCCATCGTCTACACGCCGACCGTCGGCCAGGCGTGCCAGCAGTACGGCCACATCTTCCGGCGGCCGCGCGGCCTCTTCCTTTCGCCCGACGATTGCGGCAGCATCGCCGACCGGCTGCAAAACTGGCCGACCGACGACATCCGCGTCATCGTCGTCACCGACGGCGAGCGCATCCTCGGCCTGGGCGACCTGGGGGCCAACGGCATGGGCATCCCCGTCGGCAAGCTGTCGCTCTACACCGCCTGCGCCGGCATCCCGCCGTCGATGACCCTGCCGGTCATGCTCGACGTGGGCACGGAGAACGAGGCGTTCCTCAACGACCCGCTCTACATCGGACTGCAGCAGCGACGGCTGAAGGGTCAGGCGTACGACGACTTCGTCGAGGAGTTCATGGTGGCCGTCACCGAGCGCTTCCCCAACGTGCTCGTCCAGTTCGAGGATTTCGCCAACCACCACGCTTTTGCCCTGTTGGAGCGGTATCGTGACCGCTACCGGGTGTTCAACGACGACATCCAGGGCACGGCATCGGTCACGCTGGCCGGGCTGTTCGCCGCGCTGCGGCTCATCGAGAAGGAAGAGGGTGGCGCGCGCCGGCTCAGCGAGCAGCGGCTGCTCTTCCTGGGCGCGGGCGAGGCAGGCGTGGGCATCGCCGACCTGGTGGTCGCGGCGATGGTCAAGGAGGGGCTGTCGGCCGACGAAGCGCGCCGCCGCTGCTGGTTCGTCGACTCGCGCGGGCTGGTGGTCAGCGGCCGCGACGACCTGCAACCCCACAAGCTGCCCTATGCCCATGACCACGAGGGGCTCGACGACCTGGAAGCGGCCGTCGACGAGCTGCGGCCGACGATCCTCATCGGCGTCTCCGGCCAGCCGCGCACCTTCACCCGGTCGATCATCGAGAAGATGGCCAAGTACAACCAGCGGCCGATCATCTTCGCCTTGTCGAACCCGACGTCGAAGTCGGAATGCACGGCCGAAGAGGCGTACACCTACAGCGGCGGCCGGGCCATCTTCGCCAGCGGCAGCCCGTTCCCGTCGTTCAAGCTGTACGGCAAGACCTATCACCCCGGCCAGGGCAACAACGCCTACATCTTCCCCGGTGTCGGGCTTGGCATTGTCATCAGCGGCGCCCGCCACGTGACGGACGAGATGTTCGAGGCCGCGGCCGAAGCGCTGGCGGCGCAGGTGACGGCCGACGACATGGCCGCCGGGCGCATCTACCCGCAGCTCGGCCGCATCCGCGAGGTGTCGGCGGCCATCGCCGCGGCCGTGGCCGAGATCGCCTTCCGCGAAGGGCTGGCCACCCAACCCGAACCGGAAGACCTCGCCGCCCACATCCGCGACTTCATGTACAACCCGCAGTACACACCGCTGGTATAATGTTTTAACCACGGATTGACACGGATGAGACGGATTTATACGGATTTTGGTTTGGATTTCAGCCATGGACGAAGAGAATCCGTATAAATCCGTTTAATCCGCGAAAATCCGTGGTTAAATGATTCCCATGTTCAGCACCCAGGCGCAGGATGATTTCGAGCGGGCCTACATGCGGTCGATGATCCGCAGCCTCATCGCCCGCGTGACAGGCAAGCGCAATGAGCTGCTGCCGTTCGACGAGGTGCGCGAAGCCCTGCCCTATCGCGGCCAGCGCGACATCGGCCTGCAGACCGTGCCGCTGGACAAGATCGTCGGCAGCGTCGGCCGCTACCGCGACTTCGACCGCGCCTTTCTGCCCACCCAGCGCCAGACTACCAACCGCTGGGTCAACATCAGCGCCGCCCGCTATAAGGACGTGCCTCTGCCGCCGGTGGAGCTGTACAAGATCGGCGACGTCTACTTCGTCAAGGACGGCAACCACCGCGTCTCAGTGGCCCGCGACCGCAACCAGATCGACATCGACGCCTACGTGACGGAGATCGATATCCCGTTCCGGCTGACGGCCGACATGGACATCGACAGCGTGCAGGCGGAGAAGGCCTACGGCCACTTCATCCAGCAAACCCACCTCGACACGCTGCGCCCCGACTCCGACCTCCACCTGAGCAACCCGGCCGAGTACGCGCGACTGCTGGAGCACATCCACGCCCACCAATACTACCTGGGCACTGAGCGGCAGAGCGACGTCTCGTATGAGGACGCCGTCATCTCCTGGCACGACAGCGTCTACCGGCCGCTCATCGAGGCCATCGAAGGGGCGGGGATGCTGCGCCAATTCCCCGACCTGACGCCGGCCGATCTCTATCTGCGCGTCAGCGAGTACCAGTGGCTGGTGCGCGAGGCGGCGCAGGAGACGATCGTCGACGAAGAAGCCCGCGCCGAGGCGATGGAGCGCATGGCCGACCTCTACCGGCAGCGCGTCGTCCGCCGCGTCATCCGCACACTGCGCCACGAGACGTGGATCGACGCCATGATCCGCGACAAGGAGTACGCCGCCTTCCTGGAGCGCACGCGGCTGCACGAGCTGCGCCCCGGCGCCGAGGTGCTGGTCAGTCTGCCGGGCAAGTACGAGAAGATCCTGGAGCACATCCACGTCCACCAATACTACATGGGCATCGAGCAGCAGCGCGACATCAGCTATCCCGAGGCGGTGGCGTCGTGGTACGACAACGTCTATCTGCCTACCGTTGAGAGCATCCGCGAGAAGGGGCTGCTGGCTGAATTCACCGGCCGGACGGCGGCCGACGCCTACATCTGGATGGTGGAGCACAACCAGGCGCTGGAAGCGGAAGCGGCGGCCGACGGCAACCCCACACAGTAACCATCCTTTCGCTCCAGGTTGGCGTAAGAGTCAGGTCATTGATGAAAGTAGCATGCGAGGTCTTTTCAATTACACTATGCGAAGACCCCCCGCGCCCACTGCCCCCTACTCCCCCAACGCCTCCCGCGCCGCCAACCCCACCCCCGACTCCGGATTTAACGCCGCCGCCCGCCGCCACGCCGCCCGCGCCCCGGCCTCGTCCCCGCTCATCGCCAGCGCCCGCCCCTGGTAGTAGTGGGTCTCCTCCACATTCCGGCCGCCCTGGTTATCGAGCGCCACCGCCGCCAGCGCCAGCACATCGTCGGCCCGCCCCGTCGCCAGATACGCCTCATACGGCCCGAACTGGTACCACAACATCCGCGGCGGCAGCCCCAACAGCCGCGCCTGGTCGAACGCCGCGGCCGCGTCACCATACAGCCCCTCGTCCCCCAGCCGGGCCAGCTCCGTCAGGCTCGTGCCCAGGTTGAACCAGGCGAAGGGATCGTCGGGGCGGCCGCGCAGCGTCAACCGCGCCCAATCGGTCGCCGCGCCCCACATCGTTGCCGCGTCGGTGTAGCCCGGCCCCAGCAGCGCCGCCACCTCCCCCGCCCGCTCGGGGGGATGCACGACGATGAAGGCGTAGTTGAACTGCGCCCAATACCGCTCCGTGTCACGGTAGCCGGCCATGCCGTCGGCCTGCCACGGGCCGAGGTAGGTGTCGCGCACGAGCAGGTTGCCGGTGATGTCGTCGTAGCCGAAGACGGTCAGATAGTGGCCCATCCAGCCGATGGCCGCATCCGGCTCCAGCCCCTTCTCGATGATGACCGGAAATCCGGCGTCGATGAGGCGGCGCAGCAGATCGATGGTGCCGCCGCTGTAGGCCGACGCCGCCAACGGCGTGTGGGCGTTGACGTAGGCCACCAGCTCGCCGGGCGAGACGTTGCGGTCTTCGTAATTCGGCCGGGCGACGGCGGCCACGTCGAACTGATCCACGTCGACGCCGTAATGGTTGAGCACGATGGTCAGGTTCGTCGGGCCGCAGTTGTTGAACTTCTGGGGGATGATGGGCAGGCCATCGATGCGGGCGCGGGGCGGGAGCGATACGGCCGTGGGCGGCGGGGGCTCAGTCGGCGAAGGCGGCTCCGTCGGCAATGGAGCGGCCGTGGGCGAAGCGGGCTGGGTCGCCAGGGGCTCAGCGGCCGCCGTCGACTCGGGCGAGGCCGAGGCCGCGGCCGTCGGCTCGGGCGGCGCGGTTGTGGCAAGCGGCGCACGCGTCCCCAACGCCGACTGCAGCGCCGCCGGGTCCGGCCCGGCCGGCGCGGGCAACGCCGTCGGCAGCGGCGTCGTCACCAGCGCCGCCAACCCGTCGGGCACGTAATGGCGCACGCGCCCCGGCAGCGCCGCCACCACGCGCGGCAACGCCCACCACGCCACGGCCGCCACCACCACCGCCGCGACGGCCGTCACCACCAACCAACGCACTTTCCGACCCGACAACATGCCGCCATTATAAAAGGGAAGAGGGGATGAACCACAGATTACACGGATTTCACAGATTTTGAAGAAGGGATTGGGGATTGGAGATTAGCGACTGAGAGACTGGGAGATTGGGAGATTGGGAGACTAAGAGACCAGGAGACTGGGAGAGTGCGGGACTGGGAGACCATGCAATCCCTCAGTCTCTCAGTCTCTCAGTCCCCCAGCCCCCCAGTCTCAAATCACTAATCCCCAATCCCCAATCCCATGCTACAATCGCCCCAAATTTCACCAGAGGCAATGCAGCAAATATGAAAGAATCAATCGGTTTTATCGGACTGGGCATCATGGGCGGCGGGATGGCCGCTAATTTGTTGAAGGCGGGGAACGACGTCACGGTGTGGAACCGCTCGCCGGAGCGCATCACCCCGCTGGCGGCGGCGGGAGCGGCCGTGGCCGACAGCCCGGCGGCGCTGGCCCGCAGCAGCACGGTCATCATCACTTGCGTCAGCGACACGCCCGACGTGGAAGAGGTCATCCTGGGGCCGCAAGGGGTCATCCACGCCATCCGCCCCGGCTCGCTGGTCATCGATTGCAGCACGATCAGCCCCGAGACGACGAAGGCGATCGCCGCCCGGCTGCGGGAAGCGGGCGCCCACATGCTCGACGCGCCCGTCAGCGGCGGCAGCGAGGGGGCGGCCAAGGGCACGCTCAGCATCATGGTCGGCGGCGACGCCGCCCAGTTGCGCCGCGCCATGCCCGCGCTGAAGGCGATGGGCAAGACGATCACCCACGTCGGCGGCCATGGCGCGGGGCAGCTGGTCAAGCTGGTCAACCAGGTGCTCGTCGTCGTCACGATGCAGGGCGTGGCCGAGGCGCTGATGCTGGCCCACGCCGGCGGGCTCGATCTGGAGAAGACGCTGGCGGCCGTCAGCGGCGGCGCGGCCGGCAGCTGGATGCTCAGCAACCGCGGCCCGCAGGTCATCCAGCGCGACTGGCGGCCGGGCTTCACCGTCGACTTGCAGCAGAAGGATCTGCGCATCGTGCTGGAGACGGCCGATCAGATGGGCGTCCCCCTGCCGTCGACGGCGCTCGTCTTCCAATTTTATCGCGCCCTGCAGCAGCAAGGGCTCGGCAGCGAGGGCAACCACGCGCTGGTGAAGGCGCTGGAGAAGTTGGCGGGGCGGGAGATCGCGGGTTGATGTATCGACAATCGGTGTGAATCCGTGGCCAAACGTTTAACCCTAACCCCAACCCCACCCTTCAACTTCGAAGCCACCGCCTACTCCCACGGCTGGGCCGTCCTCGCGCCGACATCGTGGGACGGCGAGCGGCGCGCCCTCGGCCGCGTCGAGCGGCTGGCGTCGGGGCAGGTGGTGGCGCTGGCGATCACCGGCGAGAATGGCGACGCGCCGGCACTCCACATCGACGTCGCCCACGCCGCGCCCCTTTCGGCCGCCGAGGAGGACGAAATCGGCCGCAAGGTCAGCCACATGCTGCGCCTCGACGAAGATTTGTCGCCCTTCTACGCGCTGTGCGCGGCGCGGGGGGAGCCATGGGCGGCGGCCGGCGCGGGGCTCGGCCGCATGCTGCGCTCCCCTACGCTGTTCGAGGACGTGGTCAAGACGCTGGCCACCACCAACACCCAGTGGGGCGGCACGAAGCGGATGATAGCATCGCTGGTCGACGCGCTGGGGGAGCCGCTGCCGGGCGACGACAGCCGCCGCGCCTTCCCCACGCCCGAGGCCGTGGCCGCCGCGCCGCCGGCGCTGTTCACCGAGACGGCCCGCTTCGGCTATCGCGGCCCCTACGTCAGCGAGCTGGCGCGGCGGGTCGCGACGGGGGAGCTGGAGCTGGAGAGTATGCTGACCAGCGACGCGCCGACGGCCGACCTGAAGCGGGAGCTGTTGGCGATCAAGGGCGTCGGGCCCTACGCCGCGGCCACGCTGCTGATGCTCATCGGCCGCTATGACGAGATCGGCTACGACACGGTGTACCGCGACTTCGTCAGCCGCCGCTACTTCGCCGGGGAACGGCCGCCGCCCAAGGTGATGACGGCCGTCTACGACGAGTGGGGCGCGTGGCGCTATCTGGCCTACTGGCTGGAGTTGTGGCTGGAAGATTCGACCGCCTGAGGACGAATTCAGAGTATCGACCGCGTCACCGGGCCGATATGGCCATATCGGCGGTTCTGGTTGAGTCGCCTTGTCCGTTTACAGTATCGACCGCGTCACCGGGCCGATATGGCATATCGGAGGTTCTGGTTGAGTCGCCTTGTCCGTTTACAGTATTGACCGCGTCACCGGGCCGATATGGTCCATAAACTCCGAGCGCGTCTTGGGGTTGTCGGCGAACGTGCCCAGCAGGGCGCTGGTGCGCATCCGCGCGTTGGCTTTCTTCACGCCGCGCATCGCCATGCACATGTGCAGCCCGTCGACGACCACGGCCACACCCAGCGGGTTGAGCAGCTCGTCGATCAGTTGGGCGATCTGCCGCGTCATGCGCTCCTGGATCTGCAGGCGGCGAGCGTACACCTCGACAATGCGCGGGATCTTCGACAGCCCCACCACCTTCTTGTTGGGCAGATAGGCGACGTGGGCCTTGCCGATGAAGGGCAGCATGTGGTGCTCGCACAGGCTGTAGAAGTCGATGTCGGACACGATGACCATTTCGCTGTAGGTCACGTCGAACAGGGCGTTGTTGAGCACCTCGTACGGGTCGACCTTATAGCCGAGCAGCAGCTCGTCGTAGGCGCGGGCCACGCGCGCCGGAGTGGCCAGCAGCCCCTCGCGCTGCGGGTCTTCGCCCACGGCCGTCAGGATGGCCCGCACCGCGTCGGCCACCACATGCTTGCAATTGGCCGAAAGCACCGGCCCATCCTCAATATCACTGCCATTGTTGTCGGCGTCCGTTTTGTCGAGTGCGTATTCGTCTACTGTCATAGTGAGAGAAGTATAGCATGGGAATTGAGATTGGGAGACTGGGAGATTTGGGATTAGCGATTTGAGGTTGGAGACTGAGAGACTGAGAGATTAGGAGACTGGACCTGTCTCACAGTCTCCCAGTCTCGCAGTCACTCAGTCTCTAATCTCCAATCCCCAATCCCTTCTTCTAAATCTGGGAAATCTTCGCAATCTGTGGTTTCATCTCTCCATGGACACACGCCAGGACCAGCTAGCCGAGGACAGATACCAACAGCGACGCGAGGCACGCGAGGCGCGGCTCGACGACTTCGCCAAGGGCATCATCGACTACGACGAGATCATCCGCCGTGACGCGCGGCGCGACACGCTCCACCCCGACGACAGTCTGGGGCTGGAGCGCATCCTCGGCGCCAGCGACCTGCTGGAGATCAACTTCCTCGACATCGGCCGCCGCGCCGCCCGGGCCGTCGGCCGCGTCCAGGTGCGCGACGCCAACGGCCGCGCGCGCGAATTCGGCACCGGCTTCGTCATCTCCCCCTCGCTGCTCATCACCAACAACCACGTGCTGCCCACGGCCGACAGCGCCCGCCACAGCCTCATCGACTTCGACTTCGAAAACGACGAGAATTTCCAACCGCGCGCGCCCGTCTCCCACGCACTCGACCCCGACCGCTTCTTCGCCACCAACGCCGACCTCGACTACACCGTCGTGGCCGTCGCGCCCGCCTCCGTCGACGGCGGCCATTCGTCGGCGACGTTCGGTGTCCTGCCGCTGGCGGGCGGGGCCACCCCGGTGCTCGTCAACGAGTACGTCGCCATCGTGCAGCACCCCGGCGGCGCGCCCAAGAAGATCGCGCTGCGGAACAACAAAGTCGTCGACATCTTCGACCACTTCATCCACTACACCACCGACACCGACCGGGGCGCGTCCGGCTCGCCGGTGTTCAACGACCAGTGGCAGGTGGTGGGGCTGCACCACGCCGGGGTGCGGCAGCGAGACGAGCAGGGGCGCGTGCTGGCCGTCGACGGCTCGGTGTGGACGCCGGCCATGGGCGCCGACCGCATCGCCTATGTCGCCAACGAGGGGGTGCGAGCCGGCAGCATCCTGGCCGACCTGGGGGCGCTGGCGGCCGGGGGCGCGCTGCCGGCCGGGCAGCAGGCGCTGCTCGACGAGCTGCTGGCCGGGCCGTCGGCCGCGCCGGCCGGGGGGCTGCTGCCCGACGACGGCGCCCGCACGCTGGAGACGGCCGAGTCCGATCTGGAGAGCCTGTCGAGGGTCAAGGGGTATGAGACCGACTTCCTGGGGCCGGACGTGGCGTTGCCGGCGCTGTCGGCCGAGCAGCTGGCTGACGCCGCCCCCCGGCTCGACGGCCGCGGCCATGTGCTGGAGTACGTCCACTTCTCGGTGGTGATGTGCCGCTCGCGCCGCCTGGCCTACTTCACGGCGGTCAACATCGACGGCCGCAAGATGAAGACGATCAAGCGCGGCCGCGACATGTGGTACTTCGACCCCCGCCTGCGCCGCGACCACCAGGCCGGGCCGGAGCTGTACGAGCGCAACGACCTCGACATGGGCCACCTTGTGCGGCGCACCGACCCCGTCTGGGGCCGCCCGGCGGCGACGGCCAACGAAGACACCTTCCACTTCACCAACTGCGCCCCGCAGCACAAAAGCCTGAACCGGCGCACGTGGCTGGGGCTGGAAGATTACATCCTCAACAACGCCGACAATCACGACCTGAAGGTGTCGGTCTTCACCGGGCCGGTCTTCCGCGCCGACGACATGACCTATCGCGGCCAATACCAGCTGCCGGCCGAGTTCTGGAAGGTGGTGGTCATGCGCCGGGCCGACCGCACCCTCTCGGCCACAGCCTACCTGCAGACGCAGAAGAATTTGCTCGACGATCTGGAGAGTCTGGCGTTCGCCTACGGCCCGTACCGCACCTACCAGGTGCCGGTGACCCACATCGAGGCGATCACCGGCCTCGACTTCGGCCGCCTGCGCGACCACGACCCCTACACCACCCTCGAAACCCTCACCCCCGCCCACGTCATCAACGACGCCTCGGACGTGGTGATTTAAGAATAGAAACTACAGATTACAAAGATTAAGAAGAAGAGATTAGGGATTAGGGATTGGCGATTGGGGAATCGCCAATCCCTGATCACCAATCCCTTCTTATAAAGTCTGTGAAATCGCGGCTGAGGACAGCCGAGTGTAATCTGTGCATATATCTCTTAATGCATGTGCTCCGCGCGTTCCTTGCGCCAGGCGATGAGGGCGATGACCAGGGCGACGGCGACGAGACCGGCCGAGACGAGGGCGGCGCCGCTGAGGCCGGCGGCCAGCGCGGCGGGGGGCGCCTCTTCCGCGCCGCCGGCCACGAAGCCGCCCGCGGCCCGCACCACCAGCGACGCCCAAATCGCCCCCAGCACGGCGAAGCCCACCGTCTGCCCCAGGCTGCGCGTGATGGCCAGCAGGCTGGAGCCGACGCCCAGCTGCGTGCGCGGCACGCTGCCCATGATGGCGCTGTTGTTGGGCGACTGGAACATGCCCACGCCGATGCCCAGCGGCGCGTAGCGCAGCATGAAGCCGACGGCCGTCACCTCAGGCGTCAGCGTGGCGATGAACAGGAAGGCGATCAACGTCACGAACAGGCCCAACACCGAGATGGGCCGGCTGCCGAAGCGGTCGGACAGCGAGCCGGAGATGGGCGCGGTGATGCCCAAGCCAACGGGCACGACGGCCAGCAAAAAGCCCACCTGCTGCACCCCATACCCCAACCCCAGCTCCAGGAAGAACGGAATGAGCACGTTGATGCCCATGGCGATGAAGATGAGCAGGCCGGTGATGATGTTGGTGCGGAACAGCCGGTTACGGAACAGCGCCAGCGGCACGATCGGCTGCTTGTGGCGCGCTTCGATGAGCACGAACGCCACCAAAAAGACGCCCGCAGCGGCGAACAGCGCCAGCGCCTGCATGCTGGTGAACCCTTGCCGCTGGCCGGTGGTCAGCCCCAACAGCAACGCCAGCAGGCCGACGAACAGCGTCGCCGCACCGGCCAGGTCGAAGCGCTGTTGGCCCGGCGGCCGCGACTGCGGAATGTAGCGCCACGCCAGATAGGTGCCCAAAATGCCCACCGGCACGTTGACGTAGAAGATCCAGTGCCACGAGAAGTTCTCGATGATGAGCCCGCCCAGCGTCGGGCCGGTGACGATGCCGATGGAGACGATGGAGCCGGCCACGCCCAGCGCCCGGCCGCGCTCCCCCGGCGGAAAGGCGTGGGTGATGATCGCCATGCCCAGCGCCAAGATCATCGCCGCCCCCACGCCCTGCAGAATGCGCGCGGCGATCAACAGCTCCACCGTCGGCGCCAGCCCGCACAGCAGCGAGCCGACGGTGAAGACGACGAAGCCCGCGTTATAGATGCGCTTGCGGCCGTACATATCCGCCAGGCGGCCGACGATGGCCTGCAACGTCGTGATCGTCAGAAGATAGGACAGCACCACCCATTGGATGGTGGAAAAGTCGGTGCCCAGCGCCGCCGTCAGCGTCGGCAGGGCGACGTTGACGATGCTGCCGTCGATCGTCGCCAGGAAGATGCCCATGGCGATGGCCGACATGACGAACCACTTCCGGCTGTAATCGACTTCGTCGACTAGGTGGTCAATCTGCAGAGGCTCAACCGGTATGGGGCTCCCCGTCAACGGGTCACCGGGCAACGGGCTGTCCGGCTGGTGGGAGATTGGATGTACTTTTGGCATTGATCACTCACAGACAAACGCGGCCGCTTGGCCGCGCCTGTCGAATGGGATGGGGTTGGGTTTCGGCCCTCAGGCCGTGCCGACTGCGTCCCCGCGGGGATCAGTCGGAGAGGCTGACGATTCTGGTTACTTCCATAGCCGATTCGATCCCCTGCAGGTGATCGGCCCGGCTGTGGTAGTGGAGCCGCCACGCCTCGCGGCGGGGGTGCTCGACGTATTCGAAGCGGGTGATGCCGGTGTTCTTGCACCACACCTCGCAGCGGCGGAAGGCGCCGGTGTTGAAGATGTGGTCGAAAGCCATCTCGATGACGCCGCCATGACAGACGGCGACAACGACCTGCTCCCGGTGCAATTCGATCATGTCCTCGATGAACGAACCGATGCGGGTGCGGAAGTGCATGAGGCTTTCGCCCCCTTCGCGGGCCGGGGTGACGGACGCGAACGGCCGCTCGCTGCCCCAATAGTCGCTGTACTCCGGCAGGTCGTCGGTGGGCCAGGCGGTGTGGTCGGCGCGGTTGTTGCCGATCTCGCGGATGCGAACATCGGGGATGATGTCGATACCGTACGCCCTGGCGACATAACCGGCCGTCTGTTGGGCGCGGTTCATGGTGCTGGCGTAGAGCACGTCGATGTGGCGTAACTCGGTGGGCAGCCAGGCGCCCAGCGCGGCCGCCTGCTGGTGCCCCAGCTCAGTCAGTTCGGTGTCCTTGTTGCCGCCGGTCCATTCTTTTAGATTAACGTAACTTTGTCCGTGGCGAATGAAATACAGATGCATAGCAATCCTTCTCGTATTTTTCGCCCGTAACTCTACCCCAAATACGGCCGTGTGCCTACTTTATACCGCCGGGGTTAAGCCGCCGCTATTTCCGCGCGCTCATTGCCGCGCCGGCGACGATGCCGAGGGCCACACCGATCGCCAGGCCCATCGCTATGTTGTCCATCATCTGCCCCAGGATGATCCCCAGGCCCGCGCCCAAGGCGATGCCGACGCCGATATATTGCCCGCCCTGCCGGTTCGGGCTGCCGTTGTTGTCGTTGTTGTTGGTCATATTTATTTCCCTATATACAAAGGGCGGGTTACAAACCCGCCCAACCTAAAGGCGGTGATTCCTTGTATTATTTCTTCGCCTGAAATGCGCCAAACGCCAATCCGAGGGCTACGCCAATAGCGATCCCTACGGCCAGGTTGTCCATCAGCATGCCAATGGCCACGCCCACTGCTACGCCCAAAGCCAGACCCATGCCGGTATAGGTATTACCGTTATTCTCAGCTTTCAATTCTTTCTTGTCGCTGTCGTTTGTCATTCGTTCTCCCTGTCAGGAATCGATCTCTCCAGATGGATCCCCACAAAAAAAGATATTACGAATAGATATGCTCGTTTACAAATCGCTTCGTGATATCCAATACGCATGAGAGCGGGATAAGTTTTGAGCCTTTAACCACGGATTTTCACCGATGCAAACGGACACAACGGATTAATTAGAACAATCCGTGCTATCAGTATTTAATCCGTGGAAATCCGTGGCTAAATATTCCTGGCTAAAGATTCTTCAGCACAACCTCGGCCGCCCGCTGCCCGGAGATGACCGCCCCTTCCATGCTGCAGAACAGCTCCTGCTGGGTGTAGTCACCCGCCAGCGTCAGGCCGGGGATGGGCGTGGCCTGCTGCGGCCGCAGCGCGTCCATGCCGGGGGAGAGCAGGTAGAAATCCTCGGGGTGGGAGATGACGCGATACTGCTTGATCTTGCCTTCGATGTCGACCCCCAGCCGCTTCGTGTCGGCCAGCACGTCGGCCAGCACCTCCTCGGGCGACTTGTCGATGTAGATTTCCGGCTTGGCCAGGTTGATCGACAACCGGCCGGGCAGATTGCGGAACGTCGTGCGGCTCTGCTCCGCGTAGGACGTCAGCAGCGTCAGCGGGCTGAAAACGGTGTGGTCTTTGGGCAGCGCCGGCTCGGTCAGCTCGATCTGCAGCGTGACGGCGGGCATCGACGGCAGCCTCAGCATCTTGGCGAACGCCTCGTGCTCGCCCAGCGCGGCGCGGATGAGGCGCTGTGCCGGGGCCAGCGACGTGGCCAGCACCACGTGGCCGGCCGTCATGCGCTCGCCGTTGACCTCGACGCCGGAGACGCGGCCGCCCTCGACAACGAGCCGGTCGACCTCGCAGTTGATCATCACCGAGCCCCCCTTGCGCGACAGCGAATCGGCGATCGGCCCGCACATCACCTGTGTCATGCCGCCCGCGAACGCGCCGACGCGCAATGTGTGCGGCCGCTTCACGCCGGGGACGAGCGTGCCCGTGAACACCAGCGCCGAATATCGCTCCGGCGGCAGGAAGAACAGCCCCTCGGTCAGCGGGATGAGCAGATTGGTGATCGCCTCGTCGGTGACGCCCCGCTTCTTGGCGTATTCATAGACGGAGTTGTTGTCGAGCGCCTCTTTGGTCAGCGCGTAGTCGGCCAGCGCGGCCGTCAGGAACGGCACCAGCGACGCCTTGTCGTCGGCCCCCAACCAGTCGAAGTTGCCCAGCCAACCGGCGGCCGTCTTGATCGGCTTGTGCAATGGCGCCAGCCCGACGACGGCTTGCGGCCCGCCGTCGGGCAGCCGGAACTGCACCTCGTCGCCCCAGACGACGGCGTCCTCATGATCCAGCCCCGCCTTCTCGAACAGCTTGGG
This sequence comes from uncultured Ardenticatenaceae bacterium, assembly GCA_964398825.1. Classification (GTDB taxonomy): domain Bacteria; phylum Chloroflexota; class Anaerolineae; order Promineifilales; family Promineifilaceae; genus Promineifilum. Next base: position 20,444 of record CAYNOL010000011.1, read on the forward strand.
CAGCTCCTGATAGAAGCCCAGCCAGCGGTGAAGGCCGGACTCGACATGCATGCCGTCCTCGTCCCAGTCGGCCGTGCGGCCGCCGACATAGGCGTTGCGCTCCAGCATCGTGACCTTGCGCCCCTTATCAGCCAGCTCGTGCCCCGCGCTCAGACCCGCCAGGCCCGAGCCGATAATCAATACATCATGGTTCATATGACTTACTCCTCGTTTTTCTTAAGTGTAAGTCACCGGAGCGACGAGGGAAACGGGGGATTACCCCACCTCTGGCCTGTAGCGCATGGTTAAGCGTGCAATCCGGCTCGGCAAGCCAAAGCATGGTCCAGGTGGCGAAACCCATCGCGGCCGCTATACTCCGGGGTTGGCCTCATTGTGGCCGGTGTTCCAGACGACCTATGAGATCATCCACTCCCACTCCCCCTGTCTGGTGGCGGCCGGCGGCCGGGAAGGTGCTGCCGGCGGTGCCGCTCGTCGTCCTGCTGGCCGCCTACTGGCGTATCCCCCATTTCGGCTCGCAGTTGCCCGGCCACGGCGACGCGCTGGAGTATCTGTGGGCCATCGACTGGTTTCTCGACGGGCTGCGGGCGGGGGACGGCGCGCGCCTCTTCGTCCCCCACGTGTTCATGCCCGAGGGGTGGTCGCTGGCCACCTTCGCCAACGGGCTGGGGGTGTTCGCGCTGGCCGTGCCCATCGCCGCCTTCAGCAGCGCCGCGGCCGCCTTCAATGCGCTGGTGGTGGCCTCGTTCTTCATCGCCTATCTGGGACAGTACCGGCTGACGCGATTGGCGACCGGGCGGGGGGCGGCCGTGCTGGTGGCGCTGCTCTACGTGCTGTGGGGCGGGCGGTGGGTGCGAATCCAGGGGCATCTCCACATCCTCATCGGCTCAGCCCTGCTGCCGTGGCTCCTCTTTTTCGCCGATCGCGCCCTGGCCCGGGGGCGGCGCGGTTGGCCGTGGGCATTGGCCGCGGGGGTGGTATGGGCCGTCGCCATCAGCTTCAGCCTCTACTTCATCTGGCTGGGGTTGGTGCCCGTGGTGGGATGGCTGGCGGGGGCGGTGGCCGGGCGGCGCGTTCCGCTGGGCCGCGCGGCGGGGCGACTGCTGCTCATCGGGCTGGCGGCCGTGCTGCCGGCTGCCCCCTATCTCTACCTCTTCTGGCGCAACGAGTCTGAATCCGCCGGCTTCACTATCACCCAGGTCAACCTCTACAACCTCAGCCTCGACTGGCTGCCCGCCCTCTATCCCGCCCACCCCGTCCCGGCGCTGGCCGAGTTCGCCATTTGGCAGACCGGCGGCGCGGCCAACGAATCGATCTACGCCGGGTTCGGGGTGCTGCTGGCGGCGCTGGCGCTGGTGGGGTTGTTCGCCCGCCGTTCGCGCCGTTGGGCGCCGGCGGCCGTCGTCGCCGTCGTGGGCGTCGTGCTGGCGCTGGGCCCCACGCTCCATTGGCGCGGCGAGCCGGTGCATTGGCCCCCGCTGCGGCCGATCAACGAAGTTATCTGGGACGTGGGCCACGCACTGAAGCCCGACATCTTCCCCGAAGATGACGCGCCGGCGGTGTTTGCCACAGCGGTGCCGCTGCCGGGGCTGGCGTTGTCGGCCGTCGTGCCGTTCTTCGAGGGGGCGCGCGTGCCGTCGCGCTATCTGCTGGTGGCCGCGCCGGCCGTGCTGCTGCTGGCGGCCGTCGCCGTCGAGCGTCTAACCCGCCACCGCCGCCGGGGGGCGCTGCTGTTCATGGCGCTGGCGGCGCTGCTGCTGGTCGAGTCAGCCCGCCGACCCATCACCGGCCTGCCCGCCCCGCCGCCGAGCCACCCCGCCTTCGACTGGCTGGCCGCCCAGCCCACCCCCCACGGCCGGAGCGTCATCGACATCGCCCCCATCAGCCCCCACGTCCTCTCCGCGGCCATCGGCGGCGATGTGCTGGTGGCCTCGACGCTCCACGGCCGGCCCATCGTCGGCGGCGGGGGCAGCGTGCTGCCGCTGCACTACACCTTCGTGCGGGAGTGGTTCTTCGCCCACCCCGACCCCGTCGCCGAGGCCGAGCTGCCTGCGCTGCTGCGGGCCTACGGCGTGGGCCATGTGCTGGTTCACATGATGCCGGGCGGGCCGCCGGGGCTGGAACGGCTGTCCGCCGGTTCGGCCGAGTTGCAGCCGGTGGACTGCTTCGGCCCCGCCGCCGGGCCACCGTGGACCTATCCCATCTGCATCCTCGAAGTCGTCCCGCCGGCCGCGGCCATCGGCATCCACCCGGCCGAGGGCTTCTCGGCCGTCGAGCCATGGGGCGTTTGGGCCACAGGCACGGAGGCGCAGGCGCGCTGGTTCGCCACCAGCGACGAGCGGCCGGCCCGCTTCGCCGTCGAAGCGTTCCCCTACTGTGTCGAGGGGCAGCCGCAGAGCGTCGAGTTCGTCGTCGGCGGCCGCGCGCTGGCTGCCCACCGGTGGGAAGAGTGCGAGCCATGGCGAGGCGAGCTGTTCATCCCCGCCGAGTTGGTAACGCTGGGCGCGAACGATATCACGCTGCGCTTTGGCCGCGCCACCCGCCCCGCCGACCACACCGGCGGCCACAACCCTGACACACGGCCGTTGAGCGTGGGCTTCGCGCGGTTCGAGAAAGTGGGTGAATGACCCTTAATACCCGGGCTTCTTCCGGGATACTCGTTTACGGTCGGCTTCGTGTCACCCAATTACCGTGCAAAGTATAAAGTGGAATGCACCACCCATTTGTGCAGTTACTATAATGAAGCCGACAAATGAGGTCACGACGCCTGAGCACGAGCGAGCAACTACCCACAGAAGGAATCCCAGCCATGACCCAAGCTATTATTAGCCCCACGCCGGTTCTGGCGGCCGACCGGGCCCAGCGCGAGCGGCTGCAGACCGACATGCTCATCACATCCTCGACGGTCATCGCCCTGCTGGGGCTGCTGTGGGGGCTCATCTACCTGTTCATCGGCGCGGTGCAGGCCGGGGCCATCCCCATCCTCTACGCCGCCTTTTCCTTCGCCAGCATCGGCTACTACGCGCTGACCGGCCGCTATCACATGTTCCGCTTCAGCCAGCTGCTCATCACCATGATCTTCCCCGCCCTGCTGATGCTGGTCATGGGCGGCTTCGTCAACTCCAGCGGCGTCATCCTGTGGTCGCTGACCTCGCCGGTGGGGGCGCTGCTGTTCGACAGCCGCCGCAAGGCCGCCTTGTGGTTCGCCGCCTTCGTCGTCATGGTCGCCTTCGCCGGGCTGTTCGACCTGGGCGTCTTCGGGCCGCTGCTGCCCGACCACGGCCCCGTGCCCGACGATCTCATCAGTATCTTCTTCATCATGAACGCCGTCGGCCCGTCGGTCGTCGTCTTCCTGCTGCTGACCTACTTCACCCACCAGCGCGACGAGACCCACAACCAGCTTGTGGCCGAGCAAGGCAAATCGGACGCGCTGCTGACCAATATCCTGCCCCAGTCCATCGCCCGGCGGCTGAAGGACGGCCAGCACAACATCGCCGAGTGCATCGGCAACGCCAGCATCCTCTTCGCCGACATCGCCGGCTTCACGCCGCTGTCGGCCGAGCTGGGCGTCGAGGCCGTCGTCGACCTGCTCAACGACCTGCACACCGGCTTCGACGAGATCATGGAACGGCACGGGCTGGAGAAGATCCGCACCATCGGCGACGGCTACATGGCCGCCGCGGGCGTGCCCACGCCGCGCCACGACCACGCCCAGGCGCTGGCCGACGCCGCGCTGGAGATGCTCGCCTTCTCCCACGAGCTGTCGCAGATCTACGATCTGCCCATCCGCCTGCGAATCGGCATCAACTCCGGCACCATCATGGCCGGGGTCATCGGCCGCAAGAAGTTCAGCTACGACATCTGGGGCGACGCCGTCAATGTGGCCAGCCGCATGGAATCCCACGGCGTGGCCGGCGCCATCCAGGTGGCCGAGCGCACTTATGAGCTGCTGCGCGCCGATTTCGTCCTCGAACCCCGCGGCCTGATCGACATCAAGGGCAAGGGGATGATGAAGACGTGGTTGCTGAGCGGCCGAAAGTAGCCAAATCGGCCGGTGACGGATTCCGGCTCCAGCGAAGCCGCAGACCCACTCGCGCCAACGGGTTTTGGGAGCGCTCCCGAAGCCCGTTCGGCGTCTCTGACGGAATCATCGCCACGGCTGGGTCTGGCAGAATTTACCCATTTCTGATCTGATCATTTTACTCATTGCATGCTTCTCGACATATCATCATAATCGCGCTTGCGATACAGGGAAAATCACCTGTGTTTTTTGTTCTTCCCCTCTGTTGAAGTTCCGTCAATTTCAATCGAATACAGAAAGGAGGTGAATGAGGCAAGATATACTCACCCATCACCACCGGCGCCGTCCCGTTCTGACGGCAAATTGTCGTTGCCATTGAACTTGATTTGTGAACTGTCTTGAGGAGGACATTTTCCATGCGAGCAGCATCTATTCGACGCGGGCGGTTTGTCCTGGTGGCGGCCGTCCTGCTTCTGACCCTGCTGGTATCATCCCTGGCGTTGGCCAGCGACGGGACCGGCGGCTTCACTGCCACCCCTCTGACCCCCGAAGGAAGCCCCGCTTCCGCCACCAAACCGCCCAACGACGGCGTTTCCGCCCAACGGTCGAGCATTGACCCGAATGATTATGAGCTCGTCAGCGTCATCGTGACCCTCGACGGCTCAGTCAACCCCGACGCGCTGGCGGCCATCGCCGGCGGCGAGGTCATCAACCGGTACGACAAGGTGTTCAACGGCGCTTCGCTCGTGCTGGCGGGCGAGCGCGTCGACACGCTGGCCGCGCTGCCCGGCGTCACGGCCGTCTACCTGGACACGCTGCAGCAGCCCGACACCGAGGCCAGCCCGCAATTCATCGGCGCGCCGGCCGCCTGGAACGCGTTGGGCGGCCAGAGCAACGCCGGCGAAGGCGTCGTCGTCGGCATCCTCGACACCGGCATCTGGCCGGAGCATCCATCCTTCTCCGACCCCGACCCGTCCGGCAAGGCGTATGCCGCCCCGGCGGCCCGCCCGGCGCGTTGCGACTTCGGCAACACCGTCTTCAACAGGAAGGATGCACCCTTCACCTGCAACAACAAGCTCATCGGCGCCTACAATATGCTCAACACCTATAAGGTGCTGGTAGGCCTGGAGCCGACGGAATTCGACTCGGCCCGCGACGACGACGGTCACGGCACCCACACCGCCTCGACGGCCGCCGGCAACGGCGGCGTTGCGGCCAAGCTGTTCGGCGTGCCCTATGGCACCGCCTCGGGTGTCGCCCCGCGCGCCCAGATCATCGCCTATCGCGTCTGCGCCGCGCAAGGCTGCTTCAACAGCGATTCGGTGGCGGCCGTGAATCAGGCCATCCACGACGGCGTCGACGTGATCAACTTCTCGATCAGCGGCGGCGAGAATCCCTATTCCGACGCGGTTGAGCAAGCCTTCGCCATGGCCTACACCAACGGCGTCTTCGTCGCCGCCTCGGCCGGCAACAGCGGCCCCACGCCGGACACCGTGGGCCACCGCGGCCCGTGGACGATGACCGTAGCCGCCAGCACCAGCAACCGCCACTTCATGAGCACGCTGACCGTGACGGCCAACAACGGCGACAAGTTGACGATCGAAGGCGTCACCATCACCGACGGCATCACTACCCCCACCCAGCTGGTGAAGGGCTCGCCGCTGGATTGCAACGAGCCGGCCCAGCGCCGCCAATATCGCAACAAGATCGTCATCTGCGAGCGCGGCACCATCGCCCGCGTCCTGAAGGGGTATAACGTGTTGCAGGGCAATGCCGCCGGCATGGTTCTCTTCAACCCGGCGCTGCAGGGGCTGAGCACCGATAACCATTATCTGCCCAGCATCCACATCGAATACCCCGACGGCGACGCGCTGCTCGACTTCGTCGACACCCACTCCGGCGTCCGGGCCACCTTCACGGCCGGCGTGGCCACCACCGTCGACGGCGACGTCATGGGCGCGTTCAGCTCGCGCGGCGGCCCCGGCCAGAAGCTCGGCATCAGCAAGCCCGACATCACCGCCCCCGGCGTGCAGATTCTGGCCGGCAATACGCCGCTGCCGTCGTCGGCCGAGGCCGGCCCGCAGGGCGAGCTGTTCATGGCGATTCAGGGCACATCGATGTCCAGCCCCCACGTGGCCGGCGCGGCCGCGCTCGTCGCCGCCCAGCGCCCCGACTGGACGCCCGGGCAGATCAAATCGGCCCTGATGACCACCGCGCAGACCAACGTCGCCAAGGAAGACGGCTCGACCCCGGCCACCCCGTTCGACACCGGCTCCGGTCGCGTCGACCTGACCAGGGCGGGATGGGCGCCGCTCACCTTCGATGAGAGCGTCGCCAACTACATCGCCTATGAGGACAACCTGTGGGACGCCAACTACCCCAGCCTCTACGTGCCCAATCTGTCCGGCAGCCTGACCGTGAACCGCACCGTCGAGGACCAGACCGGCAAGAAGTCGACGTGGACGTTCTCCGTCTCCGCACCCCCTGACCTGCAGGTCACTGTGCCCCGCCGGTTGAATCTGAGGGCCAACGACTCCGCCACGTTCTCCATCACCGTCTCGGCCCCCACGGTGCCAAACGGCGAAGTGCGCCACGCCACGTTGACGATGCAATCGGATCAGGGCGCGACGCTCACCTTCCCGATCACCGTCGTGCGCGGCCAGGCGCCGATCACCGTGGAGAAGGAGTGCGCCCCCGACGTCATTCGCCTGCGCGAGGCGACGGATTGCACCGTCACGATCACCAACACCGGTTTCGAGGACGCGCCGTTCTCGCTGGTCGACAGGTTGCCGAGCCCGCTGCGGGTGCTGCCCTGGACGGTCGAGGATGGTGTGCGGTACCGGAACACCGTCGAGGCCAACGGCGTGCTGCAAGGCGCCGTGCCGCCCGACGTGAGGGTCGAGGTCGACCCGGACGTGGCGGGCTACCTGCCGCTGTCGCTCTTCGGCATCCCGCCCTTCGCCGGCGCTGGAGATGAGACCATCATCAACTACACCATCCCGCCGTTCCTCTATGGCGGCGAGGTGTACACCCGGCTCGGCGTCGTCTCGAACGGCTATGTCGTCGTCGGCGGTGGTGGGGTCGATGATATCGACTTCTTCAACACCGACCTGCCCCACCCGGCGCCGCCAAACAACGTCCTGGCGGTGTTCTGGACCGACCTGAACCCGGTCAACGTGCCGGCCGAAGGCGGCATCCGCGTCGGCATCCTGACCGACGGCACCGACGACTGGCTCGTCGCCGACTGGCAAGACGTGCCGAACTGGTCCGACCCGTCGGAGACCAACTCCTTCCAGGTCTGGATCCGCCTGTTGAACCCGTCCAACCCCGTCGAGGACATCACCTACTCCTATGGCGAGGTGACGGGCGGCGACCTCGGCTTCCTGACCATCGGCGCGGAGAACAAGTTTGGCAGCCGCGGCGACACCGTCCACCTCGACGGCGAAGGGGAAGCCATCCCCGGCCCCGACCTGGGTGTGCGCGTCTCTACCGATGAGCCTTCGCCGGGTGAGTCCCACACCATCTCCTTCTCGGCCAGAGGTAACCGGATCGGCTCCTGGATGAACTGCGCCAATCTGACCTCACCCCTCTTCCCGGGCACGGCGATGGACTGCGCGATTGTCGAGGTGACCAGCCGCAAGTAACCGTTTCCACCGGCAAGGGGTTTTCGCCTTAGTGAATCACCTGCCCGGTTAACAAAAACGGGTTTCGGGAGTGTTCCCGAAACCCGTTTTTCTTTTTACAGGGTGAATCGCGGCGGCTAGATCATCGACGCGGCCCAGCGTGTGTGCTGCACCTTCATGCACTGGTTCATCACGACGTCGAGACCGGCCTCGCGGGCGCGGGCGGCCGCTTCCTCGTCGGCGATGCCCAGCTGCATCCACACCGCCCTGGCCCCGGCGGCGATCGCCTCGTCGACGATGGGCCCCACCTCGTCGCTGGGGCGGAAGATCTGCACCACGTCGATCGGCTCCTCGATCTCCGACAGCGAGGCGTACGCCTTCTCGCCCAGCACTTCGTCCAGCGTCGGGTTCACCGGGATGACCCGATACCCCTGCGCCTGCAGATAGGCGGGGATGATGTGGGCCGCCTTGTCGGGGTTCCCCGACAGCCCGACGGTGGCGATGGTCGTTGAATTGTTCAGGATTTTTTCTATCGTTTGTTGTTCTTCGTAGCTCATGGGAGAAATTATACAAAGATATTCCCGCCTTGTCGTGGGGGGTGGCGCGGCCCGCGCGGGAGTGTGGGGGACATTATCTGCTATAATGCCCTCTATGGCGTCGCTCGGTTCGTCGTGCGCGCCAATAAGTCTATTCAATTGATATGGCAGCCGGAGGGCGGAACGAACTTCCTGACAGGCTTTCAGAGGCGCTGAAGCGCGTATTACAAGCGAGGAACCTGAACATCGGAGGCGATCAACAATGGCAAACGAAAACAAAACCCAACGGAACGACGGCGACGTGGCGGCCTTCCTCAACAACGTCGACAACGCGCAGCGGCGGGCCGACGGCCTCGCCGTGCTGCAGCTGATGCAGGACGTGACCGGTGAGGAGCCGAAGATGTGGGGCGATACTATCGTCGGCTTCGGCAAGGTGCACTACAAGTACGCCAGCGGCCGCGAGGGGGACTGGCCCGTCGTCGGCTTCTCGCCGCGCAAGCAGAACATGACCCTCTACCTCTCGTTCGACTACGACGGCTACGACGCGCTGAGCGAAAAGCTGGGCAAGCACAAGACGGGCAAGGCGTGCCTCTACATCAACAAGCTGTCCGACGTCGACCGCGACACCCTGCGCGAAATGATCCGCCGCTCGGCCGAGCACACGCTGGCAACCATGGGTCAGGCAGCCAATCCCTAATCTCCCGGTCCCTTCAAATTCGTAATTCCCCCCAAGTCGCGCCATAATTCACCAATGACCGACTACCAACCCCCCGATCCCGAAACCACCACCCCACCCGACGCGGCCGACGGCGCCGAACAGCAAGACAGCCAACCCAAGGCTGACCCGTTACGCAGCGTCTACACCAGCACCTTCGGGGAGATCCTGAAGCAGACCGGCGTCAGCCTCGTCGTCAGCACCTACCAGGCGGGCAAGGTCATCCTCATCCGCTTTGACCCGGAGACGGGCACGGTCAACACCCATTTCCGCTCCTTCAACAAGCCGATGGGCATCGCCGTCGACCCGTCGCGGCTGACCATCGGCGGCACAAACACGGTGTGGTACTACCGCAACATGCCGGCCGTGGCCCGCAAGCTGGAGCCGGCGGGCAAGCACGACGCCGCCTATCTGCCGCGCCGCATCCACGTGACGGGCGACATCGACATCCACGAGATGGCGTGGTCGGGCGACGGGGAGTTGTGGCTGGTGAACACGCGCTTCGGCTGTCTCTGCACGCTCGACGCCGACCACAGCTTCTACCCCCGCTGGCGGCCGCCGTTCATCAGCGCCCTGGCCCCCGAAGACCGCTGCCACCTGAACGGGCTGGCGATGCTCGACGGGCGGCCGCAGTTCGTCACCATGCTGGGCGAGACGGACACGCGCGGCGGCTGGCGTGAGAACAAGGCCAACGGCGGCCTGCTGATGGAAGTGCCCACGAAGACGGTGCTGCTGCGCGGCCTGTCGATGCCCCATTCCCCCCGCTGGTATGACAACAAGCTGTGGTTCCTGGAGTCGGGCGAGGGCAGCATCGCCCAGGCCGAGGTGCGGCGCGGCGCGTGGCGCACTGTGGCGCAGATGCCCGGCTTCACGCGCGGCCTCGACTTCTACGGCCCGCTGGCGTTCATCGGCCTGTCGCAGGTGCGCGAGAGCGCCACATTCAGCGGCATCCCGCTGGTGGAGCGGCTGACGGAGCGGACGTGCGGCGTCTGGGTGGTCGACTTGCGCGACGGCCGCGTGCTCGGCTTCCTGCGCTTCGAGGAAGGGGTGCAGGAGATCTTCGCCGTCCAGGTGCTCCCCGGCATCCGCTTCCCCGAGATGCTGGAATGGAACGACGACCGCCTGAAGCACAGTTATGTGCTGCCGGATGAGGCGCTGGCGCAGGTGCCGGAGGAGATTAGGGATTAGGGATTAGAGATTGAGAGAGTGACCCACTGAACACTGTCAGTCTCCCAGTCTCCCAATCTCCCACTCTCCCGGCCTCTACTCGGCTGCGCTAACCAGCACCCGAATCCCCGACGGGTCGACCGTCCACAGCGCGTGTTCGCCGCGCTCGGCGGTGTGGCCGCTCGCCTCCAGTTGGGCGGCGATGCGTTCCACGGCCGCGTCGTCGGGCTGCACCAGCTCGAACCACAGCAGCCGCGCCGCGTCGTCGGGGGGCGGCGGCACGTTCTCCCCCGCCCAGGTGTTGCTGCCCAGATGGTGGTGATAGCCGTTGTAGGACATGAACGTCGCCCGGGGGCCATAGCGCAGCATCAGGTCGAGCCCCAGCATCTCCTGATAGAACGCCTCTGTGCTGGGGATGTCGGCCACTTGCAGATGCACATGGCCCAGGAACGTGCCGGGGGCCATGGCCGGCGACACGTTCTCCTGCCCCTCCAGCTCGCGCAGGATGCCGTGCAGGTCGATCGGGTCGGTGCTCATGCGGATGGTGCCGTTGCGATAGCTCCACTCCTCGCGCGGCCGATCGCGGTAGATCTCGATGCCGTGGCCGTCGGGGTCGGTCAGATAGATCGCCTCGCTGACGGCGTGGTCGGCGAAGCCGCTGATCGGCGCGTCGTTCTCCAACAGGTGCTTCAGCGTCCGCGCCAGGTCGAGCCGCGACGGGACGAGGATTGCGAAGTGGTAGAGCCCGGCCGCGCGCTGCACCGGCCGCGCCCCGGCCTGGCCGACGAGCTGCAGGAACGCCGTCTCCCCCGCCCCCATCTCGGCGATCTCCTGATCGCGGACGAGCGTGGTCAGACCGATGACGTCCTCGTAGAAGCGGACGGAGCGGTCGAGGTCGGCCACGGCCAGCGACACCCGGCCGATGCGCAGCGGCGGCATGGTTATGTTGCTCATGGTTTCTCCTTCATGTTTAGCCACGGTTTTTCGCGGATTGGGGGACATGGATTTGGGCAGGTATTTATCGGCGAGGGTGGATCTCATCCACCCTCGCCGATAAATATCATAAAAAGCGAGGCCGCGCCAATGGGTGCGGCCTCGCTCGTCGTTTGATGTTTGCCCGGCAGCCGTTCGGCCGCGCGAGTTGTCTTAGGCGGCCGCTTCGGCGACGGTCTCCGCCACCTTGACCAGCTCCAGCTCGATCTCAACGTTGAGCGAGTCGCTGACCAGGAAGCCGCCGGTCTCCAGGGCCACGTTCCAGGTCAGGCCCCAATCCTTGCGGTTGATGGTGGTGCTGGCGGAAAAGCCGGCCACGGTGTTGCCCCACGGCCCCTGCACGACGCCGGAGTAATCCACGTCCAGAACCACTTCCTTGGTCTCGCCGGCGATGGTCAGGTCACCGATGAGGCGTCCCTTCTTCGGGCTGGTCTGCTCCACGCGGGTGCTCTTGAACGTGATGTTCGGGTGCTGCTCCGCGTTCAGGAAATCGGGCGACTTCAGGTGGGTGTCGCGCTGCTCGTCGCGGGTGTTGATGCTGTCGGCCTTGATCGTCGCGTGGACGGTGGTGGCTTCCAGGTTGTTCTCGTCGAAGTTGATGTCGACGTCGTAATCCGTGAACTCCCCACGCACCTTGCTGATCATCATGTGACGCACGGTGAAGTTAATGTGGGTATGACTTTTATCTACTTGCCAGGCCATTTGATATACTCTCCTCTCACGTTGTGATTTGTTTCTTTTTCTATGTGGACTTCAGTCCGGTTATCTGCTACAATAATAGCGGACTACAGTCCGTTTGTCAAGAGGAGTATAGATTTATTGCGTATTTCTAATAATGCGACGAATTAGCGATATCGTGTGCGATGGAGAAGAGATTAAACACGGATGGGACACGGATGAGATGGACAGGACACGGAAAGAGCATTTTAATACTCTTGTCATGCCGGTCCAGCGAAGGAAAAGAGTGAACACGGAGCAGACGGATTTTCACGGAAAACAGCCTGAAATCCGCTAAATCCGTATAATCGGTGCCCCATCCGTGTTAAATTCTTCCCCCACACGGTATCGAGAGAAGCGAGATAACATGGAACGAATCGACATAGGAACGCTGGGCGATAGCATCGTTACCGAGCGGCAGGAGCGGGCCGACGCGGCCGCCAACCGGGCGCTCATCCTCCACACGGCCGAGCGTCTGTTCCGCGAGCGCGGCGTCGAGAACGTCTGTATGGCCGAGATAGCCGAGACGGCCGGCGTGGGCAAGGGCACACTCTACCGCCGCTTTGCCAACAAGGGGGAGCTGTGTCTGGCGCTCATGGACACCCAATTGAACGAATTCCAGGACGCCACGCTGACGCTGTTCAACGGCCTGACGGCCCAGGGCGTGGGCTATCTGGAGCAACTGGAGCAATTCCTGCACCGGCTGGTGGAGTTCACCGACATCCACTCGCCGCTGCTGGTCGAAGTGCAGCGGGCGGGCATGGCCCCCGGCGGCAGCGAGCGGCTCAATCTGCCCCACTTCTGGCAGTACATGACGGTCAACGGGCTGCTGCGCGCGGCCGAGCGCAAGGGGGAGCTGGCCCCCGGCCTCGACTTGGAGTACATCGGCGAGGCGCTGCTGGCCCCGCTGCAGGTGGACTACTTCCGCCTGCAACGCCACCTGCGCGGCTACTCCACCGAGCGCATCAGCGCCGGCCTGCGCTCCCTCGTGCGGCTGTTGCGGGGATAAGTCTGTGAACTCCGTGAAACCTGTGGTTACTTCTCCCTATTCGTCGGTTATGATAAATGCACAAGGAGAAGTGCCAATGAATGACCGAATGATATTGACCCCCTATACATTAGATGAATACGATCCGGCGCTGGCCGGGATGGCCGGGGATGATTGGACCGTCGTCGAGGTTGAGCTGCCGCCGCGCGAGGGCGAGCCGTCGCCGAGCGAGATGATGTCACGCATGAGCATCTACCACCGGCAGCTGGCCGACGAGGTGCGCGCGGCCATCCGCAACGACGAGCGACCCGTCGCCATCCTGGGCGACTGCTGCGCCACGCTCGGCGTGCTGGCCGGGCTGCAGCAGCGCGGGCTGGAGCCGACGCTGGTCTGGCTCGACGCCCACGGCGATTTCAACACCTACGCCACCACCCCCAGCGGCTACCTCGGCGGCATGCCGCTGGCCATGGCCGTGGGGCTGGGCGACCAGTCGCTGGTGCGCGGCGTGACGCTGCGGCCGTGGTCCGCGTCGAAGGTGGTGCTGGCCGACGCCCGCGACCTCGACCCCGGCGAAGCCGACAGCGTGGAGCGCTCCGACGTCATCCACCTGACCGACATCGACCAGCTGCTCGACCCGGCCAACATCCCCGACGGCCCGCTCTACGTCCACTTCGACCCCGACGTCATCGACCCCGCCGAGGCGCCGGCCGCCAGCTACCCCGCTCCCGGCGGCCCGTCGGCCGAGCAGGTGCGCGGCGTGCTGCGCGCCCTGGCCGCCACCGGCCGCGTCATGGCCGTCTCCATGACCGCCTGGAACCACGACCTCGACACCGACGGCGTGACCCGCGGGGTGGTGCAGGGTGGGTTGAATGCGTTGTTGGGGAGATAGATAAGAAGGGATTGGGGATTGGCGACTCAATCCCCAATCCCCAATCTCTAATCCCTTCCACCGTCAGGCAAACGTCCGAATCCACTCATCCAACCCCTCCAGCAGGCCGCGCACGAAGCCGATGGTGGGTTCGTCGGTCAGGCGGTCGCCGTCGAACCGCTCGTGGACGCGAAAGACCGTCACTTCGGGCTCCAGCATCACGTGGCTGCGGGTATAGAGGAACACTTGCCGCAGCATCATCTGGGCGCGAACGGTGCCGAACTCGCCCGGCGTCGCGCCCATGATGGCGATCGGCTTGCCGCGCAGCACGCGCACGCCGTCCCCGTCGGGCCGCGAGGCCCAGTCGATGGCGTTCTTCAGCATCCCCGGCATGCCGTAGTTGTACTCCGGCGTGGCGATGAGCAGCGCGTCGGCGTCACGAATGGCCCGCTTGAACCGGCGCACCGGCTCGGGGTCCCCCTCGGCCTCCACGTCGGGATCAAACGGCGGGATGTCGATGATGTCGTAGATGTCGATGACCATATCCTCGGGCGCCAACTCCTGCGCCGCGACGATGAGCCGCCGGTTATACGACTCGACCCGCAAACTGCCGCTCATCCCCAGCACGCGAAATTTCCTGTCGCTCATTATCCAACCTCCATTGGTGTGTGGGATCACTGTAGCATATTCTACATGCGGGGGAATATCCCTGGGGTATATTTCAAACGCCCGAAGACGTTATAATACTCCTATGTCCAACATCGACGCCGCCTCCATCCGCAGATTGGCCGCCGTGCTGGCCCGTCACATGCTGCCCGACGCGGCCGACGACGCCGTCGACGAGGCCACCCTCGCCCAACTCACCCCCGCCGTCGCCGCCTTCCTGGGCATGCTGACCACGCTGGCCGACGAGCAGGACGACGCGCTATGGGCCGCGGCCGAGCGCTTCCTCTCCGACCCGGCCACGGCCGCCGGCCTGCGCGACTACGCTGGTGGCAGCGACACCGTCTGGGCGCTCTACAACCGCCTCGTCGACGCCGGGCTGGCGCCCAACCCCCGCCTCTACACCTACTTCCCCGCCGCGCTCGACCAGCTGCTGGCCGTGGCCTGGCTGGGGGGCATGGGCCCAGCCGAGGCGCGCGCCGACTCCCCGCTCAACGAGACGCTGGCCGCCCCCGGCGACGCGCCCCCCTTCCTGCACATGGAGCTGTTCGCGCAGTCGTTCGTCGACGCCTGGCAAACCAACGAGTTGGCCTACATCGAGCCCGGCCGCGCTGTGGCCGAGGATGGCGAGACGCTGTACGAGTGGTCGCCGCCGCCCATGGCCGAGTCCCCGGCCGAGACGGTGGGCCCCGACGGAGGGTTGCCGGGCGAATGGCTCGGCGAGACGGGCATCGGCACGGAAACGGTCAACGGCGGCCACACCGGCAGCGCCAACCCCCTTGCCCCGCAGCCGCCGTCCGACCCCGAGCCCGAGCCGCCCGCGGCCGTCGCGCTGCGGCTCGACGCCGCGCTGCCCGACCGGGTCACCGTCGGCCGCGCCTTCGATCTGGCTGTGGCCGTGCGCCGTCCCGCCTCGCCCCCCCTCGCCCCCGACGACCTGACCCGCCGCGAGAGCGCCCCGTTCGCCGCCGTCTGGCCCGACGACGCGCGGTTCGTCTCGCTGCGCCTGCAGATCAGCGCCCCCGACTGCGACATCCACGGCGGCGACAGCCGCCCCTTCCGCCTGCTGGCCGGTCAGGACGGGCCGACGGTCTACTTCCAGCTGACGCCGCGCCGCGCGGGGGCGATGAGCGTCATCATCACCGTCTATCAGGAAGTGGATTGGGTGGGCTCCACGCGGTTGCGCACCGAGGCGGCCGAAGAGGCGCGCGGCGGCATGACCGTCGCCGTCGACAGCGCGCCGCTGGGGGACACCGAGACGAACCAGACGACGCTATGGCGCGCGCTGACCGACGGCTACAACGAGTCGGAGCTGCAGAACCTCTGCTTCGAACTGGGCATCGACCACGAAGAGCTGGCCGGAGAGACCAAATCGGCCCGCGCCCGCGAGCTGGTGCGCTATGCCCAACGGCACAACCTGACCGCCCGGCTCGTCGAACTCGTCATGGCCGGGCGGCCGCATCTGTTGGCGCCGAATTAGCGCCGCGCTACACCGGCAGCTTGTGCCAGGCGCTCTCGCCCCAGCGCAACATCCAGCGGTAGAACAAGTACGTCACCCCGGCCAGCAGCAGCAGCGCCGCCGCGGCGATGAGGATCCCCCACCCCGGCGTGATGGCCGCGAAGCCATAGCCCAGCCAGGCGATGAGCGCCGCCGGCACGCCGTAGATGATCCACAGGAAGAGCGAGACGAAGCCGCCGCCGGTCGACATCATCCGCCGCGGGTCGGTCCACGCCAGATTGGCATAGCGAAACCCGGCCGAGACGTTGGACGCGAACAGGCCGAAGCCGATGATCAGCCCGACCGCCAGCGCATAGGGCAGCCACAGCAGGTTGTAGCGCACGAACACCCACGACACCAGCATGGCCCCCACGAACAGGACGACGAACGGCCAGTAGACGCCCATCAACTTGGCGAACCAGACGTCGCGCGGCCGAATGGGAGCGGCCTTAAGTGTCTGGAACGATAACCCCTCCAGCGCCAGGGCATAGCTGGCCATGTTGGAGAAGAAAACGTAGCCGATGAACATCGCCATGGCGGCAATGAGCACGCCGGGGCTGAAGGCGGCGGCGAAAAAGCCGAGGATGCCTGTCGCCTCCACCTCGCCGCTCTGCTGGGCCAGCGCCATCAGGCTCGTCTCCTCCCGGCCGCCGCTGCGGAAGATGGCGATGCCGCCGACGACGACGGCGATGAAGCCGCTGCCGATGAGCGTCACCAACTGGCGCGGGTCGCGCAGCCGCTGCAGCCAATCCTTCCAGGCGATGGCCCCGCGGACGGAGCCGCGCCCGAAGCGGCCGCTGCCCTCTTCCAGCCCGCGCCGTTTGCCGCCCGCGCTCTGCGTCTTCAGCCAGCCGGTCATGTAAAGGTTGTCGGCCGTCAGGATGATGAGCACGAACAGCCCCAGCGTGGTCAGCGCGTAGACGAGGATGCCCAGCAGTCCCATGGCGTCGGCCTGCCCCGCGTCCAGCGCCATCAGCCCCCGCCCGGCCCAGAAGGTGGGAATGGGCAAGTTGTTGAGCGCTTCGAGCACCGACGACGCCTGTTGGCCGGTGACGGTGTCGAACATCACCTCGGGGTTGTCATTATTGATATAGAACTGCGGGATCTGGAACAGCAGGGCAATGATGAAGCCGAGCATCACGTAGGCGGCCGCCAGCAGCTCGTTGAGCCGCTTCACCGGCAACCAGCGCACCAGCAGCATGGCGATGAGCGCGCCCACGGCCAGCCCGAACAGCGGCGCCATCAGCAACAACAACATGCCCAGCACGTAGTAGATCGGCCCCGCGCCGTAGCCGATGCCGTAGGCGATGAGGGCCGGGGCGACGATGATGAGAATGAGCAGCATGTTGCCCGGCAGCCGGCTCAGCAGCTTGGCCACCATGACGGCGCGGGTATGGACGGGCGCCACCATCAGCCGGTCGAGGTCGCCGCTGAGGAACAGGGCCCGCACCGACTGGTTGAGCCCCACCACCAGCACGCCGATGAGCACGAAGGTCAGCAACGCCCCCGGCACGATGCCCGGCGGGACGCGGATGGGAAAGTCGGGCCGGGTCAGGAGGGACAGACCATAACCCACAAAGGCCGAGAAGACGCCGATGAACAGGATGCCGACGCCGCCGGCGATCATCGCCAGAATGCGCCACGGCGACTGGCCCGTGACCTCGCGCCGGTCGAGCCGCCAGTAGAGCTGCATCAGCAGCCAGATGTCACGCAGCATCTTCCAGCTCCTTGACCATGTCGTCGACGTCGCGGCCGCCGGTCAGCTCCAGGAAAATGTCCTCCAGCGACTGGTCGCCGCGCATCCGGCGCATCTCGTTGACTTCGGCGTCGGCGATGATCTGCCCCTTGTTGATGATGAGCACCCGGTCGCACATCGTCTGGGCGATCTCGAGGATGTGGGTGCTGAAGAAGATGGTGCGCCCCTGGTTGCGGTGGCGAATCATCAAATCTTTGATGAGGCGTGCCGAGCGGGGGTCGAGGCCGACGGTGGGCTCGTCCATGAAGACGATCGACGGGTCGTGGAGAAAGGCGCCGATGATGGCCACTTTCTGCTGCATGCCGTGGCTGAAGGTGTCGAGGTAGTTGCCGGCCACGTCGGTCAGGTCGAACATGTCGAGCATCGGCCGGATCTTGGTGTCGACGGCGGCCGAGGGGACTTTGTACAATTGGCCGACGAAGTGGAGATACTCCTGCGCCTTCAGCTTGCCGTACAGGTTGGGCACGTCGGGCACGTAGCCGATGCGCGCCTTGGCCTCCATCGGCGACTCGGCCATGTCGAAGCCGGCCACGCGAGCCACACCCGACGACGGGGCCAGCAGCCCGGTCAACATCTTGATCGTGGTGGTCTTGCCCGCTCCGTTGGGGCCCAGAAAGCCGACGATCTCGCCCGGATTGAGCGAGAAAGTCACATCGTCCACCGCCTTGAAATCGCCAAACGTGCGCGTCAAATTTTGCGCCTGCAAAATAGGTTCGGGCATAATGCCTCCTTGTAAATACTTGTAATCGCCTATAGATTATACGTGAAAAGCCCAAACCGCGTTTCTCTGTAAGAGGGGAAACCACAAATTACGCAGATTTTTTGAAGAGAGTGGGAGATTGAGAGACTGGGAGACTGGGAGACTGGTGCTGTGGCGTATGCTTTAGCTTGCGTCTGCCTGTGGCGTATGCTTTGGCTTGCGTCCGCCTGTGGCGTATGCTTTAGCTTGCGTCCTGGGCGGCTGTAGCATAGGCTGTTAATCTGTAGGCGCGGGGAGGCAACCTGAAGGTTGCGGTACAGGTTGTAGCGCATGCTTCAGCTTGTGTCCGCCTGTAGCGCATGCTTTAGCTTGCGTCCGCCTGTGGCGTATGCTTTAGCTTGCGTCTGCGAATCGGGGATTAGAGATTGGAGATTGAGAGACTGAGAGATTGAGAGACTGGGAGTACACGTGGCATTCCACTCTCCCACTCTCCCACTCTCCCAGTCTCCTACTCTCCCGGCCCCTCTTCACTCGTCACTCGCAACTCGTAACTCGTAACTCAAAATGGATCCGACAGAATATCGCACCATCTACGCCGTTGAGGACCGCCACTGGTGGTATACCGGAATGAGGCGCATCACGCTGGCGCTACTGGATGAGGCGTATGGCGGCCGCGCCGGCCTCGACATCCTGGAAGCAGGCAGCGGCACGGGCAGCGGCATGGACTACCTGGCCCGCTTCGGCCGCGTCACCGGCATCGACATCTCGCCGCTGGCCCTCGGCTTCTGCCGCGAGCGCGGTCTGCGGCGGCTGGGGCAGGCGTCGGTCACCGCCCTGCCCTTCGCCCCGGCCGCCTTCGACCTCGTCACCTCGTTCGATGTGCTCTACCACCGCGCCGTGGGCGACTACCGGGACGCGCTGCGCGAGTTCCACCGCGTGCTGCGGCCCGGCGGCCGCGTGCTCCTGCGGTTGCCGGCCTATGACCGGCTGCGGGGGCGGCATGATGAGGTCATCCATACGGCGCGGCGATTCAGCGCGGGCGAGCTTTCCAATTCGCTATGCGAAGCTGGGTTCGAGGTCGAGCGGATCACCTACGCCAACACGCTCCTCTTCCCCCCGGCCGTCGCCAAGCGGCTGCTGGAGCCGCTGCTGCCCCCGCCCCCGCCCGGCCGGTCGGACGTCAGCCCCAACCCGCCGTGGCTCGACGCCGCGTTGTCGGCCGTCCTCGGCGCGGAAGCAGCCTGGTTGCGGCGGCGCGATCTGCCGTTTGGGTTGACGGTGGTCGGGTTGGGGGTGAAGAGGGAGGAGAATTGAACACGGATGGGGCGCGGATTGAATGGATGGGCACAGGTTTGTACTATTTGCCGAATTGATATGGCAATCGGAGGGCGGGTCACAGACCCGCCCCTACGCCTACATGGCTGGTGGTGAAGGCGGGTCGCAGCGTGTGTTTGGGGGGGGCGGAACGCAGCCTGACAGGCTACCCCACAGGTGGCAGAAGAGGCAGGCTGAAAGCATGCGTCACACCGCGATCAGCATCACCGACGCCGGTGCCAGTCCGGAGAGGGTGCCGAGGGGGTTCATCCGCCGCCGTTGGCCGAGCCGTTGTGGTCGTCCCAGCGCCGCTCCAGCCCCGGAATGTGGCGCAGCATCAGCAGCAGCAACAGCAGCGCCGTCGACGCCACGCCGAGGATATACAGCCCGAAGCCGATGGCCATGCCGACGGCCGCCGACGCCCACAGCGTGGCCGAAGTCGTCAGCCCGCTGATGTGGCCCTGGCCGTGGAGGATGACGCCCGCGCCGAGGAAGCCGACGCCGGTGACGATTTGCGCGGCGATGCGCGTGGTCTCGTTCCCCTCGGGCGCGACGACGTAGGAGATGATCGAGAAGAGACACGAGCCCAGCGAGACGGCGGCGAAAGTGCGCAACCCCGCGCTGCGGCCGCGCCGCTCCCGCTCAAACCCGATCACCGCCCCCAACACCGCCGCCAGCAACAACCGCAATACCAATGTCCATTCCGTCTGCGCGTCCATATCACTCCAGATTAACAAAATGAAGAAGTAGAAAGTAACCACAGATTACACGCAGCGGAGGACAGTCGCGTGTAATCTGTGGTTTCCCTCTTCTTAAATCCCAGCCGCGAGCCAGGCGGGCAGGGTGTCGATGAAGCGCTCCATGATCGGCTCGGTGCGGCTGGTGAAGAGCTCGGGGCGGCCGTAGGCTTCCCCTTCTGTGTGGCTCACCAGGTCGGTGACCGCGCGCAGGATGAGACAGCGCGTGCCGTTGCGGGCGGCCACGTGGGCGATGGCGCCGCTTTCCCAGTCGGCGGCCAGGGCCCCGAAGCGGCCGCGCAGCTCGTCGACGTCGGCGGCGATGATGTCGCGGTCGGCCGAGATGAGCAGCTCGCGCCGGACGGGCATCGGCAGCGGCCCGCGCAACCACGACAGGTCGAGCTCGGTGGCGTAGGCGGCCAGCGCTTCGTCGGGGTCGCCCATTTGCTCGATGATGTCGTAGACGATGGTGAAGTCGACCAGCAGCACCTCGCCCACGGCGATGTCGCCGGCGAAGCCGCCACAGGTGCCGAAGTTGATGAGCAGCGACGGCCGCCAGCGGTCGATGGCGTATTGGGCGCCGGCGGCGGCGTCGATCTTGCCCCAGCCGCCGTGGACGAACACGACGGGCCAGGAGCGGCCGGCGTGGGGCCCGCCGGCCGGCGCGGGGATGTCGGCCGCGAACGCCTCGCCGTAGGGCGTCGCCAGCAGCTCGGCATCGGCATAGCGCGCGCGAACCGGCCGCCACTCGGCCGCGGCCGAGATGAGGATGACGGCGTGGGGGGTGGGGGTGTTGGTGGTCATGGGGGGATTATAGTCGAGATGGGGGGAAAGGGAGAGGGTCAGTGGGTCAGTGGTCGGGTTTTTTGAAACGGA
>CAYNOL010000012.1:0-3519 GCA_964398825.1 uncultured Ardenticatenaceae bacterium
TCTGGCCAACAACGTGCTGGCCCACGTGCCCGATCTCAACGGCTTCGTGGCCGGCATCAAAACGGTGTTGAAGCCGACGGGCGTGGCCGTTATCGAATGCCCCTACGTCGTCGATCTGGTCGACCATGTGGAGTTCGATACCATCTATCACCAGCACCTGTGCTACTTCTCGATCACGGCGCTGGACAAGCTGTTCCGGCAGCATGGCCTGTATCTCAATGACGTCAAGCGCACCAAGATCCACGGCGGCTCGTTGCGGCTGTTCGTCGAGCCGGTGGAGAACGTCGGCCCGGTGGTGACGGAGCTGCTGGCCATGGAGCGCGAGCGCAAGGTAGACCGCATCGACTATTACCGCGACTTCGCCGAGCGCGTCCAGAACGTCAAGGACAACCTGTTGGCCATTCTGCGCGATCTGAAGGCGCAGGGCTGCCGCATCGCCGCCTATGGCGCGGCGGCCAAGGCGACGACGATGCTGGCCTATTGCGAGATCGACTCGTCGCTGGTCGATTATGTGGTCGACCTGAACAAATACAAGCACGGCCGCTATATGGGCGGCAACCGTCTGCCCATCTACCCGGTTGAGAAGTTGATGGAAGATCGCCCCGACTACGTGCTGCTGCTGGCCTGGAACTTCGCCGAGGAGATCATGCGCCAGCAGTCGGCTTATCGCGAGGCGGGCGGCAAATTCATCATCCCCATCCCCGAGCCGCGCATCGTTTAGGCAGGAGTTTGGTATGGCAACGTCTGTACAGCCGGCAAAGGCCCCGGCCGAGGGGGAGCGCCGGCCGCGCAAACGCTTCGGCAAATTGCGCTCCACTGGCCGGAAGCTGCTCATCTCGCTCATCGGCGGCGAGCGTTACCGCGTGCGCCGCAGCGCCGTGCGCATGAATTGGGGCAAGACCCTGTTGCTCGTCCACACGATGGGCAAGGTCGGCTCCACGTCGGTTGCCGCCTCGCTGAAGATCCCGGCTGTGAGGAAGACGATGACTCTCTTCCAGCCCCACTTCCTCAGCAGTGAGGGCATCGACTTCGCCGAGGCGTTGGCGGTCCGCCGGGCCGGCTCGTGGGACAATCTGACGGTGAAGGGGCGTGCCGGCTTCAATCGCAATCGCGCGATGAACAAGAAGTTGCAAGAGCTGCGCGCTTCGGGCAAGCGGGTGAAGGTCATTACGATGGTGCGCGATCCCATCGCCACGAACCTGTCCGGCTTCTTCCACAACTCTCGCTGGTGGCCGGCCGAACTGAAGGAGATGTGCAAGACGGTCACGGCCGACACCCTGCGCGCGGTGGGCGACTACTTCTTCGAGCATTACACCCACGACGTCCCCAACGATTGGTTCGACATGGAAGTCAAAACGCTCTATGACGTGGATGTGTTCAGCGAGCCGTTCGACCCCCAGCGCGGCTACGCCATCTACCGCAGCGACGTGGCTGATGTCCTGCTGATCAAGCTCGAGAAGCTGAACGAATGCGCCGCCGACGCTATGCGTGACTTTCTCGGCCTGGAGAACTTCCGGCTGATCGAGAGCAACAAGGCCGAGAGCAAGGAGTACGCGGCCGTCTATCAGGCCTTCCGCAAGCAGGTCGCCTTGCCCGAAAGCTATATTGACCGGATGTACAACACGAAACTCGCCCGCAAATTCTACTCGGCCGAAGAGCTGGACGCCTTCCGGCGCAAATGGACGGCCCCCAAACAGGCAGAGGTGGGCTAACCATGGCGAAGTCGAAGCTGCGCCTCTGGGCCACCCGCGCCACGATGCGCACCTATCATCAGTTGCGGCTCGGCGCCGAGGATATGGGGTTGCTGCCGACTGATGAGCAGTACACCCGCTTCATTTGTGTCGGCAACCCGCGAACGGGCTCGACACTGCTGATGCGTTCGCTCAACAACCACAGCCGCATCATCGGCTATGGCGAGCTGACCAAAAACAGTGACCGCTATCCCGCCCCCTTCCATCAGTTCGGCCACAGCGGGGGACTTTTCCGGGACGATCCTGTGCGCTTCCTGCGCACGCGCGTCTTCCGAAAATACGCGCCGGAGATCGAGGCCGTTGGCTTCAAGATCTTCTATCACCACGCCCCACGCAATACGGAGTGGGGCCGCGCGGTGTGGGAGTATCTGCTGGGCGACCCGACTCTGAAGATCCTGCACCTGAAACGGTACAACCTGCTCAAGACGTTCCTCTCCAGACAGACGGCCAGCCGTTCGGGCGAGTACATCAAGTACACCAACGGGCAGGAGCGGCCGCCGGTTCATCTTGACCCCGATGAGATGCTGGCTTTCTTCGAGAAGATGCGGGCCGGCGAAGCGCAGTACGATGATTTGCTGCGCGACCATCCGCTGATCGAGGTGTGTTACGAGGATATGACGCGCGATTATGCGGGCGAGATGCAACGCGTTCAGGAGTTCCTCGGCGTGGCGATAGAAGACATCGCGCCGGCCACATCGAAGCGGCCGAGCCGGCCGCTGTCGGCGCAGATCGCCAACTATGACGAACTGAAAGAGATATGCGCCCAAACTCCTTGGGCCGATTTCTTCACCGAATAGGCACGATTCCACCTCTCCCCGCCGAAAACAAAAGGTGGGCGAGTAAGTACCTTAACGGCCTTACTCGCCCACTTTGTTGCTAATCGCTGAGTAGCGTCTGGCCTATGGCGCCCGGACGACATGGAGCGCGTCTATCGGCTTGGTGAAGTCGTACAGCTTGCCGCTCCAGGCGATATCGGCCCGGGGGTCACAGGTTGCGTCGAGGCCCGAGCCGGAGAGCGTGCAGCGGAAAATATCCCACTTCTTGCCGTTGAGATACCCCAGCTTGAACGCCGCCTGTGTCTTCACATACAACTGGTTATCGTCCACCAGCGACGCGCCGAATATGCCTTCGGTGTTGGTGTCGAGCCCCAGGCCCGCGCCGGCAGCGTAGAGAGACCAGGTGCCTCGCGTGTTGATGCCAAGCTCGTCGGGCGTGAAGAGCAGCAGGTCCCATTTGTTGGCTGTCAGACCGGTGACTTTGACCTTGCCGTTGGTGCTGATAATGAGGCGGCCGTCTGGAAGCTCCATGACGGTGTTGATGTTCTCCGGGTTAGTCGTCAACTCCACGTCGGAGCCGTCGAACAGAAGCGACCAGGAGCCGGCGGTGTTCTCGCCGGTCGATGTGGGTGTAAAGAGGAGCAGATCGGAAGACTCCACCTTGCCCAGGCCGGGGAGGTTGCCGGCTTTCTTCAGGCTTATGATCATCTGTCCGTTTGCCCGCAGGAAAAACGCATCGATATTGTTCTTATCCAACCCCACATCGGAGCCGTCGAAGTAGAGCGCCCACGATTCATCTCTCGAATCGAACACGAGGATATCCTCAGATGAGAAGGCGATGCCGTCCACGGTGCCTTTAGCCGTCGAACTGAGATAGTACAGTTCGCCGCCGTGGGCGGGGCTGGGCGGGCTGGGTGTGGCCGTCGCCGTCGCCGTGGGCGGGACAGGCTCGTCGGTCGGCGAGGGCGTTGGCGACGGCGGGTCGGGCTCGT
>CAYNOL010000012.1:3619-36527 GCA_964398825.1 uncultured Ardenticatenaceae bacterium
GGCGGGACAGGCTCGTCGGTCGGCGAGGGCGTTGGCGACGGCGGGTCGGGCTCGTTGGTCGGCGTGGCCGTCGGCGACGGCGGGTCGAGTTCGTCGGTCGGGGTTGCCGTCGGCGTCTCGGTCGTGTCAGGCGTCGGCGTGCTTGTTGCCGTCGGCGTGCCTGTTGCTGTCGGCGTGTTTGTGGGGGGCGGCTTCGAGCAGCCGGCGTTCTCATATAGCAGCACCGTGTCGTGGGTCCAGCCGATGGAGATGATGTCCAGATCGCCGTCGCCGTCAATGTCGACCAGCTGTGTTCCGTCGTGGTGTTCGTGTCCCGTGGCGACGGCATGGCGCTGGAATGTGCCGTTGCCGTTATTCTCGTAGACGAACACCCGCCCCTGGGCCGGCTTCTTCTTGTGGTGCTCGCCGGCCACCACGTCGATGTCGCCGTCGCCGTCGATGTCGCCCACGTCGAGGCTCATCGGCGCGACGATGGTGTCGATGATGCGCTCTGTCCAGCCCTGGGTGGGGTTGGCCGGCGCCTCGTACCACGCCAGGCGGATGGCGCTGCTGTTGGTCGTCTCATAGCCGACGACGGCGTCCAGGCGGCCGTCGCCGTTAAGGTCGGCCAGCCGGTTGCGGTCGGGTTTGTCGCTGGTGTTGGACGTTGTGTGATTTGACCACGAGCCGCCGTTGTTCCGCAGCCAGACGGTGCCCAGCAGGATGTCCAGGTCGCCGTCCCGGTCGATATCCCCGATGCTCAAATCCTCGCCCTGTGTCAGCGACGAGAAGGTCCGGATCGGCCACTGATCGGTGCTGGGGTTGGTGGGGACGGTCAGGCTCTGGATCGGGCTTTGCAGCTGGTGCCAGGAGAGGATGACTTCCTGCGTGCCGGACGACAGCGAAGCGACGGCGACGCCCTGCAAGAAGTCGCCGGAGCCGTTGGCGACATTGTCCAGTATCGTGAACTGGCCGCTGCCGTTGTTTCGCGCCCAGACGAACTCGCTGCCTTTGTTCATCTGATTGGCGTTCTTGCCGTCCCAGACCGTGCCGAGGATGTCGAAATCGCCGTCACCGTCAAAGTCGTAGACGGCCGCCATTTGGGCCATTGGCGCGCCGATCTCTTTGCGCTGCCAGTTGCCGCCCGGCGTGCCGGGGTTGCGATACCACCACGCGCCGGTGATGATGTCGTCGTTGCCGTCGCCGTCGATATCAGCTGAGTCAATGAACACGGCGCGATATGGCCGCTGGTTGTCGATGATATGCGTTTGCCAGTCGCCGAAAGGCTTGCACGAACCGCCCGGCGTCGTGGCTGTGGGCGTGTTGACCGGCGTTTCGCCCATGAGATTGAGCCAGATGTCGAGGCGCGGCGAGTCCCACAGGTATGGCTTGCCGAGGATGTCGAGGTCGCCGTCGCCGTCCAGGTCGGCCAGCCGGGACTCGTGATGGCCGTAGCCCGTGGCCACCGTCTCCACGGTGAAGTTCCCCTGGCTGTCGCCCAACAGTATGACTGTGCGGGCTTGGGGGTTGGACTTGTTGTTGTTGTCGGGGAAGCGCATCTCGCCGATGAAAATGTCGAGGTGGCCGTCTTTGTTGACGTCGCCCAGTTCGAGCGAGTGGCCCTGTTTGATCGTGCCCAGCGGCAAATCCTTGCCGACCCATTTCGAAGCGTCACTGTCCCACTGGAACCAGCGCCCTTTGCCGTTCGCGTCGCCGGGAATCTGGACGATCTCCGGCCGGCCGCCCGGCACGAGCTGCCCCACGGCCACGCGCATATAGCTGCCGGTTTCGATGAGGTTGGCTTTATAGTTAGTGCCGCCGTTGTGTTTAAACCAGTAACCGCCGCCGACGAGGTCGAGCGTGCCGTCGCCGTCGATGTCGGCCGCCACCAACCCCTCGCTGTTGTTGCTGGAGGCGTTGAAAATCGACGTCGCGTCGGGCCATTGCTGCGGCCCCTTGGGGTTGCTGGGGATTTCAACGATGAAGAGGGATTTGACGCCCTGGTTCCAATAGGCGAATTCCGCCTGGCCGTCGCCGTCGAAATCGCCGAACAGCATATCGTGGTGCTTGTTGCCGCCGCTGCTCTTGATGGTGTGGCGCTGCCAATTGGTTGAGGGGGAGTAATTGGGGTAGGGGTTCTCCCACCACCAGATCTCTTTGCCCTGATTGTTGTTGCCGGCCACGACGTCGAGGTCGCCGTCACCGTCGATGTCGTAGAACGCGCCGCCGGCTTCCAGGCCCAGCACCTTGTCTTCGATGACGTAGCGATTCCAGCCATTGTCCGTGCGTCGATACCACAACATTGACGGGCCAGACGGCCGTCGCGAGCCGATGACGAAGTCATTGACGCCGTCCTTGTCGATGTCGAGGACGAGGGTCAAAACCTGCTGATCACTGGTTGAGGGAATATCCAGGTCACCTTTGGCGGTGGAGAGGTGGTGCCAGTGCAGCCCCCCATTCGTCTGCAAGCGATCGCGCGCCTGGGCATCATTCGCATTTAGAGCATAAGAAACGAGGAAGATAACCCCTGCAAGGAGCATGAAGGGCAAGTAACCGAGTTGTTTGATCTTGTTTTCGCGCAAAAAGCACCTCCGCTTGCAGGAATCGTGGGAAGCAGTGCCAGAGGGGCATTGCTATAGCGATTGAAAGGTGGGATCAACCCCTATTGTGTGGGGAAGAGGCGATCGATATTCGTTATTGTATTGAGCTGCCGGATAGCCGAATAGGGCTGGCTACTTTGTCCAAAAGTATAAAGGGTCAACTGATCAAAACTATAGGGTCATGGTACTAGTTGGAAGAAGTTGAGTAGTATTTCACATCCGCGTCTGTCTATTTAAGCCTGTATAGACCCACATTTGGCAAGAGGAAAATAAGAAGTGGGCAAACAGGGCTGGTAAATTTGCCTACTGCTTACCCACCTATGAAAAAGTGTAACGTTACCTATTTAATAAGGGTTACATGGAGCGCGTCGATCACTTCCGAACCAAAGCCACTCTGTTTTGCGCGCCAGGTGATCTCGGCCGAGCTGCAGCTTGCCCCTTGGCCCGTGCCGGCGAGCACGCAGCGGAACACCTCTCCTTTCTTGCCGTTGATGCCTGCCAATTTGAAGGCGCCTTGCGTCGCGATGTATAGCTCGTTCGGCCCCACCAGCGACGCGCCAACGATCCCTTCGGACTTGGTGTCCAGCCCCAGGCCCGCCCCCGCAACGAATAGAGACCAAGTGCCCTGCGTCTCTTCTCCTAGCTTGACGGGGGTGAAGAGCATCAAATCCCACTTCTTGGCCGAAAGGCCCGGGACGGACGCGTTGCCGCTGGTGCCGATGACCAAGCGGCCGTCGGGCAGCTCGAATGCGGTTTTGATGTTCTCGGCGTTGGTTGTCAACTCCACGTCGGAGCCGTCGAGCAGCAGCGAGAAGGCGCCGGCTGTATTCTCGCCAATCGACGTTGGCGTGAAGAGCAGCAAGTCGGAATCATCCACCGGCCCGAACCCATCGACGTTGCCGGCCTTCGTCAGGCTCAGGATGATCTGGCCGTTTGGCCGCAGATAGAACGCATCGACGTTGTGTTTCGCCAATCCCACGTTGGAACCGTCGAAGTAGAGTGACCATTTGCCATTCGACGAATCGAACAACAGGATGTCGTCGTCGGCAAAAGAGATGCCGCCCACCTTGCCGCCGGATGTCGAGCTCAGGTAGTATCGTTCATTGCCGGGCTGGGGGCCGGGCGTGGCCGTTGGGCCGGGCTTGGGCGTGGCGGTGGGTTTTGGCCCCGGCCCGCCACAGCCCAACTGCTCGTAGAGATAGACGTCGTCGTGGTGCCACCCCTTGGCCAGGATGTCATAGTCGCCGTCGCCGTCGATGTCGATGGCCCGGCTCGACTGGTAATGGGAGTCGCCGTCGTGGACGAGGTGGCGTGTCCAGCTGGCCCCGTCGTTGCGGTTTTCATAGATGAACAACGTCGCCGGCTTCTCGACAGGGCCCGAATGTCTGTACTCGCCCACGACGACGTCATAGTCGCCGTCGCCATCGATGTCGACGACATCCATGCTCTCGGCGTCGCCCTTCGGCAGGTTGTCGATGACGTGGAGCTTCCATGGCTTGTTCGCGCCCTGCTGCTCATACCAGGTCACCAGCCGGCCGTTCTTGCCGCCGTGGGCGTAGCCGATCACCGCGTCGAGGTCGCCGTCGTTGTCTACGTCCACTACCTTGTGGCGGCTGGTCTGACCACTCTCGGGTGTGAAGACAGTGACAGCCGTCCATTTGTTTTGCGTGCGGTCATTGCGGAACCACATATAGCCGCCGAACAGGTCGAGATCGTTGTCGCCGTCCATATCCACGGCGTTCAGGTCTTCGCCCACGGACACGTCCGACAGCGTGCGGCGCGCCCAGGTCTGGGTTGAAGGGTTGTTCGGCACGGTCAGCATCTGGATGCCGAACGGGTTGCGGTTCGGATTTTCGGTGTTGTCCCAGGTGACGGCGATCTCCAGCGGGCCGCCGGGCGTGAAGCGAGCCACGGCCACGCCCTGCACCGGGGAGTTGCTCGGCATGGCGTTGAAGCCGCTGTTATCGATGTTGTCCAGGACGGTGAAGCGGCCATTGTCGTTGCGCGCCCATACGAGCGGGTGCCAATAGCTTTGGTCGGTGGGCAGCGTCTTCCCCGCCGTGCCCAACAGGTCAACATCGCCGTCGCCGTCGAAGTCGTGGGCGGCGATAACGTCTTCCAGCGGAGCGGGCAGTTGGGTGCGCGTCCAGTTGCCCGACGGGCTGGCCGGTTGGCGATACCAGAACTTGCCCGTGACGACGTCGGCGCGGCCGTCGCCGTCCACATCGAAATCAAACAGGTATGTCGCCCGGCCGGGCCGCGATGAATCGATGACTCGCCGCTGCCACTTCCAGCTACCGATGCCGCCACCCCCGCCCGTGCCGCAGCCGGGGTCATCTCCGCCGCCCCCGCCGCCCCCGCCGTTGAGCCAGATATCGAGGCGCGGCGATTCCCACAAGTACGGCTTGCCGAGGATGTCGAGGTCGCCGTCGCCGTCCAGATCGGCCAGCCGGGACTCGTGATGGCCGTAGCCGGTGGCGACGATCTCTGTCGTGAAGCC
Organism: uncultured Ardenticatenaceae bacterium; assembly: GCA_964398825.1. GTDB lineage: Bacteria > Chloroflexota > Anaerolineae > Promineifilales > Promineifilaceae > Promineifilum. Next base: position 8,699 of record CAYNOL010000012.1, read on the forward strand.
GCCCCGGCCGTTGCCCAACAGCAGGGCCGTCCGCGCCTGGGGGTTGGCATTTTTGTGCTTGTCGGGGAAGCGCATCTCGCCGATGAAGATGTCGAGGTGGCCGTCGTTGTTGACGTCGCCCAGCTCGAGCGAGTGGCCTTGCTTGATCGTCCCCAACGGCAGGTCGTTGCCGATCCACTTCGAGCCGTCCCACTGGAACCAGCGCCCTTGGCCGTCGGCGTCGCCGGGGACCTGGACGATCTCCGGCCGGCCGCCGGGGACGAGCTGCCCCACAGCCACGCGCATATAGCTGCCGTGCTCGATGAGGTTGGCTGTGTAGTTGGTGCCGTTGGTGTGCTTGAACCAGTAGCCGCCGCCGACGAGGTCGAGTTGACCGTCGCCGTCGATGTCGGCCGCGGCCAATCCCTCGCGCTTGCTGTCGGGGGCGGTGAAGATCGTCTTCGCCCCCCGGCCACGGCTGCGTCGTTCGCGGGTTGGCGGGAATTTCGACGAGGAACAATCCCTTCACGTCCTGATTCCAGTAGACGAACTCCGCCTGGTTGTCCCCGTCGAAATCACCGAACAGCATGTCGTGGTGCTTGTTCGCGCCGCCGCTCTTAATGACCCGGCGTGTCCAGTTGCCGGATGGAGAGTGATTGGGGTGGGGGTTCTCCCACCACCATATCTCGTCGCCCTGGGCGTTGTGGCCGGCCACGACATCGAGGTCGCCGTCGCCGTCGATGTCATGGAACGCGCCGCCGGCTTCCAGTTGTATGATTTTGCTGTCGATGACGTAGCGGGTCCAGCCGTTGATCGTGCGTTTGTACCACAGCATCGACGGGCCGGGCGGCCGGCGCGAACCGATGACGAAATCGTTCTTGCCGTCCTTATCGATATCGAGGACGAGGGTCAGCACTTGCTGATCGCTGGATGATGGGACAGGAAGATCGCCTTTCTTGGTCGACAGGTGCTGCCAACTCAGCCCCTTGTCGGCCTGGGCAAACTGGGGGCGGGCCAGCGCACTGCCTGCGTTGACGGCGTAGACGGTGAGAACGACTGCTCCAGCCAGAAAGAGGAGCGTCAGATAACCGAGTCGTCGGACCATGGCGTTGTGCAAGATCAACCTCCGTTGAGGGAATCGAACGGCAGCGCGCTCGATTGTGGTGACTGCAACTATTCAATTTAGATGGGAGCAGAGAGCCTCCGGAGAGATACGAGGAGACTACGCGATTCAGTTTTAGGCGTAATTGGACAGCCGACCCTGGGCAAATACGGCTAAGTTGTGTGAAAAGTATAAAGGGTAATTCACCCGAGTCTATAGGGCAGCGGTACTATAAGGGATGATTTGAGTAATATGACCGCGAGTTCCTGCCTGCAGCGGAAAACATTCTAATAAGGTAGGAGCGCGCGGGTGAACAATCGTTAAGAAATCCCGTAAGATTTCGCCCCTATGATGTATACGTTATGACGGTCTGTTGCGGCCGTTGCAACACATGCGTGTGGAGTAAGGAGCATCCTCCGACGTAACGAGATATCGGTGTGGAGCGGCGGCCGCGCAGACCGCTTGTTGTTTGGGACCCGTCCGGCGGACGCCCCCATAAAACCTTAGGAGAAGATGTACATGACCGGGAAAAAGCAGCTGCGACCCATCCTGATCCTGTGCTTGTTGGCGCTTTCAACCATCCTGTTATCGGCTGTTGGCCCGCTGGCGGCCGGCACAGACGCCTTCACCCTGACCACCAACGTCAGCCCGCCCGGGAGCGGCACGGTCAGCGTCAACCCGCCGGGGCCTTACCAAGAGAACGACGTTGTCAGCCTGACGGCCACGGCCCAGCCCGGCTACACCTTCGACAGATGGGTGCTCAACGACAGCTCCAAATGGTGGGACACGGGATGGGATTATCGCGTCGAGGTGACGTCTGCGGCCAATGGCGTGGCTCGCCGCAACAAGCCGGCCGAGTTCCCGGTGAACTTCACCCAACTGTGGCAATCGCTGGGCACGAGCGGCACGCTTGATCCTAACTCCATTCGTGTGGTGGAAGTTGACGGCAGCGACAACGTCATCGACGATGCCGTGCCGTTCCAGTTCGACCGCGCGGCCGATTATCACGCCGCGAACAAAGCCGCCGGGACGGTGGTGCTCATCATGAAGGGCAACACCGGGGCCGGGGCCACGCGCCTCTATCACATCTACTTCGACGTCACCGGCAAGGGATTCCCCGCGCCCAATGTGCCGGCGCAGGTCACGTTGAACGAACAGAAGGACGAAGCCCAGGACGCCTATCGGCTCGTGAACAACACCGGCACCCAGTTCATCCACAAGCATCTGGGCGGCGTATCCAGCTATAACGATGCCAATGGCAACGATTGGGTCAGCTGGAACAAGATGACCGGCTCAAGCGGCGCCAATCGAGGTATCCCCAACGTCGGCGGCGGTTCCAACTACGGCATTTTCCACCCCGGCACCGGCAAGACGATGACGCCCACGATCGTTAATCAGGGGCCGATCAAGGTCACGCTCCATTTTGTGCTGACGAAGGGGGGCTCGTGCGATAAGCAGCGCTGGGAAGGGATGTACGAGATTTACCCCGATTACACGACCTTCACTTTGCTCAAAGCGTGTAAGTCCAGTGTTGTCAACTACCCCTTCTGGTTCCTTTATGAGGGTACACCGGGCGGGCAGTTGGACCTCCAGACCGACTTGATCACCTTCAGCGACGGGAAGCAGATAAAAGCCAATCAGTCGCACAATGCTGATTTGGGCGGGGAAGAGTGGGCCTATGTGACTGATCCCAATGTCGGCAACGGCGGCCGATCCATTTTCTTCGTCAACGAGACAGGCGATCAAATAAGCGACTACTACACCGCCGACGGCTCCGGTGTCATGACGATCCTTGGTTTCGGCCGCGGCGGCGCCACCCCCCTGCTACCCAACGACTCGGCGCCGCGCCGGTTCATCTTCGGTCTGATGAACGAGACGGCATTCGAGGACGCCAAGTCGGTTATCCACAACGCCTATCAGCCGCTGAACGCCGATGTCGGTGTGGCCAGGGCGCGCGCCGGCGCCTCGCTGGGTAACAGCAACCCCGCTCAACTCACCATCACCGGCGACCATTCCGTCACAGCGGTGTTCAAGGCGGCCACCTACACGGTGACCGTTGGCGCCACCCCGAACGGGGTCGGCACGGTGACCAAATCTCCCAACAACACGACCTACAACCACGGTGATAAGGTTACCCTGACGGCCGAGCCCACCGCCTCCGGCTACCACTTTGCGGGCTGGACGGGCGACGCCACGGGGATGACGAATCCGATAGAGCTCACGGTGACCAAGAACATGGTCATCATAGCCAACTTTGCCCAGACCTTCACCGTCACCACCTCGGCCAACCCGCCCGCGGGCGGCTCGGTGACCCTCGACCCTGCCGGCGGCAACTATGCGCCCGGAACCCAGGTGACGATCTCGGCCACAGCCAACAGCGGTTATACCTTCACCGGCTGGAGCGGCGACGCCGGCGGCACCTCATCGAGCCAGGTCATCACCGTCAACGGCAACATGAATATCATCGCCAACTTCGGTCAGGGGCAATACACCTTCAATGCTACATCGGCCGGCAACGGGGCGGTGGATTGGACGCCGAAGAAGGCGCTCTACGCCCCCGGCGAACAGATCGCAGTGATCGCCATACCCGACCAGGGTTATACATTCTCCGAATGGACAGGCGATATACAGTCGACGGTCCAGCCCCTGTATTTCCCCATCCAGGGCAATACGACTGTGGTCGGCCATTTCGTCGCTATGCAGAGCTACACCGTGAACGTGACCGTGCCGGGTGGCGGCGGGTCGGTTAACAAGTCCCCTGCCGGGCCGACTTACCCAACCGGTACGGATGTGACCCTGACGGCCGTTCCCGACGCCGGCAAGCGTTTTGTCCAGTGGGGCGGCGACCTCAGCGGCACCGAACTCGAGAAGACCGTCAAGGTAACGAGTAATCTTAATATCACCGCCACCTTCGCTGATGACGGCCACCCGCTCAATGTGACGATCTCGCCGGCCAACGGGGGTGTGGTATTCAAAAATCCCGACCAGACTTTCTACGCGGCGGGGACGTCGGTCACGCTGACGGCCGTGCCCGAAACGGGTTTCACCTTCGCCGGCTGGAGCGGGGCCGCGACGGGGACGAACCCGTCGACGACCGTCGTCGTGCCCGAAGGCGGCGCGTCGGTGACAGCAACCTTCAACGCGCCCGGCCCGTTCACACTCAACGTGACCACGGGCGGCACGGGCACGGGGAAGGTGACGGTCAGCCCGGTGAAGACGGAGTACGCCTATGGCGAGATCGTCAAGCTGACGGCCGTGCCCGACGCGAACATGGTATTCGACGGCTGGTCGGGCGACGCCAGCGGCGCCCAGAATCCGCTGTCGGTGACGATGAACGGCGACAAGGACATCGTCGCCCTGTTCAAAACACACAGCGAAGGGCCGTTCAGCGATCAGTTCGACTCGTGCGAGCTGGAAAGTGCCTGGCAATGGGTCAACCCGCTGAACGACGGGACGTTCAGGCTGGCCGGCACGACGCTGGAGATCACTGTACCAGAGGGCACGTCTCATAACGTCTGGCGCACCGGCAACGACGCGCCGCGCGTCATGCAGTCGGCCAACCACGGCGTCAATGGGGATTTCGACTATATCGTCAAGTTCGACTCCGAAGTTACCCAAAACGCGCAGATGCAGGGTTTGGTGATCGAGGAAACGGCCGAGCGGTTCGCCCGTTTCGACTTCGAATTCAACGGCAGCACGCTGAAAGCATACGCGGCCACTCTGATGGATGGTTCGTCCCGGCCTCGCTTCACCGATAGCACAATCACCCCGGCCGACGCCGTTTACATGCGTGTCAGCAGAACGGCCGGAACCTGGGCGATGTACTACAGCAGTGACGGCGAGACGTGGAAAACGGCCGGCTCGTTCAAGAATTTTGAGTTGAACGTGCAGCGGGTGGGTTTGTTCGCGGGTAACGTGACCTCGGGCGGCCAGACCCCGGCCCACACGGCCGTCGTCGACTACTTCCACAACGTGGCCCAGGGGCCAATGGCCGGCGACCGGCCGCTGCTGGACATCAAAACCGATGGCAGCGGCTCGGTGTCGACCAACCCGCCGCTGAGCCAGCTGGCTTGCGGCCAGACGGTGACGCTGACGGCATCACCCGGCCTCAACGCCACCTTCAGCGGCTGGAGCGGCGACGTGACCGGCACGCAGCCCACGGTCACGCTGCTGCTGACCGGGCCGAAGACGGTGACGGCGACCTTCACGGGCAGCGGCTCGACGCAGTACTATCTGCTGCTGCCGTCTGTTCTGCGGTCGTCGCCGTAGACGAAAGAGAAGGGGCAATCCGCGCGGATTGCCCCTTTTATCTTGTGGCGTAGACCTGGGTGCAGGCGAAGAGGGCGGCTTACAAACCCGCCCCTACCAGTGGGACGTTAGCGGTAAATTTCGGCCGCCGAGCGCCGCAACTCCACGAACACCGGGTGGATGCAAGTGATCATCTCCGCCAGCCGCCCGGCCACGTCCCGGCGGTACGTTTTGGTCAGCGCCCCGTCGGGATACACTTCGTAGATCTTCGTCCACCCCCGATCCCACATCTCCGCCTCGACGCTCTCGCCCAGCGTGGCCTTGATCTCGAACAGATGCCGCCGGAAGCCGTCGAGCAGCAGCCGGTTCAGCCGGTGATCGCGCGCCTCGCAATGGAAGCCCAACTCCCAGCCGGTGATGAGGCGGCCGGGGCGCTGGCCCACGTGACCGACCTCGTAATGGAGCGACGGCTCGCCATAGTGCAGTTGCAGCAAGCTCCACGGCCGTCGCGTCTGGAAGCGCTGCAGCGGCGCCGGCAACAGGGGGCGCACCTCATCGGCCAGCGTGCTGATGAAAGCCGTCCGGGACAATTGACTCATACTCTTGTAGTATAATCACCGTCAGCCGCTTTACCCAACGCCAGAACGTTCCGGAGGCGCATGACCAGCAAGCAACGCACGTGGGGACAATTTGCGACACCGACCGACGTAGCCGACCTGCTGCTGGGCTTTTGCCTGCGCCGCGCGGCCGACCGGCTGCTCGATCCCAGCTGCGGCGACGGCGCGCTGCTGCGCCGGGCGACGCAGTGGCAATCGTGGCTCGACGCGGGCCAGGAGCGCCCCGCGGGGACGCTCCACGGCATCGAGCTCGACCCGGATGCGGCAACCGCGGCCGCCGCCATTCCCGGCGCGACCGTGGAGCAGGCCAACTTCTTCATGCTCACGCCCGACGCCTACCCTCCGTTCGACGTCGTCGTCGGCAACCCGCCCTATACCCGCGCCGAATGGATCAACCGGCTGGACACCGGGTCGGGGCAAATGGCCCTGTTCCCCGAGACGGCCGCCGGCGACAGCGGCGACACCTCCGCACCACTGCTGCCCGTCGGGTTGGGCGACGCCCTCAGCGGCCGGGCGGGCCTATACGCCTACTTCTTTCTCCACAGCCTCGGCTTTCTGCGCGAGGGAGGACGGCTGGGCTTCGTCGTGCCCAACGGCTGGCTCGATGTGGCCTATGGGGATGCGCTGAAGCAGTTCATCCTCGACCACTTCCGCGTCATCGCCGTCGTCGAATCGGCCGTTGAGCGTTGGTTCGCCACCGCCCGCGTCAACACCTGCCTCATCATCCTGGAACGGGCCGGCGACCCGGCTGCCCGCGACGCCAACCGTGTCCGCTTCGCCCGGCTGCGCCGGCCGCTGAGCGCGCTGCTCGGCCCCGAGACGGACAGCCGCCGCGCGGTAGCCGTGGAGCAGCTCATCATGCGCCTGTTGCCGCCCGACGACCGGCAGACGCCCGGGGCGCTGCTGCGCGTGCGCGAGCAGAGCAGCCTGGCCGCGGCCGAGCGGTGGGGGGCCCTGTCGCGCACGCCCGTCTTCTTCCAGCACCTCATCCAGCGCCCCGTGGCCCCATTGGGGGAGTGGGCCTCTGTTCAACGCGGCCACACCACCGGCGCCAACGACTTCTTCATCCTTGATCCGAATCGAATAGAGCGTTGGGGCATCGAGCCGCGCTACCGGCGGCCGCTGCTGAAGTCATTGCGCGGCGTGCGTTCGCTGCGCCTGTCGGCCGCCGACTGCCGCCACGAGCTGCTGGCCGTCCCCGCGGGGGAGCAGCCGGAAGGAGGCGCGGCCGACTACCTGGCCTGGGGCGAGGCGCAAGGCATCGCCGCCCGGCCGACGTGCGCCGGTCGCAATCCGTGGTACGCGCTGCCGGAGCAGACCCCCGGCGCGGTGCTGCTGGCCAAAGGCGTCTGGCAGCGCCACTTCGCGCCGCTGGCCGAGGAGCCGATCACCGTCGATCAGCAGATCTATCGCGTCATCCTCAACGCCTCGGCCATCTCGCCGCGGGCCGCCGCCGCGCTGCTGAACAGCGTCTGGTTCGCGCTGGCCTGCGAGCTGGGCGGCCGGGTCAATCTGGGCGAGGGGGTGTTGTGGCTGGCGTCGTATGAGCTGGCCGATGTGGTGCTGCCCGATCCGCGCGCGCTGGACGCGGGGGCAATACAGGCGCTGGAGACGGCGTTCGACGGCGTGGCCGCGCTGCCTGTGGCCGACACGCCGGCGGCGCTGTGGGGTGACGCGCGGCGGGCCCTCGATGATCTGGTGTTCGATTTGGCGGGGCTGCCGCCGCCGGAGCGCGACGCGGCGCGCGAGGCGCTGATCGAGGCGCTGGACGGCCGCCGCCACCGGGCGCGACACCCGGTCGCACAGGAGAGCTGAGCCGATGCCGACTGAATTGCTGCAAGAGAAGTATGCCGCCGTCTATCGCATTCTGAACGAGACGTACGGTCGTCCGGTGTGGCGCTCCCACGCGCCGCCGCTCGATGAGTTGGTCGGCACTATTCTGTCGCAGGCCACGGCCGACATCAACACCGAGCGCGCCTATGCCGCGCTCACCGAGCGCTTTCCCGACTGGGAGAGCGTGATGAACGCGCCGCCGGCCGAGGTCATCGCCGCCATTCGCCCGGCGGGGCTGGCCAACACGAAGGGGCCGCGCATCCAGGCCGCGCTGCGCCACATCCTGCGCGAGCGGGGGGAGCTGTCGCTCGACTTCCTGGCCGACATGCCTCTCGACGAGGCGATCGCCTGGCTGACGAGCATCGACGGTGTGGGGCCGAAGACGGCGGCCATCGTGCTGTTGTTTTCGCTGGGCCGCCCCGTCTTCCCGGTCGATACCCATGTCCACCGCGTCAGCGGCCGGCTGGGGCTCATCCCGCCGCGAATGAACGCCGAGCAAGCCCACGACTTTCTGGCCGAGCTGGGGCCGCCCGACACCTACTACCCGATGCACCTGAACCTGATCAACCACGGCCGCGCTATATGCAAGGCGCGTGTGCCCCAATGCCACATCTGCCCGCTGCAGGATTGGTGCAACTACTATCGCAACGTCATCCTGCGCGCGGCCGACGGGTGAGAGAAGCAGGGCAAAACGCTGAATTTGGGCGACGGGGAGCGGGAACCGGGCTACAATACCCCTCTTGTCCATGGTATCGGCGCGGATAACGCATCTCTATGAGCGCGACGCAACTACGCACAAATGATGAGTGGATCGCTGATCTCAAGTCGGACGGCCAAACCCGCGAGCTGGCGCTGAATGAGTTGGGGCAAGTGCTGGGCAATGGCCTTCGCCGCGGCCTCATCGGCCAGATCGACACCAACGCCCCCGAGTTCGACGCGCTCATCGATGACTTCGTGCAAGAGGCGTTGCTGAAGATCCTCGACAACCTCGACACTTTCGCCGGGCGCAGCCTCTTCACCACCTGGGCCAACAAGATCGCGCTCAACATCGGCCTGACGGAGCTGCGCCGCAAGCGGTGGCGCGACTCGTCGCTGGATCAGTTGACGCAGACCGAAGACGGCGATTACACGCCGTCGTTCGTGGCCGACTCGGCGCCGCGCCCTGATGAGCTGACCGAGCGGCGGGAGCTGATGGGCTACATCGGCCGCCTGATCGACGAGGAGCTGACCGAAAAGCAGCGCACGGCCCTGACGGCCACCGTCATCCAGGGGCGGCCGCTGAGCGAAGTGGCCTACCTGATGAATTCCAACCAGAACGCGATCTACAAGCTGGTGTTCGACGCGCGCCAGCGGTTGCGGCGACGGCTGGCCGAAGACAATCTGACCCCCGAAGAGGTCATCGCCAGCTTCGCCGAGAGTTGAAAGCGCGGCCAACCTGTAAGAAAGCGGCCCCTGGTTGCGTCAAAGAGAGAGAATGAGTAGCACAATCGAGAAACTTCGCGCCCTGCTGAGGCGCCAATCTTCCCCCGACACGGCGAGCACGGAAGCCGCGCTGGACGAAAAGGGCGTCGAGCGGCTGATGCGCCTGCTGTGCGAGACCCGCGACGACGAGCTGTCCTGCGAAGATGTCTTCAACTGCCTCGATGAGTACGTCGATTGCCTGGAAGCACATCAGGAGATGGGCGGCAAGAAGCCTCTCGTGGAGCACCATCTGAACCTGTGCACCGATTGCCGCGACCAACTGGACGCGCTGGTACACGCACTGGAGAAAGCCAACGGCGAGACCTGACAGGTGGCCGCACGACGCTATTTGTTGAACCAGCGTCTCAATGCGCCCACCTGTCAGGTCTTTTATTATTGTCAAGCAAGGAGTCCCCACCGTATGAGAGCCATTTGGAACGGCATTGTCCTGGCCGAGAGCGACCACACCGAATTCGTGGAGGGCAACCACTACTTCCCGCCCGAATCGATCAACCGGCAATACTTTCGCGAGAGCGACCGTCACACGACCTGCCACTGGAAGGGTGTCGCCAGCTACTTCGATGTCGTTAACGGCGACCAGGCCGCCCAAAACGCCGCCTGGTACTACCCCGACCCCAAACCGGCGGCGGCCAACATCCGCGACCACGTGGCCTTCTACGGCATCGTGTCCGTCGAGAAGTGACCCATGCTACTCTCCGGCGACATCGGCGGTACCAAGACAGTCCTGGCGCTCTTTGATCTGAAGGAAGACGAGCCGACGCTCATCTCCCGCCACCCGATCATCGAGCGCACTTTTCCCAGCCAGCAATACCAATCGCTGGATTTGATCATCGAAGAGTTCCTGAGCGACGGCGGCTTCGACATCCGGGCCGCCAGCTTCGGCGTGGCCGGGCCCATCGTCGGCGACCGCGCCCAGGTGACCAACCTGCCGTGGCTCATCGACGCCGGGGAGATGCGCGAACGCCTCGGATTCCATGTCCACCTGCTCAATGATCTGGAAGCCGTAGCCACAGCTATCCCGTACCTGGAGGCGACTGACCTGATCACCCTCAACGAAGGGGAGCCGATCGAGCGCGGGGCCATCGGCGTCATCGCCCCCGGCACCGGCCTGGGCGAGGGCTTCCTGGTGTGGAACAATGCCACCGGCGCGTACGAGTCCTACCCGTCGGAAGGGGGGCATTGCGCCTTCGGGCCGACGACGCCGCTGCAGCTGGAGCTGCTCACCTACTGGCTGCCGCGCATGGGCCACGTCAGCTATGAGCGCGTCTGCTCCGGCATCGGCATCCCCAACATCTATACCTTCCTGCGCGAGACAGGACGCTACCCCGAGCCGGCGTGGCTGCGCCAACAGTTGGATGAGGCGAGCGACTGGACGCCGATCATCTCTCGCGCGGCCGTGGCGGCCGAGGCCGACATTTGCGTCGCCACGCTGGAGTTGTTCATGGAGATCCTGGGCGACCAAGCGGGCAATCTGGCGCTGACGGTGCTGGCCACCGGCGGCATCTATCTCGGCGGCGGCATCCCCCCGCGCATCCTGCCCCAATTGCAGAAGGGGCCGTTCATGAAGTTCTTCCAGGACAAGGGGCGTTTCACGCAGATGATGAGCCGCATCCCCATCCATGTCATCTATAACCCCAAGGCGGCGCTCTACGGCACAGCCTACGACGCGCTATCGATCGCGGAGCTCAGCTAGGGAGACGATGCACATGGCAGAACCGGATGTTCGTGTGGTCGATGACGTGGCCGCTGAGGGGGCGGCGCTCGTCGCGGCCGAGTTGCGGGCCGCATTGCAGGAAGATGAACGGGCGGTCAGCCTGGCCCTCTCCGGCGGTTCCACGCCGCTGGCGCTCTATGCCAAGCTGGCCGAGGCCGACCTCGACTGGACGCGCATCCACGTCTTCTGGGGGGATGAGCGTCTCGTCCCGCCCGACGACCCCGAGTCGAACTACAACGCCGCCCGCGAGAGCCTGCTGCGCCACGTGCCCATCCCCGAGGCCAACGTCCACCGCGTCAGCACGGAGCTGGACGAAGCCGCGGCCGTGGCCGATTACGCCGAGCAGTTGCGCGCCTTTGCCCAGGCCGACCCGGAGTGCGGTTCGTCGTGGCCCCTCTTCGACGTGGCGCTGCTGGGGCTGGGCGAGGACGGCCATTTCGCGTCCATATTCCCCGGCTCTGAGGTGGAGTGCCTGGTTCCGGTCATGGCCGTCGATGCCGACTACGCCGGGCGGCCCGCCCGCCGCGTCACGCTGACGCCCATCGTCTTCAACGCCGCGCGGCACGTGGTCTTCCTCGTCACCGGCGGCAACAAGGCCGCGGCCGTCGCCAACGCCCTCGGCCCCGAGCAAGACCCCGAACGCTACCCCGCCCAACGGATCCAGCCAACGGACGGCCGGGTGACATGGCTGCTGGATAGTGATGCGGCTGGGGAGTTGGAATAATCTTTTTAACACGGGTTTTCACAGATAGAAGACACGGATTGACACGGATAAGACTGATTGAATTTTTACCCGCGTTAATCCGTCTTATCCGTGAAAATCCGTGTTAAAATATTTAATCCCCCGCCCAATCGAGCCCCAGTTCCCGCGCGCGGGCGGTGTATTGGCGGATGTGGTCGCGGGTGACGGCGTGCATCTCTTCGCCGGCCTGGAACGCCTTGAACCAGTCGGTGATCTCTCCCAGCGCGTCGATCCAGCTGTAGACCGGCCGCCAGTTGAGGCGGTGGGCGGCCTTGTCCCAGCTCAGCCGCAGTTGACCCGTCTCGACTTCGGCATAGCCCGGCCGCGTGTGCTCCCACGAGCCGCTGCCCCACAGCTCCACCAGCTTCTCGGCCAGCGCCTGGGCCGGCACGCCCTTCTGCTCCAGCGGGCCGAAGTTCCACGCCTCGCCGTAGGCCGGGCCATGCTCCAGCAGCAGCGCGCCCAGCCACAGATAGCCGCTGAGCGGCTCCAGCACGTGTTGCCACGGCCGCACGCTGAGCGGGTTGCGCACGCCGATGGGGCGGCCGTCCATGAGCGCCTTCATGCAATCGGGCACGAGGCGGTAGTCGGCGAAGTCGCCGCCGCCGATGACGTTGCCCGCGCGGGTGGAGGCGACGGCCACGCGGTGGCTGCGGCCATACTCCACCGGCGCGAAGTAGGTGCTGCGATAGGCGGCGATGGCCAGCTCGGCCATGGCCTTGCTGGCGCTGTACGGGTCGTGGCCGCCCAATTGGTCCGTCTCGCGGTAGCCCCACAGCCACTCCTGGTTTTCGTATACCTTGTCGGTGGTGATGCTGACCAGCGCGCGGACGGAGTCGCTGTGGCGAATCGCTTCCAGTACGTTGACCGTGCCGCCGGCGTTGGTGTCGATGGTCAGCTTGGGCAGCTCGACGGAGCGCAGGACGATGGGCTGCGCGGCCAGATGGAAGATGATCTCCGGCCGGTGGGTGGCGATCGTCCGGCGCAGGTGTTCGTAGTCGCGGATGTCGCCGCGCACGTCGGTCATGCGTTCGGCCAGCCCCGAGGCGACGAAGTTGCTCGGCTGCGTCGGCGGCTCCGGGTGGCTATAGCCGATCACGTTCGCGCCCAGTTCCAGCAGCCAGGTGGTCAGCCACGACCCTTTGAAGCCGGTGTGGCCGGTGATGAGGACGGTTTTGTTGGTGTAGGTGTCGCTGTAGGTCATGTCAGTTTCCAGTGCTCAATTGGTCAGTATTCCGTCGATCAGTTAGAAACCGGTTTTTTTCTGAAACCCGGTTTATGGCGGTCAAAGCCGGCAAGCGGCGGACGGCAACTCAGGCGGCGTGGTCGCTCCTTTTCTCCCCTTCTCCCTTTCTCCCCTTCTCTTCCGTATTAACGCGCCGCAACACCCGATCATACACCTTCAACGTTTCCACGGCCGTGTTCTCCCATTTAAATTTGGCCGCCTGCTCAAGGCCCTGGCGGCGCAAGTCGGCCGCGAGCGGCTCTTGCGTCAGGATCGAGATGATCGCCCCGGCCATGTTGCGGGGGTCGTCGGGGTCTATGGCGAAGCCGGCCGGGCCGATGATCTCCGGCAGCGAGCCGCCGTCGCTGGCGACGACGGGCGTGCCGCTGGCCATCGCTTCCAGCGGCGGCAGCCCGAACCCCTCGCGCCGGCTGGGGAAGACGAACACCTCGGCGTTGCGATAGAGCAGCGGCTTGTCTTCCTCGTCCACGTAGCCGATCCAGCGCACGTACTTTGACAGCCCGGCCCGCTCGATCATATCGTCGTAGTCGGGGTAGATGTCGGTCGTCGTCTCCGGCTTCCGGCCGGCCAGCACCAGCGGATAGTCGTCCCCCAGCGCCTTGGCCACGAAGGTGTAGGCGTGGAGCAAGTTCATGACGTTCTTGTGCGTCTCGTAGCCACCCAGATAGAGGGCGTAGAACTCCGGCAGGTTGTATTTGCGGGCCACGGCCATGTCCACCAGGCTGTTGTCGCCGCCGGCCGGGTGGGGGGCATACCTGGGGCTGACGCCGAGGTAGATGGCGGTGATGTCCCGCTCGTCGATGCCCAGGTGGTCGATGATATCGAGCTTGCTGGAGAAGGAGTCGGTCAGCACGTGGTCGGCGCCGCGCGCGGCCGCGCTGACCAGCGCGTTATAGAGCCGGGCGCGGGCGCCCCGGTTGTACGCCGGCACCAGCAGCGTCGTCAGGTCGTGGACGGTGACCACCAGCGGCACGGGGGAGCGCAGCGGCGGCCCCCAGTAGGGCACGTGGGCCAGCGTGGCGCCCACGCGACGGCTGGCGGCCGGGAAGCCCCGCTGCTCGAACAGCACCTTGCCCAGATGCCCCGGTCGCACGGCGACGCGCTCGACGCTGATGCCCGGCGGCACGTCACTTAGCTCGGCCGCGCCCGCCGCGGCAGGGTAAACCAGGGTGATCTGCAAGTCGGACACCAGCCGGTTGAGATGATAGACGAGTTGCCGGGTATACTGGCCGCTCCCGGTGTGGGGCTGGTTCCAGAAGTAAGCGTTGATCGCGATGTGCATTGGGGGTGATTATAAGTCAGTGGAGCGGTGGGGGGTAGCCAGAGGGAGAGGGCACTGTCCAGCAGGTCAGTCGCGAGCGGCAAATGGCAGGCGGGCCTCTTCCATTCGTAATTCCAATCCCTCAACCTCTTGGTCTCTCAATCTCCCAGTCTCAACTCCCCCTCCCCAACTTTACCGGGTGAGCCCCCTATGGTATAGTTGCCGCGCGGATCGGCATTAACCAGAATGGAAGAACGAGAAAGACAGTTCATCCCCGGCCTGGGCATTCTCATGCTCACGATCATCCTCCTGGGAGCGATCGGTTCGCTTTTACATGACTCGAACGGCGTGGGGTTCGATTGGGCCGGCGGGATCCTATGGGGCGGGGCGGTGTTCATCACCTTTCTGCTGGGCACGGCCTATATCTCTCGTCGCCTGCTGCCGATTCAGGACAATCAGGGGTGGGCGGAAGGGTTCCACCTGCTGTGGCGCAACTATTGGCGCGGCGCGGCCAATCTCCTCTACGGCCGCGTGAGTGAACCTGGCCCCGTCATCTCCGGCAAGCGCAAGAAGAGTCGCGGCGACGAACTATCGCCCAGCTTCGAGCATTTGCGGGCGGGCTTCCTCGACAGCCACCTGGCGGCGGCCATCGTGCGCGGCAACAGCTATTCGCGAGCGGCCGGCCCCGGCCTGGTGCTTCTCCACGGCAGCGAGACGATCAGCAAGCTGTTCGATCTGCGCCCCCACTCGCGCAAGATGCCGGTCAGCGCCATCACGCGCGACGGCATCCCCATTGAGACCACCGTCTCCGTCACCTTCCAGGTGCGGCGGCCGTCGCCCGACGAGCGCCGCCCCCGCTCGATGAGCATGGAAGACGTGCCCTATCCCTATGACCCCGACGCGCTGTTCGATTTAATGTATACGGCCAGCGTCACCAACGACAACAAGCTCGACTGGACAGAGCAGGCTTGCCCCCAGGCGGCGGCGATGCTCGTCACCGAGATCGCCAAGTACACCCTCGACCAGTTGCTGGAAGGCGCGGGAGCCGAGCCGGTGAGCCAGATCAAGCGCAAGATCAAGTCCGCCCTGCAGGAGCAGCAACTCGATACCGAATTCCAGACCCTGTCCAAGGGCATGGAGATCCTCAGCGTCAGCATCGGCCCGGTGGAGCTGCCCGACGAGGTGATCGAGAAGCGTGTCAGCACCTGGCAAGTCGAGTGGCAGAACCGCGTCTCGCAGGAGCTGATCAGCGGCGACATCGAAGCTCAGCGTCTCTATCAGCAGGCCCGCGCTCGCGCCCAGGTGGAGAATATCGAGAATCTGCTGACGAGCATCGAGGCCATGCGCCGGCAGACGGGCGTGGAGCTGCACGAGGCGGTGATGCGGCAGGTCATGGAGATTTTGGAGTCGCTCTCGGCCGTGCGCTCGCTGGGGCCGGCCAACTCGCGTGCCGCCGTGGGCGCTTTGGCGTCCGAGGCCAGCGAGGGGCTGCGGCTGGTTATGGGAGACGAGGACGCGCACTGATGACGACTTCCGCGCAATCATCCACGTCGCGCCGCGCCGCCGCGCTCGGCCGCCTGAAGACCCCTTCGACCTACCATTGGCCGTGGTTCGTGCTGGCTGTGCTCTTCATTGGCTATTGGCTTTTCGTCTCCTCTCTGGAGCGCATCGATGCCCATCGCATCCTGGCCGACATCCTGACTCCCGGCATCCCCCCCAGCCAGGCGGAGCTGATCCCGTTCCCGACTCTGGCGATCTGGTTTGTCGAGCTGTTTCACCCCCGCGTGTTGCGTCACTTCATCCCCATCATCGCCGGGTGGTGGCTGGCAGTGCAGGCGGCTATCAGCCTGATGCAGGTGCTTTACAACTGCCCCGACCGGCGCACGGCGGCCGAGTTCCTGCGCCGCCAGCGCAATGAACGGGTCAGCCGCATGGATGTGCCGTTCGACCTGACGCCGAAGAATCTGGAGGCGATGCGCGATACGTCCGTCCTGCTCAGCGTCGGTGGTCCGGCGCTGGTCAACGTGCCCGACGGTCACGCCGCCGTCACCGAGCGCAACGCCCGCTTTCTGCGCGTGCTGCCCCCCGGCGTCCACGCCCTCGGCCGCTTCGAGCACATCCAAAGCGTCGTCGATTTGCAGCCCCAGGAGAAGACGGCCAAGGACGTGGTGCTGCTGACCAAAGAGGGCATCCCCGTGGAGGCCGATATCAGCCTGACGTTTCGCATCGACCCGGGGGAGAACCCTGTGTCCCACCGGCGCCCGTACCCCTTCAGCGTAGAGGCGGTCAAGCGGGCGGCCTATGCCGGCGAGGTGGGGCCGGACGGCAAAGCGTCATCGTGGGCGGGCGGTCCGCTGGGCAAGGTGCGCGGCGCGCTGGCCGAAATGGTCAGCGGCGACTCGCTCGACGAGCTGCTGGCGGCCGAGAGGCCGCGCGACGCCCATTTCCTGCTGACCGACACGGTCGTGCGCCGGGTGTGGGACGCGTTGCCGAAGGACGGCATCAAGCCGCTGCGTTTACGCATCAGCCGCCTGTCGCCGCCGCTGGAGGTGAGCCGCCAGTACACCGAGTATTGGCTGGCCCACCAGCGCAAGGCCGACATGCTGGCCCGCGCCAACGGCACCGCCCAGTTGGTGCACGACGCGGAGACGGCCCGCGCCTCGGCCGAGATCGCCATGATCCAGGCCATTGTCGAAGGAGTGCGCCACGCCCAACAAGAAGCCGGTTCCAACTTGTCCGGCTATCTGCTGGCCTTGCGGCTCATGGAGGCGTTGCGGCAGATGTTCCTCGCATCGGCCGAGACGCTGGAGAGCGCCGGCGGCGACACCGTCGAGCTGCTGGAGGAGATCAGCTCCGTCGGCCACCGGCTGGGGGACGTCCAGGAACGAATTCAACTACCGCCGCCCAAGTTCAGACCGTCGTCGCCGGACTAGGCCGGCGTCTGCCCATGTGACATGGTAGCGAGATCAACCCACGCCAGCGAAACGACACGGCCGCCGTTAGACCAGGAGCACCTGCGCCCGGCGCGCGAGGCTGCCAAGGATCTCCGGCGGCTGCTGGACGTTCTGTTCAACGATCCCCCGTCGCTCGACATCGTGACGGTGGAAGACATCCAGCAGCGATATCGGCTGACGGGCTTGGGCGCGCCGGCGCTGGCCGCCATTGAACAGTCGCAACGCATCATTCGCGCTCGCGGCGACTACAACCAGGTAGGGCTGGCCGAGTTCCACATCGGTCTCATCTATCTCCACTGGGGGGATTGCCGCGCCGCCGCCGGTCAGTTTGCCGTGGCCCGCCAGCCGTGGACATTGGTGGGCGACGTTCCGGCGTTATGCCTCGCCCATTACGCTCAGGGGCTGGGCCTCTACCATGCCTACCATAACGAATCAGCCATGCTGCGCTTCAGCCGCGTTGAGCGGATGCTGGAGCACCCACCAACAGGCACGCATGCGGAGCGGTTTGGCCGCCTCAGCGACGAATTACGCCCGCTGCTGACCATTACCCAGCGCGTGCTGCGCGATATCCTCTGGCCCATGGAGCAACAGGCGGCCGAACCGCAGTTGGGCGGCCAGGCCGAGCGGCCGACCGAGGTTCCCCCGCCGGCCGGCGAGCCGGGCACAGAGCCGGCCACGGAAGCGGAACTCGCCCCCGACCCCATGCCCTCGACCACTGACCAGCCGATCTCGCGGCCGCAGTGGGCCAAGCGTGTGCCGCCGCCCATCTCGAATCTGTCCGGTGTTCTGAGCGAGAGCCTGCGCGGGCCGGTGCCGGGCCACATCACAGCCGACGACCGCTTCGGCTGGTACATGATCGGCGACAACAAGGGAGATTTCCTGCCCAGCCTGTCGTCGGGGACGTGGCTGCTGGCCGATCGGGACGTAGACGAGCACCGTTCGTCGGGCCGCGAGTACGTGGTCATCGGCAGCACCCGCAGCGATTTGGGCAGCGTCGTCGTCCAGCCCGTCTCCCACTCCAGCGCCATGCCCTACTGCTATCTGGGGTATCGCGTGGCCGACGAGGCCGCGCCGGAGAATTCGCGCGTCTTTCTGGACGGGACGAACGAGCCGCTGGGGGCCGGGGATGCGCTGGTGTTGGCCGTTGTGGAAGGGTTCTGGTATGGTCTGAATGGTCACGCGTTGCCCGACACGGGCTGACCTGAAGTGGCTCGATGGCAAGCAGTCACGTTTCTCATAGTCCCGACGCAAAGGGGGTTGGATGGCTGAGCACGTTCTGGTAATTGGCGCAACGCTTCTGGATACCAAGGGGGTTCCGATGGACGGGCTGGAGCCGGCCACGTCGAACCCGGCCGTCATCCGCTCGACGCGCGGCGGCACGGCCCGCAACGTGGCCGAGAACCTGGCCCGGCTGGGGGCCGATGTCGTGCTCGTCTCGGCCGTCGGCGACGATGCCACCGGCCGGCAGCTGATGATCCAGACGGCCGAGGCCGGGGTCAATCTCGACTATATGGAGATGGTGCCCGACCGCGCCACCGGCTCCTACATCGCCCTGCTGGAGCCCGACGGCTTGCTCTCCGTGGCCCTCGATGACGTGCGGGTGATGGAAATCATCACCCCCGACTTCCTGAACCGCCAGCGCGCTCTCTTTCGCGACGCGTCCATGGTGATGTTCGACGGCAGTCTGACCGACGCGGCGATGAAAACCGTCGTGCGGCTGGCCAAGGAGTATCGCGTCCCGCTGGTGGCCGATCCGTCGTCGGCGCGCCTGGCCTACAAGCTGCGGCCGTATCTGGCCGACCTCGATCTTGTGGTGCCCAACCAGGTGGAAGAGGCGGAGCTCTGCGGTGTCGATTTCCCCGGTTATGACCCGTCGGCCAGTTTGACACTGGCGCGTCGTCTGCTGGCCGCGGGGGTGGAGACCGTCGTGGTGACGCTGTCGGACTTCGGCCTCGACTACGCCACGGCCGACGAGATGGGCTACATCCCCCCGTCCCACGCCAAGTTCGTCGACAGCACCGGCACCGGCGACGCCGTGACCGCGGCCATCATGTTCGGCCTGCTCAACGGCCTGGAGACGGTTGAGGCCATTCGCCTAGGCGCGGCGGCGGCGGCCATCACGCTCCAGTCGGCCGACACCGTCGTGCCGGATTTGAGCCTGGATATGTTGTACGATCACTTGATCGTTTAAGTCGGGAGTGGGGAAGGGAGAAGGGGAGAGAGGGAGCAGGGGAGAGAGTGCACTCGCGGAACCTGTCACTTGCCACCTGCTACTGCCACTCTTGGCTCACTGACCACAAGGAACCGGGGTTTTCTTGAAAACTCGGTTTCTAACTGACTGACCCACTGATCGACTGACTCATTAACCCCTAAAAAACCGGACACTTCCCACATGACCAACACTCTAGGCATCATCATCCTGTTCGCCTACATCTCCCTCATCATCGGCCTGGCCGAGGCGCTGCGGCGGTGGCGTGGCTACGGCTCGTCCTTCACGCGCAAGGTCATCCACATCGGTGTGGGCATGATGAGCTGGGCCCTGCCGTTCCTGTTCGATTCCCCGTGGCCGTTCGTCTTCGCCTGCGCCGCGTTCATGGTCATTAATCTCATCGACTGGCGCTACGGGCTGATCGGCGCGATGCAGAGCAAGCACCGCTACAACCTCGGCACGGTCTACTTTCCGCTGGCCGCGGGCGTGGTGGCGCTCGTCTTTTGGGAGCAGCCACCGCTGATGGTGGCCGCGCTGATGCCGCTGACGTGGGGCGACGGCATGGCGCCCGTCATCGGCGCAGCATACGGCCGCCGCACTTACCGCATCCACACCAGCACCCGCACCATCGAAGGGTCGATCGGCTTCTTCGTGGCCGGGTTCATCTTCACCTGGCTGGCGCTGTGGTTGATGCCCGGCGCGCCGGACATCTCGCCGGTGGGCGCGATTCTGCCGGCGCTGGCCATCATGGGCGTGACGACGCTCATCGAGGCGGTGTCGATCTGGGGGCTGGACAATCTGGCGGTGACGGCGGCGGCGATCATCATCCTGCGCCTGTGGCCGTTCGGCTCCTAGGGAGCTACCACCCCTCATCGCCGATGAGCGGCACGAAGGCCACGGCCACGAGCCGCTCGTCCTCGTAGACTCCTTCGCGCACCTGAGTCAGCCGGATGAGCGTCTGGTGGCGGCGGCTGCGGCCGACGGGCATCACCAGGCGGCCGCCGACCGCCAGCTGGGCGCGCAACGTTTCCGGCACTGTCGGCCCGCCCGCGGCCACGATGATGCCGTCGTAGGGCGCGTGCTCCGGCCAGCCCAGCGTTCCGTCGGCGTGGCGGATGTGGACGTTGTTGTACCCTAGCCGTTCCAGCCGCGCGCGGGCGTACTCGGCCAGCTTGCGGTGGCGCTCCACGGTGTAGACCTCGCGCACGATGCGGCTGAGCACGGCCGCGGCGTAGCCCGAGCCCGCGCCGATCTCCAGCACGCGGTGCTCCGGCCGTAACTCCAGCGCGGCCAGCATGTAGGCGACGATATAGGGCTGCGAGATGGTCTGGTTGGCGGGGATGGGCAGGGGGGTGTCGTCGTAGGCTTGCGACTGGTACGCCTCGGAGACGAACAGCTCGCGCGGGACTTCGCCCATGGCGGCCAGCACGGCCGCGTCGCGAATGCCGCGCCCCGCAATCTGGCGCTCCACCATGAGCGCGCGCCGCGCGGCCGGGCTGCTGTCGCCGCTCTCCTCTTGCTTGCCCATACCTATTGATACCACCGTGCCGATTGGCCGGCAACAGGAACCATAGATGACACAGATGACACAGATTTGAAGGAAGGGAATGAATCTGCGTCATCTGTGGTTTCTCGTCTTCCTGTCTTTCGGCTTATAATCTCGGGGCTGGTTTTATTAAATGTGTCTGTAAACGTTGGGGTTACTGTATGGTGGGGCTTTTGTGGCAGATATTTAACGTCTCGAAGGAAACGATCAGTAGGGTGTTCAAGTTGCCCGAGCTGCTGCTGACGCTGCTGGGCTGGCGGTTCACCAAGCGGCTGAAGCTGCGCATCGTCATTCTGCGCGACGAGCGCGGCTTGCCCCTGGCGAACAATGAGCAGGCGATGCCCGCCTTTGAGGAAGCGCGCCGCATCCTGAGCCGCATGGCCGGCGTGGTTGTCGAGCCGGCCGAATGGCGCGTTGTCACCGCCCCCCATGGCGCGCCGAAAGCGGCGCTCGACGTGCGCTGCACCGACGGCGCGTGGCGCGATGACCTGGGAGAGGCGGGGGCCTTCTTTCGCGGCCTCATGGCTAAAACGACGGCCGGCACACTGACCGGCTACGGCGCGCCGATCACCGTGTTCGTCATCCGCTCCATGTCCACTCACAACGGCTGCTCGCTCGGTCCGGCGACGGACTATGTCACCGTCGAAGCGGGCACGTTGAGGAGCTCTCCCCGGCTGCTGGCCCACGAAGTCGCCCACGCCTGTGGTCTGTGGCATTCCAAACGGCCGAACAACCTGATGATCCCCCGCGGCCCCGGAGAAGAGTTGACCGGCTGGCAGGCGGCCGTCTTGCGCACGTCGCGGCATGTGACGTATTTTTAGAGGGAGAGGGTGAAAGGGAGCCGGGGAGGAAGGGTAAAGAACGTCATACTATTTGCTCCCCGCCACGATCGGCCTACTGAATATTGGCCACGGACACACTGAAAAATGCCCCGCATACGAGAACTGGGAATCTACACCGGCACCCTGCCGCCGGGCGCGCGCAACGCGATAACCGACGTTGATGGCGTACTGGTGGGCCACTTCACGCTGGACGAGGGAGTGAGCGCGGCCGATCCCGACTGGCGGCCCGGCGGCGGCCCCTTCCGAACCGGCGTGACGATCATCCTGCCCCACGCGGGTAATCTGTACGAGGAGAAAGTCGTCGCCGCCGTCCACACCATCAACGGCTTCGGCAAGGCCGTGGGCTTCGAGCAGGTGCGCGAGTTAGGCACCATCGAGACACCGATCGCCCTGACCGGGACGATGAACGTGCCCCGCGTAGCCGACGCGCTGATGACGATCATGGCCGAGCAGTCGCCCCACATCGGTGTTGGCTTTCCCGAGACAGGTCGGCGCGGCTACGCCAGCGTCAACCCGCTGGTGGCCGAGACGAGCGACGCCTACCTGAGCGACTTGCAGGCGCGGCCGATCGGCTTGGCCCACGTGCGTGCGGCGCTGGCCGCCGCCTCGGCCGACGTGGTCGAGGGCGCGGTGGGTGCGGGCACGGGCACGAGCTGCTACGATTGGAAGGGAGGCATCGGCACGGCCTCACGGCTATTGCCGGCAGAGAGGGGAGGCTACACCGTCGGAGCGCTGGTGCAGACCAACTTCGGCCGCGCCGAAGAGCTGATGATCTGCGGCGTTCCGGTGGGGCAGACGCTTCGCCCGCCCGCCGGGCCGTCGGCCGACCTCGGCGGCTCGATCATGATGATCCTCGCCACCGACGCCCCGCTGGACGCGCGAGGGCTGGGGCGCATGGCGCGGCGGGCGGCATTCGGCTTGGCACGAACAGGCAGCACCTGTCACGGTGGCAGTGGTGATTTCGTCATCGCCTTCAGCACCGCCGGCCGCGTCTATGACCGCCCGGCCACATCCCTGGCCTCCCGTGGCGTCATCAACGAGCAGGAGATCATGGGCCGGCTGTCTGTGGCCGTCATCGAGAGCATCGAGGAAGCGATCTACAACAGCCTGCTGATGGCGCGGACGGTCACCGGCCGCAATGGGCATGTGCGCCACGCGCTGCCCGCGGCCGAGGTAGCGCGGATCGTGCGCGCTGCCCAGACTGCCCGGACCTGACAGCTGGGCATAGGGGCGCTGCGTGTCCATCCAGAGCCTGTGCCGCCCACCTGTCCGCTCTCGCCCGCTCCATATTTCTTACTCATTTCTGATTCTTATAAACTTCCAACGTGATTTATCGTACAATTACAGTATGAGTATGAGATGGGTTATGCGAGCAAAGATTCATAAGGCGACGGTCACGCAGGCCGACGTTAATTATGTAGGCAGTATCACGATTGATGAGGATCTCATGGATCGCGTTGGCTTCTGGCCGGGCGAGCGCGTGCTGGTGGTCAGCAACACCAGCGGCTCGCGGCTGGAGACCTACGTCATCCCCGGCGAGCGCGGCACAGGGGTGATCAACATGAACGGCGCGGCCGCGCATCTGATCAAGGCCGGTGAAGAGATCATCATTATCGGCTTCGAGTTGAGCGACCGGCCGATCACCCCCCGGCAGATCCTCGTTGACAAGAACAACCGCTATGTGCGCGATTTGGACTGGGTGATGTCCTTCGGCATGACCGAGGCCGACCTGGCTCCGTTCTAGTTTTATCGCATTGGTTATAGCCCCGGGCCGAGGAGCCCGGGAAGTAGAAACAGCAAAGCTACTTCGACACCGAAGTAGCTTTTTTGTTGGGATTTAGCTACGGATCAACACGGAAAAAACGGATCATCCGTTTTTTCCGTGTTGATCCGTAGCCATTTCTTTTAATAAGTATTTTTCTGGCTAACTTGGGTTACAATCCTCCGACTTCATTGGCCTTGTACGCTTGTTTGACCGGCAAGAACGTGCCCCAGAGGTAGAGGGGGGAAAGCATGACAACCAACATCGCGCCACCGGCACCCTACGTAGACGCCCGCCGCCTGACCAAACGGTTCCATACCCCCGCCGGCGACGTCACCGTCCTGAAGGGTATCGACTTGCAGGTGAACCGCGGCGAATTCGTCTCCGTCATCGGCAAGTCAGGCAGCGGCAAGTCGACGCTGATCAACCTGCTGACCGGCATCGACCGGCCGACTTCGGGCGAGGTGTTCGTCGGCGGCGAGCCGCTCCACACTTTCGACGAGGAGCAGATGGCCCGCTGGCGCGGCCGTCATCTGGGCATCGTCTTCCAGTTCTTCCAGCTGCTGCCGACGCTGACGCTGGCCGAAAACATCATGCTGCCGATGGACATCAACCGCAGCTATCCGGCGGCCGAGCGGCGCGACCGGGCCATGCACCTGCTGGAGCTGGTGGACATGGCCGAGCAGGCGCGCAAGCTGCCGTCGGCCGTCTCCGGCGGCCAGCAGCAGCGCGTGGCCATCGCCCGCGCGCTGGCCAACGACCCCGGCCTCATCATCGCCGACGAACCGACCGGCAATCTTGACTCGCGCACAGCCACCAGCATCTTCGAGCTGTTCATGCGGCTGGTGGGCGAGGGCAAGACGATCATCATGGTCACCCACGACGAGACGCAGGCCGCCCGCACCCACCGCGCGGTGATGATCGCCGATGGCGAAGTAGTCAACGAGCATGTGACGCGCGCCCTCATGGGGCTGAACTACGACCAGTTGGCCGAGGTGCAGCGGCGCGTCTCCCCCGCCACCACCTACCCGCCCGGCTCGGTCATCGTTCGCCAGGGGGAGACGGGCGAGCACTTCTACATCCTCATCGACGGCCGCGCCGAGGTCAGCGTGGAGCACCCCGACGGCCACGAGGTCATCGTCGACCGGCTGCAGCCGGGGCAGTACTTCGGCGAAATGGCGCTCATCTCCGGCGGCGAGCGGCGGGCGACGGTGCGCGTGGCCGGCGAAGCTCCAGCTACCGTTGTGGCGCTGGACGCGGCGACGTTCGACCGGCTGGTGGCCGAGTCGCCGGCGCTGCGCGACGACCTGCAGCGCATCATCAGCCTGCGCCAGTTGCAGACCCAGGTGGACGCGCTGGCCGGCGTCGACCGGGCCGAGCTGGAGCGGCTGACGGCCGGCGCGCCGACGCGCACCTTCGCCCCCGGCGACACCATCATCCGGCGCGGCGAGCTGGGCGAGACGGCCTACTTCATCCTCGAGGGTGCGGTTGAGGTGTTCGCCGTGCGGGCTGACGGCCGGGAAGAGCGCATCGACCACCACGGGCCGGGGCGCTACTTCGGCGAGCTGGCCCTGCTGGGCAACCGCCGCCGCACCGCCACCGTACGCGCCGCCGGCGACGCGCCAGTCAGACTGCTGGAACTGGACGCGGCCGCTTTCGCCGAACTGCAAACCCTCTCGAAGGAGTTTGCGACTGACGTACGGGATATGGCCGATGAGCGGCGGAAGAGGGTTGGAGATTAAGAGTTTGAGAGACTGAGAGAGTGAGAGACTGAGAGAGTGAGAGAGCGACCGCTCGCTGCCCACTACTGACCCACTGATCTACTGACCTACTGAACACTGTAACATGGACACCCTCTGGCTAAAAACCCTGCGGGATATGTGGCTCTTTAAGTCGCGGACAGTGCTGGTTGTGCTGGCCATCGCCGTGGGCGCGGCGGCCGTCGGCGTGGCTACGACGAGCTTCCTCGTCCTGCGCGGCGATCTGCGCGACGGCCACGCCGGCACCAACCCCGCCCACGCCATCCTCCACCTGGCCGGGGCGCCGGGCGCGGTGGACGAGGCGCTGGCCGCCGAGGTGGCCGGGCTGCCCGAGGTGGCCGCGGCCGAGGTGCGGCGGCTCGACTTGGCCCGGCTGGCGACGCCCGACGGCGAGAAGCGCTCGCTGCAGCTGTTCACGCTGCCCGCCGCGCCGGCCGTCGGCGCCCTCTACCCGCAGGCGGGCGCAGCCATTCCCCCGCCCGACGGCGCGCTGCTGCTGGAGCGCTCGACCCTGCCGGGGTTGGGAGTGACGGAGTTGGAGACGGTGACGATCGAGTTCCCGGCGGGGGATTCCTTCCCGCTGCCGGTGTCGGGGCTGGCCAACGATCTGGCTGTGCCGCCGACCACCGTCCAGCCGGGAGTCTACGGCTACATCAGCGAGGCCACGGCCGCCGAGCTCGGTTTGCCCGCGGGGTACAACCAGCTCTATCTGCGGGTGGCCGCGCCCGAGCCGGACCGGGCGGCCGTTGAGGCGGCGGCCACGGCCGTGACGGAGTGGCTGGCGGCCGAGGGCATCATCGTCACCCGTACCGTCATTCCCGAGCCGGGGGTCCACCTGATGCAAGGCAACGTCAACACCGGCCTGCTGATGATCAGCATCCTCGGCGGGCTGACGCTGCTGCTGAGCGCCTTCCTGGTGACCAACATCATGTCATCGCTCATCAGCCGGCAAGTGGCGATCATCGGCGTGCTCAAGGCGCTGGGCAGCGGCCGCCGGCTGGTGCTGGTGCATTACGGCCGTACGGTTATCCTGCTGGGGCTCATGGCGTTGGCGCTGGCGGTACCGTTGGGGCTCGTGGGGGCGTGGTTCTTGTCCAATATGCTGTCGGGCCAACTCAATTTCGACATCCCGTCGTTCGGCCTGCCGTGGCAGACGCTGTTGATTCAGGTGGTGGGGGCGCTGGTGGTGCCCATGCTGGCCGCGCTGGGGCCGGTGCGCGCGGCGTCGCGAATGACCATCCGGGACGCGCTGTCGCCGGTGCGCGACGCGGCGATCAGCAAGCGAGACGGCGCCGACGCCGGTTCGCGGATCACCTGGCTCGTCGCCCGGCGCAACGTGGCCCGGCGCAAGGTGCGGCTGGCGCTGACGCTGGCCGGGCTGACGCTGGCCGGGGCGATCTTCGTGGCCACGTTCGGCTTGCGGCTGGGGCTGTATGAGGCCGTCGAGATCCTCGTGGCCGAATTCCCCTACGCCGTCATCGTCGACTTCGCCGGGCTGGAATCGGCCGAGCGCGTGGCCCAAGAGGCGGCGGCCGTCGACGGCCTGACGCGCGCCGAGACGTGGGGGGCGGCCGACGCGCGGCGCGTTTACCCCGACGGCCGCGTCGGCAGCAGCTTCATGCTCTACGGCGTGCCGCCGACGACGCAGATCGCCGACTTCGCCAACCGGGACGGGCAGTGGCTCTACCCCCGGCCGGAAGGGGACTCCAACGACGTGGCGCTCTACATCAACTATGAGACGGAGAAGCTGCTCCACGTCCCGGCGGTGGGCGACGCGCTGGCGCTGCGGCTGAACGGCATGATCGAGCAGCCGGCCCGGCTGGTGGGCATCAGCCTGCGGGCGTTCAACGCCGAGGCGTTCATGCCGCTGGCCGACTTCGAGCAAGCCACTGGCACGCAGGGTCAGGCCGGGCGGCTGGTGGGGTACATGGACACCATCGACCCGGCGGCGCAGGCGGCCGTGGCCGCCGAGCTGGCGGCGCGCTTCGAGGCGGCGGGCATGGGTGTCGTGCGCGCCGAGACGGCCGGCAGCCTGCGCGACTCGTTCACCACCCAGTTCAACAACCTCATCGTCCTGCTGATGTCGCTGGCGGGGATGACGGCCGTTGTCGGCGCGCTGGGGCTGGCCAACACGATGGGGCTCAACGTGATGGAGCGCTCGCGGGAGATCGGCATCCTGCGCTCGCTGGGAGCGGAGCGGCCGTTGCTGCGGCGGCTGGTGCTGGCCGAGGGGTTGGCCATCACCCTCGTCAGCGCTGTGCTCGGCATCCTGCTGTCGCTGCCGCTGACGGTCGTGCTGGGCCGGGTCATGGGCGTTTCGCTGCTGGGCAGCCCGCTGACGTTCGCCTTCTCGCCGGCGGCAGCGCTGGGTTGGCTGGGGTTGGTGCTGCTTATCGGCTTGGCCGCTTGCTCCATCCCGGCCGAAGTCGCGGCGCGGATCACCATCCGCGAGGCGCTGGCCTACGAGTAGGCGCAGGTTTGTAACCTGCCCTCTTGGGCGACAGGCGCAGAGGGCGGGCCACAGAGGGCGGG
>CAYNOL010000012.1:36627-39364 GCA_964398825.1 uncultured Ardenticatenaceae bacterium
GGCCTTCACCGCCCCGTCTGCTTCACCAACTCCTGCGCCACCTCCCGCCATGAGTCGACGTCGCCGATATCCTTGCCGAAGCGGGCCACGACCGCGTTCTCGTCGGGGAAAATGAAGAGATATTGCCCCCGGTGGCCCCAGCCGTAGACGGCGTAGAGGTCGGTCTCCGTCGCCCGGTGGATCCACCAGCCGTTCTGATAGAAGACGTGGGGGCCGAATTTGACCACGTTGTTCTCGGGGACGATGGCCATTGAGCGCTCGATCCAGCCCGGCGAGATGATCTGCTCCCCGTTCCAGTTGCCGTTGTTGAGCATGAGGCGGCCGATCTTGACGAAGTCGATGGCCCGGGCGTTGATGCCGCTCTCCATCTTCACCATGTTGCCCGCCTCGCTGTCGATGCTCCACGTGGCGTCGAACTCCATGCCCAGCGGCTGCCATATCCGCTCCTCGAAGGTGGCCGACGGCGGCCGCCCCGTGGCCCGCTCCAGCACGACCCCCAGCAGAATGGGGTTGAAGCTGTTATAGACCCACTCCACGCCCGGCTCGTTGGCGATGGGCAGGCTCAGCACCGTCCGGCGCAGGTCGGGATCGTAGTACGCCCGTGATTTGTCGTGCCAGGGGATGTCGGTGTCCTTGAAGGCGATGCCCGAGCGCATGGAGAGAAGATGCTGCAGGGTGATGTTGCGATAGCGCGGGTCTGTCTCGGCCAGTTCAGGGATGTACATCGTCACCGGGTCTTCCAGGCTGTTGATGTGGCCGTCGTCGATGGCCATGCCCACCAGCAGCGAGGTAATCGACTTGGCGATTGAGAAGGACGTGTTGATTGAATCCCGGCCGTAGCCGTTGAAGTACCCTTCATACAGCAGCTCGTCGTCTCGCACGGCGATGAAGGCCGTCGTCCCCGTCGATTCCAGCAATTGGGTCAACTCCGCCTGCTGCGGCTTTTCCTTATAATGATAGGCGACGGGGACCAAAGCCGGGGGTTCCGGGGCGGGCTGGAAATGGAAGACGGGCGGCGCGTTTTCGATAGCGTGGTGGGGGAACAGCTTGTAATCGTCGATGTGGGACGATCGCCAGGCCACCCAACGCCCGGTGAACGTGTCGGTTCGCGACGACGTGTAGAAGTAGAGAACCGCCAGCGCAACGGCGAAGATTATCAGGACATAGACCAGGTTTCTCATCGCTTCATGGTGTGGAACGTATCGCCCGCGACGGGAAGGACGGCGTTTGGTCACGCAACTGCCAACCCGGCACGCACCCGGACAACTGGGAATTCGCGCAACGACCGCAGCAGGGGCGTACCGGCCTGTATCATTCCCTCGGGGCCATCGCGCCAAACTCAGGCTTAGTATATCCGCTAGCCTGCTTTGCCGTAATAACGCGCCGGCTGCCGGCCCCTGGTGTCCGCCAAGGAAAGCCCCGACCCGAAAATGTACCGCCTCTATATCCCTCGGCTATGCCCCGGCCTATGGTCTTTACGCCTGCTCGCCCACTACAATGAAGACAGCAAAGAGCATTATTTGCGAATGGAGGTCTGTGATCATGAAAGCTGTCGTTGGATTTTTCCGTCCCGGTGGAACGCAAGCGGCCCGCACAGAACTGCTGGCCAGCGGCTTCCGGCCGCAGGACGTCAAGGAGTTGCGCGAGCTGGACGACGTGCCACACTACATTGAAGGCAAGCCGGAGAAGGCGGCCTCGCGGGCGTGGCTGGTTGGGGCGCTCATCGGCGCGCTGGTCGGCGCGGCCCTCGGCTTGCTGCTCATCTTTATGTTTGAGGTTCGCCTGCATCCCGTTCTCGATGTCATCTTCGTCCTGGTGGCTCTGGGCGGCGGCGCGGCCATTGGCGGTTATCTGACCGCCATTTACACCGTCCGCGCCGAGGAGCACGTGAATATGGACGTCCACGAAGCGCTGAGCAAGGGGACGGCCATGCTGATGGTGCAGGCCAGCATGGAGACGGCCGAACTGGCGGCCGACATCATGCGCCGCAACGGCAGTGACCACATCGATACCCATGTGGTGCCGGATGAGGAGTTACAGGCGGCCTATCAATAAAAAGAAGAGTTTGGCTATGGATTTTCATGGATGGAACGGATCATCTGTTTTTTCCGTGTGATGTGAATCCGTAGCTTTTTTCCAAATACGTCCCTGTACATCCAGACCTGATGGTCTGGATGTTTTCGTTTTCCTGCCACATGACAATCCCGCCGCGCTCCGCTATAATGGCTAATAATGAACCGCTGTTTCACCATGTGAACCAAACGACTTGCCCTCGCCCGAGAGATTGCTTAGTCACAGGAGTTACAACCCATGCCCAAACCCACCACCAGCCCTCTGAACGACCCCGTCTACACGCGGGCCCCCTACTGGAAGGATGTGCCCGACGAGAAGTGGATGGATTGGCGCTGGCAGATGTCCAACCGCCTCAACTCCGTCGAGGAGCTCGGCCGTGTCATCAATCTGACCGAGTCGGAGAAGCGCGCCCTGACTACCAAGGGGCTGTTTCGCGTCGACATCACCCCCTACTTCGCCAGCCTGATCGACCCCGACGACCCCCATTGCCCCGTCCGCAAGCAGGTCATCCCCACCGACCGGGAAATGGTGCCGTTCGAGTCGATGATGGAGGATTCGCTGGCCGAGGACAAGCACTCCCCCGTGCCGGGCCTGGTGCACCGCTACCCCGACCGGGTGCTGATGCTCGTCACCACCCAGTGCGCCAGCTACTGCCGCTACTGCA